>NZ_CP054839.1:305329-610659 GCF_018141105.1 Saccharopolyspora erythraea | reverse complement strand
GCCGCGCACCGGCAGCGGTTCCTGGCCGAGCAGGGCTACGCGTACCGGATCGTGGACGCCGACGACCTGCTGGGACCCGCCATCCCCGACGTGGGCTGATGCGGACCCGCGGGCGCGGCGGCAAAACGGCCACACCGGCAGCCGGACCGGATAACGTGGGCGGCAACGTAGGCATTCAGCGGGAGAGCGGATGAGCGCCGAGCAGCACGGAACGACTGTGGGTGGTGCGCACCGGTTCGTGGGGCTCGCGGAGAACCTGGAACGGCACGCCGGACGGCCGTCCGGTGCCGAGCCGCCGAACGTGCGGGGCGACAACCGCGGCTACGCGCTGGTGTTCTTCCAGCAGGAGCGCTACCACCTGACCACGGTGATCAGCAGCGGCCTGCGCTTCCAGCCGCTGGGTGCCGAGCCGGCGCAGGAGCTGGCGTGCACGGTCTACAAGGAGCAGGCGGAGGCGGCCAGGCACCTGGTCGACCTGACCGCCGAGCTGCTGGTCACGCAGCAAACCCACCTGGTGCCCGACCAGATCGTGCCCAACGAGGAGCCGCTGCTGCCGCACACCGAGTTCCACGGCGTGCTGGCCAGCGGCCACCCGATGTTCCCGCCGGAGTTCACCCGCTTCACCGACCCTGATGGCATCGAGCAGCTCCAGGTCTTCACGCTGCTGCCGGTGACGCTGGGCGAGCTGAACTTCATCCTCGACAACGGCGTCACCGCGCTGCGGCAGCAGTGGGCGCGTTTCGAGGTCGACGTCTTCGACCTCGGGCGCCCCAGCGTCGCGTAGGCGGCCGAGGGGTAGCGGTACCGCCGCGCAGGCGTGCGCACCCGAACCGGTCCCGCTCCTGCACTCCGTGGTGTGCGGCCCCTGGCTCCAGTACGCCGAGACGGTCTCCAGCCCGTCGAGACGATCTCCAGCACGTCCGGATGTCTTCATCGATCTGCGTCATCAGCCCTGGCTCGAGCGCCACGGCAGAGGCCCCATTGCCCGACCTACCGAATAACGATAGATTTAGATCGCTATTCGATCGAAGGAGGGCCAATGGGGAAAGTGGCTGTACTGGCGCTGCGCGTGGTGCTCGCCTTCGGGCTCGCCGGCTCGCTGTTCGTCCAGGCGGTGATGGTGCCGCTGCTGGCCACCGACCTGGACGAGGCCCCGGCCGCCGTGCGGGTCCCGGTCATCGCGATCGTGCTGCTCGGCATCGTGACCTGCCAGGTCACCATGGTCTGCGTGTGGCGGCTGCTGACGATGGTCCGACGGGGCACGGTGTTCTCCCACGCCGCCTTCCGCTACGTCGACGTCGTGCTCGGCGCGGTCGGGGCGGC
This sequence comes from Saccharopolyspora erythraea, assembly GCF_018141105.1. Lineage (NCBI taxonomy): Bacteria > Bacillati > Actinomycetota > Actinomycetes > Pseudonocardiales > Pseudonocardiaceae > Saccharopolyspora > Saccharopolyspora erythraea. The sequence continues at coordinate 609,336 of NZ_CP054839.1, read as the reverse complement.
CTCCCTCCTCACGTTCGCGCTGGGCGTCGCACTCGCACCGGGCGAGGCGGTCGCCCCGGGCGTGGTCCTCCTGATCGGCGGGGCGGGCGTGATGGTCGCCGGGGTCGCCCTGCTCGTGCTCGTGCTGCGGACGCTGCTGGCCCAGGCGGTCGCGCGCGACTCCGAGGCCAAGCACCTGCAGGCGGAGCTGAACGAGGTGATCTGATGCCGGTCGTCGTCGACATCGACGTGATGCTGGCCAAGCGCAAGATGTCCGTGGGCGTTCTCGCGGAGCGCGTGGGCATCACCCCTGCGAACCTGGCGGTGCTCAAGAACGGTCGCGCCAAGGCGGTTCGCTTCACCACGCTCGCGGCGCTGTGCGAGGTGCTCGAGTGCCAGCCCGGCGACCTGCTCCGCTGGGAACCCGAGGAGCGGGCGGGCGATGTGCCGCTGGCCGGCAGCGGTGCCCAACCGCTCACGAGCGGGCCGGATTCGTAGCAACCGCCGACAGTCGCAGCGGCGTTCGGGTCGCACGGCCATCCGGGCGGTGTGCGGTCCCTCGGCACGCACGATCGGTTTAGGGCTGAAAGGATCAGGCCATGGACGCGACCGGGGCAAGGATCGAACTGACCGACCTCGACGCCGTGCGGGTCTACGGGCTCCCGATGCGAAACCGGTTCCGGGGCATCACCGTCCGCCAGGGCGTCCTGCTGCGCGGTCCGGCGGGCTGGGGCGAGTTCTGCCCCTTCGACGACTACGGCGACGAAGAGTCGGTGCCGTGGCTGGCCACCGCGCTGGAGGCGTGCGCGGGCGACTGGCCGGAGCCGGTGCGCGACAGCGTGCCGGTGAACTGCACGGTTCCGGTCGTGACGCCGGAGAAGGCGCACGAGATCGCCGCGGGCTCCGGGTGCGCCACCGCGAAGGTGAAGGTGGCCGAGCCCGGCCGTCCGCCCGGCGAGGACGTCGAGCGGGTGGCCGCGGTGCGCGACGCGCTCGGCCCCGGCGGTGCGGTGCGCGTCGACGCCAACGCCGCCTGGGACGTCGACACCGCGGTCGCCCGGATCCGCGAGCTGGACCGCGCGGCGGGCGGCCTGGAGTACGTCGAGCAGCCGTGCCCGTCGGTCGACGAGCTCGCCGCGGTCCGGCGGCGGGTCGAGGTCCGCATCGCCGCCGACGAGTCGATCCGGCGGGCCGAGGACCCGATGCGGGTGGCCGTGGCGGGTGCCGCCGACGTGGCGGTCATCAAGGTCTCGCCGCTGGGCGGGGTGCGCCGCGCGCTGCGGGTGGCCGAGGCGAGCGGCCTGCCGTGCGTGGTCTCGTCGGCGGTCGAGAGCAGCGTGGGCCTGGCCGCGCAGCTCGCGCTGGCGGGTGCGCTGCCGCAGCTGCCCTTCGCCTGCGGGCTCGGCACGATCGCGTTGCTCGAAGGCGACGTCGTCGCCGACTCGCTGGTGCCCGCCGACGGCCGGCTGCCGGTGCCCCGGCGTCCGCCGGAGCCCACGCCCGCGCTGGTAGCGGCGGCCACGCCGCCCGCCGACGTCCAGCGGCGGTGGCTGGACCGGCTGCGCCGCGTCCACGCCCTCCTGCCCGCGGGGTGAGCAGTCTTCTCCGCAGCGACAGCGACCCAACGGACTCACGCCCCGGAAAAACGGCTGAGCCCGGGACCGCGGTCCCGGGCTCAGTCTTCGAGCGGTCACGGCTACTGCGCCACGCGCGCCCGGATGTCGCAGGCCGCCTTCGCGGCCTCCGGCGCGACGCCTCCCTGGGAGAACGCGGCCAGGCACTCGTCGTTGGTCTTGGCGTTGCAGGCCACCTCGGCGGCGTTCTCGTTGATGTCTTGGTCGTCGGCGTAGTTCGTGCAGTCGCCGTTGGTGCGGGGCGTCTCGACCGCCTGCGCCGTCATCGGGACGAACGCGGCGGAGGCCACCAGCAGCGCCGCCGGAACCAGCATCCTGGCCATGGACTTCAACATCTTCTGCGAACCTCCTGTCCAGCACGGCGAATCTCGCTCGCGCCGATCAGGAGTCAACACCGCACAAGGCCGTCCGGCAGGCTGGGTCAGCCGCCTGTGCAGGCGTTTCACTGCCCCGTGTTGATCTTCGGGTGAAGATCACTTTCCGTAGTGACCGCGGTGGCGCCCCTCCCCGTTCAGGCCCGCCGCCTGCGGCGGAGGAGGCGCAGGACGATCAGCAGGCCGATGACGGCCGCCGCGATCGGGGCGACGCGCTTGAGCACCGGCGCACCCGCCGTGCCGAGGAGGTCGATGGCCTCGTCGGACGGCATCGGCTTGCCGGTCACGACCGCGTCCGCGCGGTTGGCGGCCGTCTCCTGCGCGGTGCTCGACCACTGGCCCTCCCCCGACGGCGGGGTGACCCGCCAGCCCGGACGGCGGGTCCGCGCGGCGGTCTCGCGCTGGGCGGACTCCGACGCGGCAGCGGCGTCCTCGCCCGCGGCGCGGGCCGCCGAGCTGCGGTCGCCGTTGACCGAGCTGCCCGAGGGCTCGCTCGCCGGAACGCCGTCGGCGTCCCCGGTCGACGCGGTCTCCCCGGCCGGTGCGGAGGTCTCGGGCTCGGCCGGGGCCTCCGGCTCGCCCGCGAGCTTCTCGGACAGGCAGCCCGCGAACTGGTTGAGGATCTTGCCGCCCACCTCGGAGATCAGACCGCGTCCGAGCTGGGCGGGCTTGCCGGTGATCTTCAGGTCGGTGTCGACCTGCACCGACGTCCCGCCGTCCGCGGCGGTCAGCACCGCGGTCACGGTCGCGGCGGCGGTGCCGTTGCCGCGCGAGTCCTTGCCGCTGGCCTCGATGACGGCGCGCCTGCCCGCCTCGTCGACCTCGGTGAACGTGCCGGTTCCCTTGTAGAGCAGCGACACCGGTCCGAGCTTGACCTTCACGGTGCCGGCGAACTCGTCGCCCTCGGACTTGGTGAGGGTGGCACCCGGCATGCACGGGGCCACCCGTTCCGGATCGAGCAACGCCTTCCAGGCCACGTCGACGGGCACCGGAACGGTGAAGTGGTGCTGCATTTGCACTGGAAGGTCCTCCGTGTTCATGACGAGACGGCCCGCCGCCGCGGACGGCCGCCGAGCCGGGCGGTTCGGCCGGGGCCGGGCCCTCCAGCCGGAGTGCCCGGACCGCCGGCGCGTTTGGAGTTGGTGGGTGCGCCGATCCGAACCCGATTCTCGCCCGGATCGGCGCGGAGCTCCACCCTCGCCGGGTCACCCCGGCGCGGCCGCCCCTGCAGAGGTCCTCGCCCCGGCCCGGCCGCCCCGCGGAGGCCCCGCCGTGCGGCACTGGGCCTGTTCGGCAAGCGGCGCCAGCCGCTTGCGGTGCGGGCCCCGGCTCGCACCCCCGCGGGTTCTCAGAAGCTCTCTCGCGGGGACAGCGCCGACGTGGTGAATCGGACATTCACGAGCTCGGCGATCCCGGAGCGAGAAGGCTTCTGAGGTTCCGCCACCCGCACGGCTACGCAAACCACTTGTGGAACATTTCTAGCCGCCCGCCGCCGCGAGCACCGCCCGCCCCGTCAGCACCCTGGCCAGGTGCTCCCGGTAGTCGGGATCGGCGCTGGCGTCGCCCGTCGGGCTGGTGCCCTCGGCCGCGTGCGAGGCCGCTTCGCGGATCGCCTCGGCCGTGGCGGGTCCGCCGATCAGCGCCTGTTCGACGCCGGTCGCGCGGACGGGGGTCGGGCCCATGGCGGTCAGGCCGATGCGCACGTCCGCGATCGAGGACTCCTCGACGCGCACCGCGGCCGCGACGCCGACCAGCGACCACGCCTGGGCGACCCGGTTGAACTTCTCGTAGTGCGCGCTCCAGCCGGTGAACTTCGGCACCCGCACCTCGACCAGGATCTCGTCGGGTGCCAGCGCGGTCGTGAAGTAGTCGACGAAGAACTCGGCCGCGGGAACGGTCCGCGTGCCTTCGCGTCCGGCGATGACCATCTCCGCGCCGAGCGCCAGCACCGGGGCCAGCAGGTCGCCTGCCGGGTCGGCGTGGGCCAGCGACCCGCCGAAGGTGCCGCGGTGGCGCACCTGCGGGTCGGCCACGGTGCGGGTGGTGAGCGCGATCAGTTCGGCGTGCTGGCGGACGAGCTGGTCGCGCAGCACGTCGTGGTGGGTGGTCATGGCGCCGATGACGATCGCGTCGCTCTCGTCGCGGACGCCGCGCATCGACTCGATCTTGCCGACGTCGACGACGACCCCGGGGTCGGCCATGCGCATCCGCAGCACCGGCAGCAGGCTCTGCCCGCCCGCCAGCACCTTGGCGTCCTCACCGGCCTCGGCCAGCGCGGCCACCGCCTCTTCCACTGTGGACGGTGCGATGTAGTCGAACGATGCGGGGATCACCGGCTGCCTCCCTGTCCGCTGGTGTCGATCGAACCGAGTCCGCCGCCCGCCTCCGGCGCGGTGGACTCCGCGGGCCGGGCCCCGGCCACCGCCCGCCACACGCGCTGCGGCGAGCAAGGCATCTCGACGTCGCTGACGCCGAGGTGCCGGACGGCGTCGACGATCGCGTTGACCACCGCCGGGGTCGAGGCGATCGTGCCCGCCTCCCCCACGCCCTTCACGCCGAGCGGGTTGGAGGTGGCCCGGGTCTCGGTGCGGTCGGTGGTGAACTCCGGCAGGTCCACCGCCGACGGCACCAGGTAGTCGGCCAGCGTCGCGGTGGTCAGCGTGCCCTCCTCGTCGTACACGGCCTCCTCGAACAGCGCCTGCGCGATGCCCTGCGCGAGCCCGCCGTGCACCTGGCCCTCGACGATGAGCGGGTTGACCACCGCGCCGACGTCGTCCACCGAGACGTAGGAGCGGATCTTCACCCCTCCGGTCTCGGTGTCCACTTCGGTCGCGCACAGGTGGGTGCCGTGCGGGAACGAGAAGTTCTCCGGGTCGTAGGTGGCGTCGGCGTCGAGGCTCGGCTCCACGCCGTCGGGCAGGTCGTGCGCGGCGAACGCGGCGAGCGCGATGTCGCCGAGCGCGGTGCCCCGGTCGGTGCCGCGCACGCCGAAGCGGCCCGAGCTGAACTCCACGTCGTCCTCGGAGCACTCGAGCAGGTGCGCGGCGATCTTCTTGGCCTTCTCCACCACCTTGTCCGCGGCCTGCACGACGGCGATGCCGCCGACCGCCAGCGACCTGGAACCGTAGGTGTCCATGCCCTTGGGCGAGCTCTGGGTGTCGCCGTGCAGCACGATGACGTCGTCGAAGGCCACGCCCAGCCGGTCGGCCACGATCTGGCTCCACGCCGTCTCGTGCCCCTGACCGTGCGGGGAGGTGCCGGTGACGACCTCGACCTTGCCGGTCGGCAGCACGCGGATCGACGCGTGCTCCCAGCCGCCCGCTCCGTAGGACAGCGAGCCCAGCACCCGCGAAGGCGCGAGCCCGCACATCTCGGTGAAGGTGGAGATGCCGATGCCGAGCTGCACCGGGTCGCCGCGGCGCCTGCGCTCGGCCTGCTCCTCGCGCAGCGCGTCGTAGCCGAACAGCTCCATCGCCTTGTCGGTGGCGGCCTCGTAGTTGCCGGAGTCGTAGGTCAGCCCGGCCACCGTCGTGTAGGGGAACTCGTCGTGGCCGATCCAGTTCCTGCGCCGCAGCTCCATCGGGTCCATGCCGAGCTCGGCGGCGAGCTCGTCCATGATCCGCTCGATGGCGAAGGTCGCCTCCGGCCGGCCCGCGCCCCGGTAGGCGTCGGTCGGTGTCTTGTTGGTGAAGACGTTGGTGCAGCTGAAGTGGTAGGCCGGGATCTTGTAGATCGCGTTGAACATGAACGCGCCGAGGATCGGCACGCCCGGGGTGACCAGTCGCAGGTAGGCGCCCATGTCGGCGAGCAGCTCGACCTTCAGCCCGGTGATGGTGCCGTCACGGCGGGCCGAGATCGCCAGCTTCTGCACCTGGTCGCGGCCGTGGTGGGCGGAGACCATCGTCTCCGAGCGGCTCTCGGTCCACTTGACCGGCCTGCCCAGGCGCCTGGCCAGCAGGAAGGTGATGACCTCCTCCGGGGTCACCTGCAGCTTGCCGCCGAAGCCGCCGCCGACGTCGGGCGCGATGACCCGGATGCGGTGCTCCGGCTCGCCCAGCGTCATCGCCAGCATCAGCCGCAGGATGTGCGGCACCTGCGTGGCCGACCACATGGTGATCTGGTCGCCGGTCGGGTCGACCACGACCGAGCGGGGTTCCATGAACGCGGGGATCAGCCGCTGCTGGCGGAAGGTCCGCTCGACGCGCACCTCGGCGGCCGACAGCGCCTCCTCGACGTTCCCGCCGGTGCCGGCCTCGGCGGAGTCGAAGGTCCAGGTCGCGTTGCGGTTGGTGCCGAGGTCCTCGTGCACCAACGGCGAGTCGTCGCGCAGCGCGGACTCCATGTCCAGCACGACCGGCAGGTCCTCGTAGTCGACGTCGATCGCGTCCAGCGCGTCGCGAGCCTCGGCGGCGCTGCGGGCCGCGACGACGGCCACCGCCTCACCGGCGAAGTTCACGGTGTCGACGGCCAGCGAGGGTGCGGTGGGAGCCTTCATGTCCTCGGTGATCGGCCACGCGCACGGCAGGCTGCCCTGCTCGGCGGCGAGGTCGCGGCCGGTCAGCACCGCCACCACCCCGGACATCTCGCGGGCCTGGCTGGTGTCGATCGAGGTGATCCTGGCGTGCGCGACCGGGCTGCGCAGGAGTGCCAGGTGCAGCGTGCCGGTCGGGGTCAGGTTGTCGGTCCAGCGCGTCCGGCCGGTGATCAGCCGGGCGTCCTCCTTGCGCTTGCGGGAACGTCCGAGCTCCGGTTCCAGCGTCGAGGTCATGACTGGCGACCTCCCTTCACCTTCGTGTCCTGCTCCTGACCGGTGCGCTGCAGCGGGGTGTCGTCGGTGTGCTCGATCGGCGGTCCGGCACCGGGCCGCATCTTCTGCGCCGCGTCCCGCACCGCCTTGACGATGTTCTGGTAGCCGGTGCAGCGGCAGAGGTTGCCTTCCAGGCCCTCGCGGACCTCGTCGGTGTCCGGGTCGGGGTTCTCGGCGAGCAGGTCCAGCGCCTGCATGATCATGCCGGGCGTGCAGAACCCGCACTGGAGCGCGTGGTTGTCGTGGAACGCCTGCTGGATGGGGTGCAGCTCGCCCTCGCGGGCCAGCCCCTCGATGGTGGTCACCTCGCAGCCGTCCGCCTGCACGGCGAGCACCGAGCAGGACTTCACGCTCTGCCCGTCGAGGTGGACGGTGCACGCCCCGCAGTTGCTGGTGTCGCAACCGACGACCGTGCCGACCTTTCCGAGTCGCTCGCGTAGGTGGTGGACGAGGAGTGTTCGAGGCTCTACGTCGTCGGTGTAACGGGTGCCGTCCACGTTGACGGTGATGCGCGGCATTGCGGCCTCCTCCGGAGGTTCGTCCGTCGCGGGCGGCCCTCCGGCACCGGCCGGCTCTGCCGCTCACGAGGCGCGTTGCGCGGACATTCGGGAACCGGACTGCTCCGCCTGGGTGACGGACGTCACTCCCCAGAGCCTGCTACGTGGAGGGGACACGGGCAAGCGCGCTCACGAGTGATGGTGGATCGGTCCCTCCCGGTCGGACAGTCGCACTCCGCGACCACCCCAGCGCAGGGCGATCAGCTCCGCCGCGATGGACACCGCGGTCTCCTCCGGGGTGCGGGCACCCAGGTCCAACCCGATCGGGGAGCTCAGCCGGTCGAGCTCGCGATCGCCCACCCCGGTCTCGCGCAACCGGGCGATCCGGTCGTCGTGGGTCCGGCGCGAGCCCATCGCCCCGACGTAGGCCAGCCGCTGCCGCAACGCGACCTCGAGCAGCGGCACGTCGAACTTCGGGTCGTGGGTCAGCACCATCACCGCGGTGCGCTCGTCCACCCGGCCCGCCTCCACCTCCGCGGACAGGTAGCGGTGCGGCCAGTCGACCACGACCTCGTCGACCTCGGGAAACCGGCTGCGGGTGGCGAACACGGGCCGCGCGTCGCAGACCGTGACGCGGTAGCCCAGGAACGAGCCGATGCGGGCCATCGCGGCGGCGAAGTCGATCGCGCCGAACACCAGCATCCGCGGCGGCGGTTCGAATGCGTTGACGAACACCCGCATCCCCTCGCCCCGGCGCTGGCCCTGCGGGCCGTACTCCAGGACACCGCTGCGACCGGCGGCCAGCATGCCGCGCGCGTCGTCGGCCACCGCGTCGTCGACGCGCTGTTCGCCGAGCCCGCCGCTGGTCCGGTCGCCCCAGATCACCAGGTGTGCCCCGATGCGGCCGGAGTCCGGGTGCTCGACGACGGTCGCCACCGCGACCGGCTCCTCCAGCCGCACCGACTCGGCGACCTCGCCCAGTTCGGGGAACGACTCCCGGTCGACGCGCTCCACGAAGACGTCGAGGATGCCGCCGCAGGTCAGGCCGACCGCGAAGGCGTCGTCGTCGCTGACGCCGTAGCGCTGCAACGCCGGGCGCTCACCGTCGAGCACCGCCTCGCCCCGCTCGTACACCGCGCCCTCGACGCAGCCGCCCGACACGCTGCCGACCGCCTCGCCGTCGGCGGTGACCAGCATGGCCGCCCCCGGCGGCCGCGGCGCCGAGCGGAAGGTCGCCACCACCGTCCCGAGCCCCACGGCCTGGCCCGACTCGTAGCGCTTGATCAATTCGTCCAGCACGTCTCGCACGACGACTCCCCTGCGGCTCTCAGCGGTCGAGTACCCGCGCCCAGATCTCTTCCAACGCGCGCAGGCTGTGGCCCGCGACCATTCCGTCAACGTGCGGCATGGCGGCAACAATTCCGGACTGCACCGGTTCGTAGCCTTCGTGCCCGGCGTGCGGGTTGGCCCAGATGACCGACCTGGTGAGCCGGCGCAGCCTGCGCATCTGCTCGGCCAGCACCGACACGTCGCCGCGCTCCCAGCCGTCGGAGAACAGCACCACGACCGCGCCGCGAGCCACCCCGCGCTGCCCCCAGCGGTCCAGGAACGCCCGCAGCGTCTCCCCGAGCCGGGTGCCGCCGGAGAAGTCGGGCACCGCCCGGGCGGCGGCGTCGAGCGCCTGCTCCGGGTCGCGCTGCCGCAACTGCCTGCTCACGCGGGTCATGCGGGTACCCAGCGTGAAGACCTCCGTGCTGGCGGGCGAGCGGCGGACGACGACGTGGGCGAAGCGCAGCAGCGAGTCGGCGTAGGGCGCCATCGACCCGGACACGTCGATCAGCAGCACCACGCGGCGCGGCCTGCGCGCCCGGCTCCGGCGCGGCAGCCGCAGGGGCTCCCCGGCGGTGCGCAGCAGTTCGCGCAGCGTGGCGCGGGCGTCCATCTGGCCGCGCCTCGACGGCGCCCGGCGCAGCGCGGGCCGCTGCGGCGGGTCGGGGCGCAGCACCGCGAGCAGCCTGCGCAGGTGCTCCCGCTCAGCGGTACCCAGCTCGGCGAAGTCGCGCCTGCGCAGCACCTCGGCCTCGCTGGCCGCGGCCGACAGCGGCTCGGCACCCTCGTCGCTCTCTCCGGAGGCGGAGGTCAGCGCCGCGATCCGCGCCGGGCGGGGCACGGCGTGGCCGTCCTGCGGCGAGGGCATCGGGTCGTGGCCGAACCAGCAGCCGAAGGCGGTGTCGTAGCGCGGGATGTCGTCGGGGTCGGAGCACAGCGTGAGCCGGCCGGCCCAGTACAGCGAGTCCCGCTCGTCCAGGCCGACCTCCTCGGCGGCGTCGAGGAACGCCTGCACGCGGGAGGGACCGCAGGCCATGCCGGAATGCCGCAGCGCGCGGGCGAACCCCACCAGCCCGATCACCGTGCGGTCCATGTCGTCCTCACTCCCACGCGGCGCGGACCCGCTCGGCGTCCTCCCGGTACTTCAGCACGGCGCCGAGGGTGCTCGCCGCGACCTCGGTGTCCAGCTCGTCCTTGCCGAGCGCCAGCAGCGACTGCGCCCAGTCCAGCGCCTCGGCGACCCCCGGCGGCTTGAGCAGCTCGAGCTGGCGCATCCGCTGCACCGCCGCCGCGACCTGCTCGGCGAGCCGCTCGTCCAGGCCCGGAAGACGCCGCCGCAGGATGGCGACCTCGCGTTCCAGACCCGGGTGTTCGAGCCAGTGGTAGAGGCAGCGCCGCTTGAGCGCGTCATGCACCTCGCGCGTCCGGTTGGAGGTCAGGACGACGATCGGCGGCTCGGCGGCCCGCACCACTCCGTACTCGGGGATGCTCACCGAGTACTCCGAGAGCACCTCCAGCAGGAACGCCTCGAACTCGTCGTCGGCGCGGTCGATCTCGTCCACCAGCAGCACGCAGGGCGCCTCCCGCAGGGCGCGCAGCAACGGCCGGGCGAGCAGGAAGCGGCTGGTGTAGAGCGACGACTCGGCGGCGTCGGGGTCCAGCGAACCGCCGGAGGCGGCCTCCAGCGTGCGCAGGTGCAGCAGCTGCCGGGGGAAGTCCCAGTCGTAGAGCGCCTGCGCGGCGTCGATGCCCTCGTGGCACTGCAACCGGATCAGCTCCACGTCCAGGGCGCTCGCGAGCGCCTGCGCCAGCGCGGTCTTGCCGGTACCCGGTTCGCCCTCGCACAGCAGCGGGCGTCGCATCCGCATCGACAGGAACGCCGCGGTCGCGATCCCGTCATCGGGCAGGTACCCGGTCGCGTCCAGCGCCGCCGCCACGTCGGCCGGCGATTTCATGCCCAGCGCGTCATCGGCCATGCCGCGAGCGTATCCGCCGGAGTCGCGGAAAACACCGGTGCGATCGCGCCGTCCGGCTCGGGACGCGGCCCCTCGTCAGCGCCCCTGCCCGTTGGCCAGCAGGTCCCGCACGGCCTCGACCACGACGACCACCTCGTGCTCGGGGATCTCGTCACCGCGCGTGAGGTTCCGCCGGACGACCGCGATCGGCATGTCGACCACCGCCAGCGAGAACCGGCCGAAGCCCAGCTCGCCGCAGGTCCCCATGCCCCGCGCCACCTCGGCCATCGCGGTGAACATCTCCTCGTTGACCCGGCGCAGCTCGTCCCTGGCCTGCTGGGTCCACTCCGACTCGCCGAACGCCGAGGAACCCGCGAGCAGCACCCGGGCCTCGGCCGTGTTGCGACGTGACCACTCGACCACGTGCCGCGCGGCGGCGACCGCCACCTCCCGCGGCGGACCCGACTCCAGCACCTCGAACAAGCCGGCCCGGAACCGCCGGACGGTCCGCAGCCACAAGGCCGCCAGCAGCGCGGGCTGGTCGGGGAAGCGGTGGTAGACCGAGCCGCTCGGCGCGCCGGCGGCCCGCGCGACCGCGGCCATCGTCACCGCCCTCGGACCGCTCTCGGCCACGATCGCGACCGCTGCGTCCAGGAGCTTGTCCGCGTCGTGGCGTGGTGGCCTGCCCATGGGCCAGAGGCTATGCGCCGCGTGCGTGGAACGGGGAGCCCGAGCATCGCGGTCCGTTGGCCCGGTCCGCCGCGGTCGTCCGTAAGATCCCGGCCATATGAGCCGGTTCAGCGGATTCCCCGCACACGTCGAAGCCCACATCGGGCGGGTCCGTGGCGCCGACAGCAGCACCGCGAGCGGCCGTGAGCGCGGCTACCACCTGGTCTACTGCGACCACCGCGACAGCCCGCACGTGTCGGTGCTGACCAGCGGGCTGCGCATGCGCACCGCGGGCGCGCCGCTGCCGCAGGAGCTGGTGTGCACGGTGCGCGCCGACCAGGAGCGCCAGGCCCGGCACCTCACCGGTGTGATCGCGGAGCTGCTCACCGAGTCGCGCAGCCGGGTCGGCTACGGCGCGCTGATCATGAACGACCGGGCGCTGCTGCCCGGCACCGAGATCGCCGGCGCGCTGGCGGCCCCGCACCCGCACCTGGGTGACGAGTTCGACGTGCTGCTGCACGAGGGGAGTCCGGTGCTGCAGATCATCACGCTGGTGCCGATCACCCGCAACGAGGCGCAGCTCGTCGCCCGCTACGGCAGCGACGTGCTCTACGACCGGTGGGAGGAGCAGCACACCGACCTGCTCGACGTCCACCGCCCGTCCGTGGCCTGACGGCCGCTAGGGGGCGAATCGGGGTCGGCCCGGGGTTCAGCCCCGAAGCCCCGCGGCCCCAGCGGCGGCACGATCGGGGCATGACCGAGAACAGCAACGTCCACTACTTCGACGCCACGCAGACCTCCGAGCCCCGCAGGTTCCGCCGCAGCAGCGAGGACCGCATGATCGCCGGGGTGTGCGGCGGTGCGGCCAGGGCGCTCAACGTCGACTCCGCGATCATCCGGGTCGTCCTCGTCGCGGCCACGCTGCTCGGCTTCGGCCTCGGCATCCTGCTGTACCTCACCTGCTGGCTGATCGTCCCGCAGGAGTGACGCCTCAGCGCAGACCCGGAGCCTGCTCCACGAAGACGTCGAGCACACCGTCGCCGACCCGCACCGGGCCTTGCGGCCTGCTCTCACCGGGCACCGTGTGCACCTGGCCCGCCTGGTCGGCGAGCTTCGAGGCAGCGGCCAGCCGCTCGCCCGCCCGCGCCTCGTCACCGTCGACGCGGGCTTGCAGCCCGTCGAGCGTGCTCAGCAGCGCATCGCCCCACAGCGCGGTGGCGTCCAGCCACGGCCCGGCATCGGAGACGAAGTCCGGCGCCGCCCCGGCGCGGATCCGCTGCGGGGCGTCCTTGATCGCCTGCGCGTAGGCGCGCAGCCCCGCGATCGCACCCGCGCGGTCCCCGGCCTGCCAGGCCCGGTCGAACTCCGCGATGCGGCGGGCCAGCTCGGGCGCGGGCTCCAGCCACGGCTTGCCGCTGGCCAGCGGGGCCATGTGCTCGAGGTCGAAGAACACCAGCAGCGAATCGGCCGTCGCCTGGTCGGCCCCCAGCCCCGGCCTGCCACCCGCGAACCGGTCGCCCGCCAGGTACTCGGCAGCCGCCCGCCACGCGCGCTGCGCGTCGAAGTCCTCGTCGTTCCAGGAGAAGTCGGCGGCACCGATCTCGACGACCTTGCTGGCCGCCGCCTGGTTCATCGGGTTGACCACGTCGCCGACGACCTGCTCGCTCAAACCCGGCTCGCGCCTGGCGTAGGGGCCGAGCATCAGCCGCCCCACGGAGCTGTCGAAGTCGTTGACCGGGTAGTTGTCCCAGATGAACACCTTGCGGCCCCAGACCTTCTCGGCCGCCTTCGCGTCCGCGACGCTGATGCGCCTGGGGATGACGCCATCGCCGGTCCACATGACCAGCACCCGCGGGTCGAGGCCGGTGCGCAGCGCGGTCTTGTACGGCGAGTCCTCCACGTCGGAGTACTCGGTCGGCACCATCTGCAGCGGCGACACGTCGGGGTGCGTGGCGATGAACTCGTGCTGGACCTGGTTGAGCAGGTCGGTCTGGGCCCGCCCGGCCGCAGCCTGCGACGGCGCACCGTAGTGGGCCTGGTCCTGCGGGCAGTTCCAGCGCGTGTAGGAGATGTCGTCCAGCGGGATCGAGAAGTCGCGAACACCCGCGTCGTGGACCGCGCGCAGCTTGTTGACCAGCGTCTGCACCTCGCGCGGGTCGCTGTAGCAGATCGAGTTTCCGGGCGAGAGCGCGAAGGTGAACTTGACGTGGTGCGCGGCGGCCTGCCCGATCAGCTCCTTGACCTCGGCGAGCTTGTCCGGCGGGTACGGGTCGCGCCACTGCTCCCGGTGGTAGGGGTCGTCCTTGGGCGCGTAGACGTAGGTGTTGAGCTTGACGTCGCCGTAGAAGGCGAGCTGGTCCATGCGCTCGGCGTGCGTCCACGGGCTGCCGTAGAAGCCCTCGATGCTGCCCCGGATCGGCATCCGCGGGCTGTCGGACACACCGACCCCGGCGATCCGGCCGGGCGAAGTGAGCTGGCGCAACGTCTGGACCGCGTAGTACGCGCCCGACGGATCGGAGGCGCCCATCACCAGCGTCGGCTGGTCGCCGCCGCGCCCGGCGAGCACGTAACCCTCCGGCGGTGTCGGCATCGGGGCGTGGAAGCCCAGTTCCTGGAGGCCCTTGGTGACCCCGGGCGCACCCCGGTCGCCGAGACGCACCGTCAGGTCGGCGCTCTGCTCGGGCTGGCCCGGCTCGCGGACGAGGACCTCGTCGGCCCCCGCCATCTCCAGCACCCGCACCGCCAGGTCCCGCGTCGGCTTGTCGGCCATCGGATCGACGACGATCTGGACCCGCCCGCGCACCGCGATGTCGTCACCCAGCCGCTCGATCTTCTTCGGCTGCGGCGTCACCTGCGGGACGCCGGTCGCCGGCAGCGCCCCCGACGCCCCCGGCGCGGTCTCCTCGGCGGGCCTGCCGGCGGGCTGGCCGGTGCACCCCGCCAGCAGGGCCACCGCGCCCAGCAGCGCCGCCATCCGGATCCGCCTGCACATGGTGTCTCCAGCCTCTCGCGTCGCCGACCGTGATGTCACAAGGAGATCACACCGCCACCCGCACCGCTCCCGTGCCTCTTCCGGGCGCACCTCCCGCGGGCCCTACCCAGGGTGGGGCCCGGTTCTCATCCCGTCGACCTGGCGCCAGCCCGATCAGACCGGGTCAAGGGGGCACCCCTGATGCCAACCGCAGGCTGCCTCGAAAAATCGCCCCCTTGACGCGGTCTGATAGCCCTCGTGGAGGTCGACGGGATGAGAACCGCCACCACGCCACCGCAAGATGCCTCGAAAACCCGCTCATCCCGGAGACCTGCCGGGGGTCTGGGGGCGGCGAGCGCCCCAGAAACCCCCTCTGAAGGCGACCCGCCAGGCCAGCGTGAGTCCGTCGATAACCCCCGCGCCCCCGCTCCCAAAGTGACCCGCCAGCCCCACAGGATCCGTCGAAAACCCCCGCGCCCCCGCTCCCAAAGCAACCCGCCAGCATCAGCCGTTGCGTCAAAAACCCACGCGCCCCCACCCCCAAAGCACCCCGCAAGACCAAGCCGCCCCACCACCCCCATGGGTACGGTGCCGCCATGACTGCGCTTCTCGAGGTCATCGCACTGGATGCCGAGGACGCCGTGGCCGCGCAGGAGGGCGGGGCAGACCGGCTGGAGTTGGTGCGCGACATCGCCGCCGACGGCCTGACTCCCGACACCGCCACGGTCCGCAGCGTGCTCGCCGCCACCGATCTTCCTGTCCGGGTGATGCTGCGTGAGGACTCCGGCTACCTCGCACACGACGTCGATGCGCTGCGGAGGCGGGCCGGTGAGCTGCGCGAGCTGGGTGTCACCGAGTTCGTCCTCGGCTTCCTCGACGAGCACGGCGAGGTGGACGTCGGGTCCACCCGGAACGTCGTCGCCGAACTCGGCGAGGGATGCCCCTGGACGTTCCACCGCGCCGTGGACCACGCGGTGCACTACCGCCTCGCCTGGAACCACGCCGTATCTCTCGGCCCGGACGCGGTGTTGACCGCCGGAGACCCCGACGGGGTCGGGGAGGGCCTTGCCAACCTGCGTGAACAGGCGGCTACCCAGGACATCGACGGTGTCGTGCTGCTGGCCGGCGGCGGCCTGCGCCAGGAGCACGTCAGCGACTTGCGCGCCGCGGGCGTGCGCGCGTTCCACGTCGGCACCGGCGCCCGCGAGGACTGGTCCACCCCGGTGCGTCCCGACCTGGTGCGCCACTGGCGCAACACCATCGACACCGCAACCCCGTGACAGCCACGCCGTAGAAGCCGAGCCCCGAACACACCACCAGGCCACTGGATACGAACAGGCCCCTGAACAGCCAGGAAGACCGCCGCCCCAGAAACAAAGGCCCCCGCCCTGAACAGCACGAAGGGCCGCCCCCGGAAAGCCCGGGGACGGCCCTTCGAAACCTGCGAGGCAGGACTTACATCATGCCGCCCATGCCGCCCATCGGGTCGGCACCGGCAGCGGCGCCCGCGGCCTCCTTCTCCGGCTTGTCCGCGACCACGGCTTCGGTGGTCAGGAACAGCGCGGCGATGGAAGCGGCGTTCTGCAGCGCCGAGCGGGTGACCTTGGCCGGGTCGATGATGCCCGCGGCCAGCAGGTCCTCGTACTCGCCGGTCGCGGCGTTGAGGCCGTGACCCGGGGTCAGGTTCTTCACCTTCTCCGCGACGACGCCGCCCTCGAGGCCGGCGTTGACGGCGATCTGCTTCAGCGGGGCCTCGACGGCGAGCCGGACGCTGTTGGCGCCGGTCGCCTCGTCACCCTCGAGCTTCAGGCCGTCGAACGCGGCGACGGTCGCCTGCAGCAGGGCCACGCCACCACCGGCGAGGACACCCTCCTCCACGGCGGCCTTGGCGTTGCGGACCGCGTCCTCGATGCGGTGCTTGCGCTCCTTGAGCTCGACCTCGGTCGCCGCGCCGGCCTTGATGACGGCCACGCCGCCAGCCAGCTTGGCCAGCCGCTCCTGCAGCTTCTCGCGGTCGTAGTCGGAGTCCGAGCGCTCGATCTCGGCGCGGATCTCGTTGACCCGGCCGGCGATCTGCTCGTCGTCACCGGCGCCCTCGACGATGGTGGTCTCGTCCTTGGTGACGACCACCTTGCGGGCCTTGCCCAGCAGGGTCAGGTCCGCGGTCTCGAGCTTGAGGCCGACCTCTTCGCTGATGACCTGACCACCGGTGAGGATGGCCATGTCCTGCAGCATCGCCTTGCGGCGGTCGCCGAAGCCGGGGGCCTTGACGGCGACCGACTTGAAGGTGCCGCGGATCTTGTTGACCACCAGGGTCGCCAGGGCCTCGCCCTCGACGTCCTCGGAGATGATCAGCAGCGGCTTGTTGGCCTGCATGACCTTCTCCAGCAGCGGGAGGAGGTCCTTGACGTTGGAGATCTTCGAGCTCAGCAGCAGGATGTACGGGTCGTCCAGCGACGCCTCCATCCGCTCCGAGTCGGTGACGAAGTACGGCGAGATGTAGCCCTTGTCGAAGCGCATGCCCTCGGTGAGCTCCAGCTCGAGCCCGAAGGTGTTGCTCTCCTCGACGGTGATGACGCCTTCCTTGCCGACCTTGTCCATCGCCTCGGCGATGAGCTCGCCGATCTGGCGGTCTCCGGCGGAGATGGCGGCGGTGGCGGCGATCTGGTCCTTGGTCTCGATCTCCTTGGCGCTCTTGAGGAGCTGCTCGGCGATCGCCTCGGTGGCCTTCTCGATGCCGCGCTTCAGCGCGATCGGGCTGGCGCCGGCCGCGACGTTGCGCAGGCCCTCGCGAACCAGGGCCTGGGCCAGCACGGTGGCGGTGGTGGTGCCGTCACCGGCGACGTCGTCGGTCTTCTTCGCCACCTCCTTGACCAGCTCGGCCCCGATCTTCTCCCACGGGTCCTCGAGCTCGATCTCCTTGGCGATGGAGACGCCGTCGTTGGTGATGGTCGGCGCGCCCCACTTTTTCTCGAGCACGACGTTGCGGCCCTTCGGGCCGAGCGTCACCTTGACGGCGTCGGCGAGGGTGTTCATGCCGCGCTCAAGACCGCGGCGGGCGTCCTCGTCGAACGCGATCATCTTGGCCATTGCGGTGTGGTCCTCCACCTGTCTGGACGCCGTGGAGAACCAGGTTCTCCCCACGGCAGGACTCGTGCTCGGCCAGGCTCGGTGCCCGCGACGGACGACCGCTCCCGACGGCACCGTCGTGTGGTGCCGCGAGGACGGCCTCACCGTCCCGACCTGGCACTCGACCTTGCTGAGTGCCAGTACCGTGTTTAGCACTCTCGCGTGGCGAGTGCAAGCGAGGGGGAACTGGTGGGTGACGACTGCCGCAGACCGCCCGGCCCGCACCTCCGACGAGCCCAGTGCCGACCCGCGGACCAGCCCCAGCGCCAACCACCGCCGGCCACACGGAGCAGCCCGGCGCGCCAGCCCGCAGGCGAGCACAGGACCGCCAGCCCGCAGGCGAGCACAGCGCCGACCGCTGCCAGCCCGCGCTCCAGCCCATTGGCGCGCGCGATCGCCGTCAGCTGCCCGGCTGGCAAACCCCGAACGACCCGACAACGCCGGCCCAAGCCGGTGACACCGCCCCGGGACCGCGGACCAGTCTGGGTCAGTCGCCGACGGTCGGCACCTCGGAAGGCAGGTTGTTGCTGTTGTAGGTGGAGGTCCGGGAGCTGGTCGGCTCGGTGGAGCCGCCGCCGGAGCCCAACGAGCCGGCCATCAGCACGAACAGCACCACGAGGACGACCAGTGCGACCACGACCAGCACCGGCACGATCCACTTCGCCGAGCTGCCCGACTTCGTGGCGAACGACGAGGAGCCGACCGGCATAGGGGGGCGCAGGCGGACCGGGTCGCTGGCGGGCGGCGGCAGGGTCTGCGGCATCTGCTGCTGGTACTGCTGCGGCCCGGGGTAGGGCTGCTGCTGCACCGGCGGCGGAGGCGGGTAGGCCTGCTGCGGGTGTTGTTGCACTGGCACCGCACCGGACGGCGGGCCGGGTGGCGCGGCCTCGGCCCGCCTGCGCGCCGCACCCTCGCCTGCCACCGGCGACAGCGCGGCCTTGGCCGCGGTGATCAGGCCCTTGCAGGTCGAGTACCGCTGGTCGGCCTTCTTGGCCATGCCGCGCCGCAGCACGTCGTCGATCTCGGCGGGCAGCACCACCAGCGAGGTCACCTTGGGCGGCTCGCCGTTCAGGTGGCCCTGGATGACCTCCTGCACCTGCCCCTGGAAGGGCGGGCGCCCGGTCAGGCACGCGAAGAGCATGCAGGCCAGCGCGTACAGGTCGGTGCGCCCGTCGACGGGCTCGCCGCGCAGGTGCTCGGGCGCGGCGTAGGTCGGCGAGCCGAGGAAGTCGCCGCTGCTGGTGCGGTGGCCGGTGGCGCCGCGGCGGGTGAGGCCGAAGTCGGCCAGGTACACGTGCTCGCTGGACGACTCGCGCGAGGTGACCAGCACGTTGGCCGGTTTGAGGTCGAGGTGCACGAGGTTGCGCTCGTGCAGCATGTCGAGCGCCTCGGCGACCTGCCCGAGCAGTTCGAGGGTGCGCTGCGCCGAGATCGGCCCGTCCTTGATCTTGCTGGCCAGGTCGGAACCGTCCACCAGCCGCATCGCGATGTAGAGCATGCCGTCGACCTCGCCGAAGTCGTACAGCGGGACGATGTTGGCGTGGTCGATCGCGGAGGTGTTGCGCGCCTCGTCGACGAAGCGCTCGCGGAACTCGGCGTCACCGGTGATGTGCTCACCCATGACCTTGAGCGCGACCTTGCGGCCGAGCCGCGTGTCGGTGGCGCGGTACATCACGCTCATACCGCCGCGGCCGAGCACTGCGTCGATCTTGTAGTGGCCGAGACGGCGCCCGGTGAGGTCTTCCGACACGCGGCGAAGCCTAACGTTTCGCGGTACGCCCCGTCTGCGGGTTCGGTCAAGGTCGACACACACCCGTGACGACTCCGACTCCCGCGCACGGCGGCGATGCCGAATGCGACCGCCGCAGGACAGCGGCGTTGGAGGATGCGGATTAATCCGCGCGCAACCGCGGCACCAACCGCATGGACACTGCTTCGATCGGCCGGAGTTCGATCGGTCAACAAGGACGGATGCGCAACCGCGGCGGCCAGCTACCACCGCTGCGCGATCCTCGCGGCGCACTCGCCGCTGGTGGACGTGCCCGTGACCCGGCAGGCGAGCCGCGCACCGGCCCACGGGCACTCGGGTCAGAGCTTGCGAACGCCGTCAGCCTGGCTGCGACCGTCTCGTCCCGCCTTCACCTCGAATTCCACCCGGTCGCCCTCGGCGAGGGTGCGGAACCCGGACATGTTGATCGCGGAGTAATGGACGAACACATCGGATCCACCGTCAGTGGCGATGAACCCGTAGCCCTTCTCCGAGTTGAACCATTTGACCGTGCCGACCGCCACGGCGTCCTCCTCATGGAAATGTGATGCACGGCGCATTCGCGCCGATGGAGCGAGGGCAACGCTACCGGAGAAAACTGATCCCGTCGCGGGTTCGGCAATGCAACTTTTCCGCGAAACACTGGGCCGAACGGGTGTTTTCGGTGGACACTGACAGTTATCAATCCGGCTGATTCGGGCTGCCGACCACGACTCGCCGCGAAATCCAATCCCCTACCGGTACCAACGCCATTCACCGCTCAGCGGATTCAGGAACGCGAGCCCAATCCGTTCGCCTGGAGCCAGCTCACCAGTCCCCGCGGATTGCGCGTCTGCGTGAGCACCTGCCCCGGTCCGGCGAAATCGAACACGAGTCCCTCACCGCTCTTGAGCGACTGCGCGATTCCCTGATTGATCTGGCGCAGCCTGGTCTGGACCGTGTCGGCATATGCCACCACGTGGCCGGTGTCGATGGTGACGAACTCGCCCGGCTGCAGCGTCATCACGTCCAGCGCGCCGTAGCAGGAGACGACCACCGGGCCCTGCCCGGCGACGTGGGTCATGAACCCGCCCTCACCGCCGAAGAGGTTCTGGAAGCCGCCCCACTGCGTCTCCATCTGCGCGGTGCTGGCCGAGGCCAGCCAGCACCCCCGGGTGACGCACCAGCCGGTGCGCCCGTCGAGCTCGATCACGTTGAGGTCGCCCGGCAGGTTCGGCGCCACGTCCACCCAGCCGCCCTGCTGCGGCGCGGTGTAGGTCGACACGTACAGCGACTCGCCACCGAGCGCCGCGCGCGCCAGCGACTTCAGGAAGCCGCCCTGGGCGCGGGACTCGACCGTCACGCCGTAGCTGGTCGCGAGCATCGCCCCGGACTCGACCAGCACCGGCTCCCCCGGCGCCAGCAGCAGCCGCGCGACGCCGAACGACGGGGTGTGCCGGGTACGTACCTGCACGCCGATCCTCCTTCGAAAAACCGTTGCCGGACCCCCATCGGCCGCGGCGGATCCCCGCCACCAGCCGCCCCGCGGACGTCGGGTGATCCGGTGGTCCGCAGTCTGCCACGCGGCGCGGACGATGGGATTACGCACGCCGGTGGCGACAGCGGTGGGGTCGATGACCGATCATCGGGGCGTGTCGAACGGAACTGGAACCAAGCGGCTGATGCCGGTGACCGAGTACCAGCAGCGCATCGCGGGGCTGCTCGCACCGACCCCGGTCGAGCCGCGTGCGCTGGAGGACTGCCTCGGGCTGGCCCTGGCCACAGACCTCACCGCGTCCATCCCGCTGCCGCCCTTCGACAACTCCGCGATGGACGGCTACGCGGTTCGTTCCGTCGACCTGGCGGCCGCCGACGAGCAGAACCCGGTCGTGCTGCCGGTTCCGGAGGACGTCCCCGCGGGCCGGGTGCAGAACCCGCCCCTGCAGCCCGGCACCGCGCACCGGATCATGACCGGCGCCCAGGTGCCGCCCGGAGCCGACGCCGTCATCCCCGTCGAGCGCACCGACGGCGGCGTCACCGAGGTCCGCGCGTTCGCGCAGGTCCAGCCCGGTGCGCACATCCGCCGCGCGGGCGAGGATGTCGCGTCCGGCGCGACGGTGCTCAACGCGGGCACGTCGCTCACTCCTCCGCAGCTCGGGGTGGCCGCGGCCGTGGGCACCGAGCGGCTGCCGGTGCACCGGCCGGTGCGGGTGCTGATCCTGTCGACCGGTTCGGAGCTGGTGGCGCCCGGTACCCCGCTGGAGCCGGGGCAGATCTACGAGTCCAACGGCCTGATGCTCGCCTCGGCGGTGCGCGCCGCCGGCGCGGACGCGAGGTTGCTGCGCTTCGTCCCGGACGACGTGCACGCCTTCCACGCAGTGCTGTCGCCGCACCTGGACTCCACCGACCTGATCATCACCTCCGGCGGGGTCAGCGCGGGCGCCTACGAGGTGGTCAAGGACGCCCTCAGCGGCAACGGCGTGGAGTTCACCAAGGTCGCGATGCAGCCGGGCATGCCGCAGGGCTGCGGCCGCTACCGAGGCGGCCCGGCGGTGGTGACGCTGCCTGGCAACCCGGTCAGCGCGATGGTGTCCTTCGAGGTGTTCGTGCGCCCGGTGCTGCGCGCCGCCGCCGGGCACTCCCGCACTCAGCGGGAGGTCCGCCAGGCGACGCTGACCGAGGAGCTGGTCGCCCCGGCTGGCAAGCGCCAGTACCGGCGGGCGCTGTTCGACCCCGCGACCGGCGAGGTGCGGACGCAGGGCGGCCCGGGTTCGCACCTGCTGACGGCGATGGCGGCGGCGAACTGCCTGCTGGAGATCCCGGAGGAGACGACCTCGCTACCCAAGGGCTCCACAGTGGACGTGCTGCTGGTGGATTGACGCCCGACAGTTTTCCACGAAGACTGCACCCCACCCGCCCCGTCCGACCTCGACCGGGAGTTTGAGCACATTGCGTGGCCCCTGGCGCGCCGCCCTCGCGTTGGCGCTGCACATCGGCTTCTTCGCCCTTCCGATCGGGCTCGTCTTCGGCCTGCTCGCGATCGCGGTGTTCATATTCGGATACGACCGGGGCAGCAGCCTGCGCGTGGCGCTGGTCGCACTGGTCGTCGGCGCCGTGCTGGGCGCCGGCATGCGCGCCGTGCTGCGTTCCCGCACTCGCCCGCGCGGCGTCGCGCTGAGCAGGTCCGAACACCCGCAGCTGTGGAAGGCGGTCGACGCGATCTGCTCGGCCGCCCACACCGCCGAACCCGACGAGATCCGCGTCACCTCCGAACCCAACGCCTTCGTCCGGGAGGACACCGCGCTGCTGGGCCTGCGGTCCCGCGCCCGGTACCTGGAGGTCGGCCTGCCGCTGCTGGCCGGGCTCACGGTCAGCGAGCTGCGCGCGGTGCTGGCCCACGAGATCGGCCACCTCGCGGCGCGCGGCAGGCTGACCGCGATGGCCTACCGGGCGTCCACCAGCGTGGAGCGCGCCGCCTCCGACCTGACCGGCGGCCCGACGAAGTGGCTCTTCGGCGGCTACGCCCGCCTCTACACCGCTGCCGCCGGCACCACCAGCCCGGACCTTGAGCTGGCCGCCGACGCGGTCGCGGTGCGGGTCACCGGCAAGCGCGCGGCGGTGACCGCCCTGCGCAAGGCCACCGCCATCGAGTTCGGCTGGCGCGAGTACGCCGAGAGCTACCTCAGCATGGCGGTGAGCGTCGAGCGCACGCCGGACGTGCTGCTCGGCTTCCGGGCGTTCATGGAGAACAGCGTCCGCAAGCCCAAGCTCGCCGAACGCGCCAAGCAGGCGATCGCCGCGGAGTCCGCCGGGGAAAGCGGCCACCCGACCACGCGCGAGCGCATCGCCGTGATGAAGCGGCTGAGCGGCGCCGACAAGGAGCTCGACGACCGTCCGGCGTTCGCGCTGCTGCGCAACCCGCGCAAGAGCGTGCCCGCGCTGGAGAGCCGGCTCCTGGTCGACGGGCTCGGCCCGCGCATGCCGTGGCCGGAGCTGGCGAGGCTGGCCGGTGCCGAGCACGTCGCGCACCAGGCGTCGCTGCTCAGCTCGGCGGTCGCGCAGAGCGGGATCACGACCGATCCGGCCATCGGCGGCGTCCTGCAGGCGGTGCACCGCGGCGAGGGGCCGGACCTGGTGAACCCGGTGCTCAACCCCGGTCTCGCCCCCGACCGCATAGCCGAGGCGGCGGTCGACACGCTCACCGAGCTGCTCGGCGGAGCGGTGGTCGACGCGCTCGTGTCGGCAGGGCGGGCACACCACGAGCTGGACTGGGCCGGGCCGTCGGTGGTCCGGCTGACCAACGGGCACCCGCTCGACCCGGACCGGCTGGTCCGCCCGGCCGTGGCGGATCCCCGGCTGGTGCCGGGGCTGCATCGGGCGCTGGTCGACCTCGGGGTCCCGCTGAACCACTCCAGGCCCCCGGCCGACGAACCCGAGGCGTCGGTGGCGGGCATCGTCAGCCCCGTCGAGCTGGCCGGGTCGCGCTACGACATGGTCGTCACCGATCGCGGGCTGGTGCTCCTGCCCAGCACGGCCAGCACCGCGCAACGGCTGCTGGCGGGCGCGGTCGCCCGCGCGGGCCGGGCGGAGCGGGACCAGCTCGCGGATCTGGCGGCGGCGCGGGTGGCGAAGCTGCGCGAGCGGACGGACGCGCAGTGGGTCGACAGCCGCGACGTCGCGTCGGCCCGGCTGCTGCAGGAGCGGCGGGGCTGGACCCTCGTCCTGGATCTCTACCTCGACGAATACGCGGTGTCATCGCTCGACGCGGGGTCGGTCGCGCCGGGTGCCGACGACGCGGCGACGGCCGAACTGCGCAGCACCCCGGACTCCCTGGAGCACGGCGACCCCTACGGCGGCCTCGGAGAGCTGATGGGCGCGAGGATGGACATCGACGACCAACGTGATCTCACGGAAGAGTGAAAACGATCAGGACGAGCGATGACTCCGGGTCACTGAAACGCGCTCCAATGTCCTCCAATAGCGGCTACGGACTTTCTGTGAACTCAATTACACTGAAAACCGCGTAACAACCCGTCGATCCACTACATCTCAAAGACGTCCGCACTCGCCGACCGGGCCGGAAGCCCGCGGTGAACTTGCGGGACGGAGACCGGGACCGTGTGCCGTCGGGGGGTGCACGGACCCGCATCGGGGGAGGCCGTTTGGCGCCAACGGGGAGGCGCTTTGCGGTCGCGGTATCGGGACGGCACCGGCGCTTCGGGGGCGTCGGTCCCGTCCCGATCCGGCTTTCAGGGGTTTGTCACAGTGCGTGGCGGTTGGCGTACGTGTCGGACACACGACACACCGGG
Organism: Saccharopolyspora erythraea; assembly: GCF_018141105.1. Taxonomy (NCBI): domain Bacteria; kingdom Bacillati; phylum Actinomycetota; class Actinomycetes; order Pseudonocardiales; family Pseudonocardiaceae; genus Saccharopolyspora; species Saccharopolyspora erythraea. The sequence continues at coordinate 584,936 of NZ_CP054839.1, read as the reverse complement.
GCATGTCGGGACATCAGCGTGTCGGGCACGCGGGTGAGGCGCCCGGCACCCCAGCGAAGCGGTCTGCCAGGCGGCGCGAGGCGGTCATGTCGGCGCGCAGGGCGAATGGGAGCGCGCCCCACACGATGACGCGAAGCGGACACGCCGCGTGTAGTCCCAGCGCACGCCCGGTGAACCCGGTGCACACCCGGCGAATCCCGTACAAGCCCGGCGAACGCCCGTACACGCCCGGCAAACCCCGCACAAGCCCGGCAAACCCCGCACAAGCCCGGCGAGCCCTGTGCACGCCCGTCGGAACCCGTGCAGCTAGCCGACCCGCGACAGCCATCCCGCTCCCAACACCCAGGTGCGGCGAAACCACGCCGTGCCCGACACACCGGCGCGTGTCGGGCACCCACCTGCGCCCCGGCGTGTCCGACTCCGACACCCGTCGTGCCTCCTGGCACGTGGCGTGCCTCGTGTCTGACGCCCGTTGTGGCGCGTTCCCCGCACCGGGCGTGTCTCATGCCCGCCTCGCGCGTGCCAGAGGCCCGCCGTGCCTGACGCCCCGGCGTGTCCGACATCCCCCAGATCCGAGACCGCCGCGTGTCGGTTGCCGGTCGCCGCCGTCGGCGTGGCGTGCGCCGCGCTCGCCGCGCAAGCCGGTGAGGTTGCCCATATCCGCTGGTCAGACGGTTGTGTTCGATCAACCGCGCCCCCTGTAGCGGGTAGGCTTGGCGCGTCCGCGATGCTGTATCGACGACAGGGCGGCTCGTGCCGCCGTCGGCGGTGGGCAGGCGTGCCCGCCGCACCATGACCTCCGACGCAGGGGCGTAGTACCTCGATGAGCACCGAGCAAGAACCGAAGACAAGCCCGCTGACGCACTTGGTCGCGCTCGCCCGCGACACGGTCCCGCCGATGCACCCCGCCGGACGGCCCTTCGTGCTCGGCGCCGCCGTCGCGACCCTGCTGCTGCGCCGGCGCTGGCGCGGCGCCGGGGTGCTGGGCGGCATCCTCACCGCCTGGTGCGCGTGGTTCTTCCGCGAGCCCCGCCGGACCACCCCGAACCGCGACGGCATCGCGGTCGCCCCCGCCGACGGCACGGTCGCGCACGTCGAGAAGGCCGTCCCGCCCGCCGAGCTGGGCCTGGGGCCCGCCCCGATGACGCGCGTCAGCGTGTTCCTCACCATCTTCGACGTGCACGTCCAGCGCGTGCCGCTCTCCGGCGAGGTCACCAAGGTCTCCTACCGCGCCGGCAAGTTCCTGTCCGCGGACCTGGACAAGGCCAGCGAGGACAACGAGCGCAACTCGATGCTCATCCGCGGCGCCGACGGCACCGAGGTCGCCGTCGTGCAGATCGCCGGGCTCGTCGCGCGCCGGATCGTCTGCTCCGCCTCCGAGGGCGACCAGGTCCTGGCCGGCCACACCTACGGTCTGATCCGCTTCGGCTCCCGCGTCGACCTCTACGTCCCCGCGGACAGCCGCGTCCTGGTCGAGCCGGGCCAGCGCACCATCGGCGGCGAGACCGTCATAGCCGAACTGGCCCGCGCATGAGCATGCGCGACACCCCAGGCGTCCGGCTGCTGCCCAACGCCATCACCGTCCTCGCGATGTGCGCCGGGCTCTCCGCCGTGATGTTCGCGCTGAACGAGCAGCCGACCGGCGCCATCGCCGCGATCGGGGTGGCCGCCGTGCTGGACGCCCTGGACGGCCGGATAGCGCGCCTGCTGGACGCGACCACCAAGATGGGCGCGGAGCTGGACTCGCTGTCGGACGCGATGTCGTTCGGTGTCGCTCCCGCGCTGACGCTGTACGTGTGGCAGTTGCAGGACAACCGGGCGGGCTGGGTCGTCGCGCTGATCTTCGCGGTGTGCATGGTGCTGCGCCTGGCGCGTTTCAACACGCTGCTGGAGGACACCGCCCAGCCGCCGTTCGCCAAGGAGTTCTTCGTCGGCGTGCCCGCCCCGGCTGCCGGCCTGCTCGCACTGCTGCCGCTGACCCTGACCGCGCACTTCGAGCACCTCGGCTGGTGGTCGCAGCAGCCGGTGGTGATGGTGTGGGTGATCGCCGTGGCCGCGCTGGCGGTGAGCCGGCTGCCGACGCTGTCGCTCAAGACGGTCCGGGTGCCGCCGAAGGCCGTCGCCCCGCTGCTGGTTGCCGTCGCGGTGCTGGCCTCCGGGATCATCACGTTCCCGCTGATCTCGCTGGCCATCGCGATGGTGGTGTACCTGCTGCACATCCCGTACGCGGTGTACCGGTACCGCTGGCTGGCCTCGCACCCGGAGGCGTGGGAGGCCGCGCCGCGCGAGCGGCGCGCGATCCGGCGCCGCACGCAGCGGCTCGGCCTGCGGCCGCCGCTGCGCCGCAGCGTGGCGGGCGCACCGCCGCGGATGCGGCTGCCCCGCCGCGGCGGCCGCCCGGAGGGCCCGCGCCGCAGCTGGCGGCGCCTCGGCCTGCGCCGCAACCGCGACGACTCCGCACCGCGCTAGAGCCGCCGAGGACTGGCACCGGGCAGCGGCGGCACCGGGCCGGCGAGTGGGAAACCGCAACCGGCGCAGCGCCGATCACCTCACTCGGCAGATGCGGTCGAGCGCCACGGGCCTCGACACCCGTCCGCCGCGTGGCTGAGGTGGGCGGCCGCGGCGATTAAGCTGCGGCCGTGCCCTCGCTCACACTCACCGCACGCCTGTCGCCGTCGGCCCTCGACACCCGGCGCGGGGTCGTCCGCCTCCACCCCGAAGTGCTCGACGCGCTGGGGCTGCGCCCGTGGAGCGCGGTGGAGCTGACCGGCAGCCGCGTCACCGTCGCGCTCGCCGCGGCGGCTCCGCCGGGCGGGCCGACCGGTGTGGTGCTGCTCGACGACGTCGCGCTGACCAACCTCGGCCTGTCCGAGGGCGCCGAGGTCGGGGTCTCCTCCGCCGAGGTCCGCACCGCGCACCGCATCCGCGTCGCGGGGTCGCGGATGGCGACCGCCACGGTCTCGGCCGACACCGTGCGCATGGCACTGACCGGGAAGGTCTTCCGCACCGGCGACACCGTGTCGCTGCTGCCGCAGGACGTGGCGCCCGCACCCGGCTCCGACGCGGGCGAGGTGCGGCGCAAGCTCTCCGCGGCGATCGGGATGACCTGGACCAACGAGCTGATCACCATCACCGCCACCGACCCGGACGGCGTCGTCGCGGTGAAACCGTCCACAGTGGTCGAATGGCGGGCGGACGCCTTCACCCCGGCCTCCCCGGACAACGGCGTCGGGCCGCAGCCGCCGGCCGTCGAGCCCGCGTCGGCGCCGCCGGCCGCACCGGCCGAGAGCCCTGTCGCGGTGTCGGACCTCGCCGGGGCCAAGGACAGCGCCAACAGGCTCGACGAGTGGCTCCGGCTGTCGTTCGAGCAGCCCGAGCTGCTGCGCCGCCTCGGCGCCACCCCGCACCTCGGCGTGCTGGTCAGCGGCCCCTCCGGGGTCGGCAAGGCGACGATGGCCCGCGCGGTCGCGGCGTCGGTCGGCGCCCGGACCGTCGAGGTCAGTGCGCCCAGCATCGCCGCGCTCGAGACCCGCACCGCCGCGCAGCGGTTCCAGGACGCGCTGGGCCGGGCGAGCGCAGCGGCGGCCGGGGACGGCGGGTGCGTGCTGCTCATCACCGACGTCGAAGACCTGCTGCCCGCGTCCGACCCACCCCCGCTGGCCACGGTCGTGCTCGACGCGCTGAAGGGCGCGATCGCCACCGAACGCCTCGCCGTCGTGGTGACCAGCGCACACCCGCAGTCGGTGGACCCGCGCCTGCGCGAACCGGGGCTGGTCGACCGCGAGCTGACCATCGGCCTGCCCGACGCCGCCACGCGAACCGACCTGCTGCGGGTGCTGCTGCGCAACGCGCCGCTGGAGGCCGACGTGCGGCTCGCCGAGGTCGCCGAGCGGGCGCCCGGCTTCGTCGCCGCGGACCTGCTGGCGCTGTGCCGGGAGTCGGCGGTGATGGCTGCGCTGCGCCACCGGGGCGAGCCGGGAGCCGACGACGCCCGCATCCGCCAGCAGGACCTGCTCGACGCGCTGTCGTCGGTCCGCCCGATCTCGATGTCCACATCGGACGATCTGCAGACCGGCGGTCTGACGCTGGACGACGTGGGTGACATGGCCGAGGTCAAGCAGTCGTTGACCGAGGCGGTGCTGTGGCCGTTGCAGTACCCGGACTCCTTCACCCGGCTGGGGGTCCAGCCGCCGCGCGGGGTGCTGTTCTACGGCCCGCCCGGCTGCGGGAAGACGTTCCTCGTGCGCGCCCTGGCGGGCAGCGGCCGGCTCAACGTGCTGTCGGTCAAGGGCGCGGAGCTGATGGACAAGTTCGTCGGTGAGTCCGAGCGGGCGGTGCGGGAGCTGTTCCTGCGCGCCGCGAACGCCGCTCCCGCGCTGGTCTTCCTCGACGAGGTGGACGCGCTGGCCCCGCGTCGCGGGCAGTCGTCGGACTCCGGCGTCGGCGACCGCGTGGTGGCGGCGCTGCTCACCGAGCTCGACGGCGTCGAGCCGATGCGCGACGTCGTGGTCCTCGGCGCGACAAACCGCCCGGAGCTGGTCGACCCGGCGCTGCTGCGCCCCGGAAGGCTGGAGCGGCTGGTGTACGTGCCGCCGCCGGACGCCGACGCGCGCGAGGCGATCCTGCGCTCTGCGGCGAAGAACACGCCGCTGGCGTCCGATGTGGACCTCAGCGCGCTGGCGGTGTCGCTGGAGGGCTACTCTGCGGCCGACTGCGCGGCGCTGATCCGGGAGGCGGCCCTCACCGCGATGCGGGAGTCCCTCGCCGCCGCGGAGGTTTCCGCCTCGCACCTGAAGACCGCTCGCGGCGCGGTCCGGCCGTCGCTCGACCCCGCGCAGCTCGCCTCGCTGGAGGCGTACGCCGACTCCAGGCGCTGAGGCGGCGAGCAGGCACGCGGCCCGCGCAGGTCACTTCCCCTGCGCGGGTCCCTTGTAGTCGTTGGTGACGATCGCGATCACGCCGGGGCTGGCCGTCTCGATGCCGGGGAACCGCGGTTCCATCCGGGCGCCGAACTGCGACGCGACCACCTTGGCCTGCTGCTCCTCCTCGGTGCCGGGCCGGAAGTAGACCGTGGTCGTGTAGATGCGGCCCGCGGAGTAGTTGCCGACCTCCGGGACGTCGTAGCCGGCGCGGCGGAAGTCCTCCGACGCGCGGTGCGCGAGCCCGGCGATGGTGCTGTTGTTGTAGACGCGAACGATGATCCGCGCCTGGGCGACATCGCCCGGCACCTCCGGAGACGGCTTGGGCGGCTGGGTCTCCTGCGCGGGCGGGAGCGGCGGCGGCGACTGGGGCCGCGTCTCCGGCGGCGGAGGCGGCGCCTGGGTGTCAGGGGCTGGCGGCTCCTGCGGCGGCACCGGCGGCGGGTTCTGCACCGACGAGGCGACCGGCGGATCGGCGGGCGGCGTCGGCTGCGCGGTGTCGCGCGGGTCGCCGGAGACCGCGGTGCTCACGCCGACCACGGCAGCCACCACCCCGACGCCGATCAGCCCGAAGCCGGCGAGTTTGGTTCTGGAGGGCCCGGAGGACGGTTCCCCTGTAGTCATCAGTGCAACTCGATTCCCAGATCGCGAGCGGACCGGCCCCGCTGCCGGCTGGTCCGCACCTTACGCAGCCTCTTGATCAACATCGGATCGGCCCGGAACGCCGCGGGGTTGTCCAGCAAGGCGTTGAGCAACTGGTAGTAGCGCGACGCCGACATGTCGAACAGCTCGCGGATCGCCTGGTCCTTGCGGCCCGCCGACTTCCACCACTGCCGCTCGAAGGCCAGGATGCTCCACTCCCGCTCGCCGAGTTCGCCGTCGGAGGGCAGCGGGGCCACGCGGTCGTGCTCCGGGGCCGCCTGTCGCGGCATCGCGTCGGTGATCCGCGCGATCGGTTCGGTGAGGGGCTCGGCGAGCCGCAGATGCCGGCCGGACGCTTCCAAAAGCTGTTCGTGTTGCTGTACGGTTCGTGCCAGTTGCTCGCACTGACGGGCGATCTCCTGCACGGTCAGCATCTGGGCGGCGTCCATCTGGCTCCTCGCCTAGCGATTCGGGTCTGGCGGTTTTCCCGTTTTCGCGCCGAATCACACGCGTGTGATTCCACTGTTCATTACACCATGCCCCGCCCCTCGACGTGGTCAGGTAGCACCCGCGCGTAGTCGCGGCGGCAGGCCGATACCCTGCGCTGCATGGCTGTCCACCCCATCCGCATCGTCGGCGACCCGGTGCTGCACAACCCGACCCGCCTGGTGGAGAACTTCGACGACGAGCTGCGCACGCTCGTCGACGACATGTTCGAGACCATGGCCGCCGCTAGCGGTGTCGGACTCGCGGCCAACCAGATCGGCGTCGACCTGCGGTTGTTCGTCTACGACTGCCCGGACGACGAAGGCGTCCAGCACCGGGGCGTCGTGGTGAACCCCGTCCTGGCGACCTCCGAGGTCCCGGAGAGCATGCCCGATCCGGATGACGACTGGGAAGGGTGCCTCTCGGTGCCGGGCGAGTCGTTCCCCACCGGACGCGCCGACTGGGCGAAGGTGACGGGGTCCGATGTGGACGGCGACCCGGTCGAGGTGGAGGGCACCGGCTTCTTCGCGCGCTGCCTCCAGCACGAGACCGACCACCTGGACGGGTTCCTGTACCTGAGCAGGCTGGTCGGCAGGCACGCCCGGGCGGCGAAGAAGTCCGTCAAGCGCAACGGCTGGGGCGTACCGGGCATGTCCTGGGACCCGTCGGAACACGGCGACCCCTTCGCCGACGACTGACGCGGCGGCCGGAGGGTCCGGCGCTCAGAACTCGGCGGTGTCGAGGGAGAACCCGAACGGCTCCGGAACCTCGAGCACCTCGCCGAAGCGGACCTCGGAGCACCGGAGGTAGGCGGCGTTGTGCGGTTCGGAGTACAGCCGCACCACCGACCCGCCCTTCGCCCACGGATCGACGAGCAGGTACAGCGGAGCTCCGGCGTGGGCATAGCTCCACAGCTTGAGCTCGCGGTCCCCCGCCGACTCGGCCTTGCCCGAGATCTCGGCGACCAGAAGGGTTTTCTCCGCCTCGACCGACACCGCGTCCGAAGGCGCCCGCGATTCCGGAGCCACCAGCAGGTCCGGGATGAAGAGGCTGCGCCTTGACGGGATGACAACGCTGACGGTCCGGAAAACGGCCGCGTCGCGCGGACTTCGCGCCGCGAGGTGACGACGGAGGACGTCGACGATCTGACCGTGCCGGTACTCCGGCGGGGAAACCGGGACCAGCCGCTCCTCGATCAGTTCCAGCCGCCAGCCATCCGGGATGTTGAGGCCCTGCCAGGCCCCGACCAGGTACTCCCAGTTCGCCCACAGCGGCGGCGCCTGCTGACCACTTGGGGTGTACACCATGTGATGCAGACTACAACTCGTCTCGAAACGCATCGTCGCTGGTCATCGATGCCAAGAATACTGAAGGAAATTCAGAATCGATCGGTGTCGAGAGTCAGGCGGAACGGCTCGGGCAAATCGATCGGCTTGCCGAACGGAACGCGGCGGGATTCGCGATAGGCACCGTTCTCCGGACCTGAATACAGCTCGACCACCGGACCGCCCTCGGCGAAGCGATCGATCAGCAAGTACAACGGCACAGCGGCGTGTGCATAGCTCCAGAGCTTCGTCTTGCGATCGACGTCGGCGTTCCCCTGCGAAGTGATCTCGACGACGAGCAACGCCTTCTCGGCGGGCATCGGCCCCACCCCCGAGGGAACGTCTTCACGAGGCACGACCATCAGGTCGGGAATGAACAGTCCACTCCTCAGGGGCACTCCCACTCCCGCAGTCTGAAAAATCGCCCACTCGTCCGGAATCCCGCGAACCAGGGCGCGGTGGACAAGGTCGGCGATCAGGTTGTGCGGATAGCCCGGCGGCGGGGTCATCACGATCCTTCCCTCGATGATCTCCGCGCGCCAGCCCTCCGGGACGTCCAGCTCCTGCCAGGTGTGGACCAGGTCTTCCCAGCCCATCAGCGGAGAAACCGGAGCAACGCCCATAGCGCGGTCACCTCCTGTGTCGGAATGATCACGCATCGTATCTCCCGTCTCCGACAGAATCCGTTTTCCCTGGTCACCAGCGTAATGCCAATCGGTGTTGCCGTCATCGGAGTGATGCGGGGTTGGCAGGCCGGGATCTCCCGGCTAACGTCTGGGCCCGAAAACCACACACCGCGGGAGCTCGCACCAACAGCGGGCTGAGAGGGCGGCTGGACGAGGTGTCCGGGGCCGCCGACCGCCTGAACCTGACCGGATAATGCCGGCGTAGGGAGTGAACGGCCTTGGCCGACGTGCGCCCGAACCTGTCCAGCGACCGCCACAGCGTGACCACCGGGCCCATCAGCGGCTCGCGGAAGGTCCACCACACCACCGAATCCGGCCTCAAGGTGCCGGCCCGCCGCATCGAGCTGTCCAACGGCGAGCACCTCGACGTCTACGACACCTCCGGCCCCTACACCGACGACGACGTGCAGGTCGACGTCCACAGCGGACTCCACCGCCTGCGGGCGGGCTGGACCGACGGCCGCGAGCACCGCACCCAGCTGGGCTGGGCCAAGGCCGGTGTGGTCACGCGGGAGATGGAGTTCATCGCCGCCCGCGAGGGCGTCTCGCCGGAGTTCGTCCGCGGCGAGGTCGCCCGCGGCCGCGCGGTGATCCCGGCCAACCGCTGCCACCCGGAGAGCGAGCCGATGATCATCGGCAAGAACTTCCTGGTGAAGGTCAACGCCAACATCGGCAACTCCGCGGTGACGTCCTCGGTCGAGGAGGAGGTCGAGAAGATGGTGTGGGCGACCCGCTGGGGCGCCGACACCGTGATGGACCTGTCCACCGGGAAGCGGATCCACGAGACCCGCGAGCAGATCCTGCGCAACTCGCCGGTGCCGATCGGCACCGTGCCGATCTACCAGGCGCTGGAGAAGGTCAACGGCGACCCGGAGAAGCTCACCTGGGAGATCTACCGGGAGACCGTGATCGAGCAGTGCGAGCAGGGCGTGGACTACATGACCGTGCACGCGGGCGTGCTGCTGCGCTACGTGCCGCTCACCGCGCAGCGGGTCACCGGCATCGTCTCCCGCGGCGGCTCGATCATGGCGGCCTGGTGCCTGGCGCACCACCGCGAGAGCTTCCTCTACACGCACTTCTCCGAGCTGTGCGAGATTCTGCGCGACTACGACGTCACCTTCTCCCTCGGTGACGGGCTGCGTCCCGGCTCGATCGCCGACGCCAACGACCGGGCGCAGTTCGCCGAGCTGGAGACCCTCGGCGAGCTGACCCACATCGCCCGCGACATGGACGTGCAGGTGATGATCGAGGGACCCGGCCACGTCCCGATGCACAAGATCGTGGAGAACGTGAAGCTGGAGGAGGAGCTGTGCGGTGAGGCGCCGTTCTACACCCTCGGCCCGCTGACCACCGACATCGCGCCCGCCTACGACCACATCACCTCCGGCATCGGCGCGGCGGTGATCGCCCAGGCCGGCACGGCGATGCTCTGCTACGTCACGCCGAAGGAGCACCTGGGGCTGCCCAACCGCGACGACGTGAAGGTCGGCGTCATCACATACAAGATCGCCGCGCACGCCGCCGACCTCGCCAAGGGCCACCCGCGCGCGCAGGACTGGGACGACGCGCTGTCCAAGGCACGCTTCGAGTTCCGGTGGAACGACCAGTTCAACCTGTCGCTGGACCCGGACACTGCGCGGGCCTACCACGACGAGACCCTGCCCGCCGAGCCCGCCAAGACCGCGCACTTCTGCTCGATGTGCGGACCGAAGTTCTGCTCGATGAAGATCACCCAGGACGTGCGCAAGTACGCCGAGGAGCGCGGGCTGACCAGCGTCGAGGCGATCGAGGCCGGGATGCGGGAGAAGTCCGGCGAGTTCTCCGAGTCCGGCGGCAAGGTCTACCTGCCGGTGGTGAACTGACGGCTGCCTCGCGGGGCCGGTGCGAGCCCGCACCGGCCCCGCGAGGGCGCCAAACCCACACTTGCAAGCCCGTAGGATGAGCTGGATGCACGAGACACCCGCCGGGCACGAGGTCCAGCCCGCGAACGACCCCGCTCCGCCGACCGCGCTGACCATCGCCGGTTCGGACTCCGGAGGCAGTGCCGGCATGCACGCCGACCTGCGGACGTTCTTCGCGTGCGGGGTGCACGGCATGACCGCGGTGACGGCCGTGACGGTGCAGAACACCGTCGGCGTCACCGGGCTGGTCGAGATCCCGCCGGAGACGGTGGCCGCCCAGGTCGACGCGGTCGCCTCCGACATCGGCGTCGACGCCGCCAAGACCGGTGTGCTGGCCTCCGCCGCGACCATCGAGGCGGTCATGGCCGTGTGCGACACCCACGGCATCGGCCGCGGCGGCCGCACCCCGTTCGTCGTCGACCCGGTCGCCGCCTCGCGCAGCGGCGAACCGCTGCTGCGCCCCGACGCGCTCGACGCGCTGCGCAACGAGGCATTCCCGCGCGCGACGCTGGTGACGCCGAACCTCGACGAGGTCCGGCTGCTGACCGGGTTCGACGCGCGCACCCGCGCCGACCTGCTGGACGCGGCGAAGGCGATCTACGACTTCGGCCCGCAGTGGGTGCTGATCAAGAGCGGGCACCTGCCCGACGACCCGGAGTGCGTGGACCTGCTCTACGACGGCAGCCAGGCGACGCCGCTGCCCGGTCCGCGCTACTCGACCGTGCACACCCACGGCGCGGGCGACGCGTTCGCCTCGTCGATCACCGCGGCGCTGGCCAAGGGCGCGTCGGTGCCGGAGGCGGTGCGGCTGGGCAAGCGGTTCGTGACCCGCAGCGTCGAGCACGCCTACCCGCTCGGCGCCGGTATCGGTCCGGTGTCGACCTTCTGGCGCGTCAGCCCCCGCTCGTTCTGACCATCCGAACCGCCTGTAAGAGTGATTTCCGTCCCCGAGCGGTAACCCGATAGGGCTGCCCGGTCGACATAGTCGTTGAATGCCCGCGCGCCCCCACCCGCCCGTGATCGCGGTGGCCGGTTCAGCGCGCGGTGCGTGTTGGCGATGGCGAGGTCTCGACGATGGCAGGGGTTAACGCGGGCGTGGCTGGATCGGTGTTGAAACGGGTGCGGGCTCGACTGGCCACCGAGGCGGGGGCACCTGATCCCAGACAGCGCCAGTACGCCGTGCTGGTCGCCGTCGCGGTGGTGGGCGCGACGGCGCTCGGCTGGATCTTCGACCTGCACACCCCCGGGATCGTCGCCGGGGTGACGGCGGTGTTCGCGCTTGTCGCCACGAGCGGTCAGGCTCTGCGCTCGGACCTGCACCGCTTCGTCTGGTTCACGCCAGCGCTGGCTCTGGTGATGACGCTGGGGCCGGTGCTCTCCAACGTCCCGGTGCTGGCCGGTATCGCGGTGGCGGCCGTGGTCTTCGGAGCAGGAATGCTGCCCGCGATGGGCGAGCACTACCGCGTCGGCGGCCAGACGCTGGCTGCCGCGACGCTGTTCTCGACCACGACCGGCATCGGCAGCGACCAGTCGGTGCTGGTGCTGCTGGCCTCCTCGGCCGCCGGTGTGGCTTTCGCGCTGCTGCTGAGGGTTCTGGTCGGACTCGGCGACCCGACCCGGGCCACCCGCATCGCAGTCGCGGGCACGCTGCTCGAACCCGGCCCCGGAGTCGTCGAACTCGCCGCAGGCGCCTGGCGGGCCGACGGTGCGAGCACGTGGCTCGGTCAGGTGCTCGCGGGCGCGGCCCGGTTCCGGGCGGCGCGCGAGACGCTGCTCGCGCAGGCCCAGCAGGTCGGGCGGCTGGAAGCCGAGCGGCTGCGGGAGATCGTCGCCGAGGCCGACCGGGTCGCCGCGCAGCTCGCGATCGCCGTGCGGTCCAGGGCGTGCAGCGGGCTGCCCGCGTCGGCCCGGCTCGACCCGGCCGAGGTGGTCCTGCGGCGCGGCGGCAGGCAGGACCTGCCGGACGCGGCGCGCGGGCTCAACCAGGGCCTGGACCGCATCCGCGCCGCAGTGGTCGAGCGCGACGAGACGCCCGCGACACCGCCCGCGCCGGGCGGGCGGCGCGAGCGCGCGATGGGCGCGATCCGCGCGCACCTGTCGATGCGGTCCTCGCTGTTCCGCCACGCTCTGCGCTGCACGCTCGCGGTCGGCGTCGGCATGGTGATCGTGCTGCTGCTCAACGACCCGTCGGAGTCGGGTCTGCTGCTGGCGCTGTACGTGGTGCTGCAACCGGCGGCCCGCGACAGCATGAACGGCGCGCTGGAGCGAACCGGCGGCTCGGTGCTCGGCGTGGTCGCGCTGGCCGCGCTGATCACCCTGCTGCCCGGCGCCTACCTGCTGGTCCCGCTGGTCGTCGCGGCGATGCTGGTCAACATCGACCGGCTGCGCACGGACTACCGGACGCTGCTCGGCGCGCTCATCGTGATCACCGTCGTCGACCAGGCGATGCAGCTGGACCGGCCGCTGGTCAACGTGGCGATCAGCTTCGCGGCCAACACCGCCATCGGCGCGGCCATCGCGCTCAGCGTCGGCTACGTCAGCTACCTGGTGCTGCCCAGCAGCGCGCTGCCGAACGTGCGCGGCGCCATCCGCTCCACCGTGTGGTCGGTGTCGGAGCTGCTGCGCAGCGTCCGGGCCGCCGGGCAGGGCGCCAACCTGCGGCAGGCACTGCACTCGGCGCACGTGCTGGCGATGCGGCGCACCCAGGACCTGCTCGGGATGCCCGCCCTGCTCGACGACAACGACGAGGAGACCGAGGACGAGCGGGTCACCCGCGACGCGGCGGTCGCCCTGGACGCGTTGCGCCAGGACGTCGCGACCCTGGCGTTCCGACCGGAGGCCGAGCGGGCCATCGCGGTGCCCGCGCTGCGCGCGGTCGACGACCTGCTCGCAGGGAAGACCTCGGCGAAGATCCCCGACGTGGCCGAGAACGCCGCGCCCGCGACGGAGCTGCTGGCCAGCTCCCTGGTGGAGAACGCGTTGCACGCCCGCGCGGCGATCGACCGCACCTTCGGCTACGACAGCCCGTGGAAGAGCTACACGATCTCGTTCGTCCGCCCGGAGCGCCTGCACATCAAGTGACGACCGCTGAGCGGTCCGCGAACCGCGGGCCGCTCAGCGTGCCGATGGGGCCGCCAGGAGGTCGAGCAACGCCCGCAGTCGCAGGGATGGGGTCGCACCCCACGGGGAGTGCATGATCACGGTGCGTTCCTCTCGTCGGTCGCCGGGACGAGAGGAACGCATTCGGGCTCCAGCCGGATTCCGCGCTCTGGAGCTTTCTCCTATCCGGCCTTACACCTGCCCCGCCATTCGGCGCATTCGCTCCCACTCCCGCTCCCGTTCGAGGTCGGCGATCTGCCGCCGGTAGTGGTGCCACATCACCATGCATCCGGTCTGACATCCCAGCAGGACCGCCAATGCGAAAACGTAGACCGGGCTCATCGCCGTCCTCCCGTTCGGTTCGTTCCGACTGCGGCCGACGCTATGGAGTTCCTGGTGCCGGTGTCGAACCGTTCCCCGTTTCTCGCCACGAACCCGCCGGCTTCAAGCGCGGATGGGTTGGCGAGGAATCGGCGAACCCGTCCGGCCGATGGCGAGAATGTGGCGAATTCCGACGGCTTCGGCGGATCAGCGTTGACGCGGCGGAACGAGCTGCCCTAATGTCCGCAGCCCGCAACAGCACTGGGGCCGCGCGGATGATCGGGGAACGAGAGCTCAGCGGCGCGCGCAATGCGCTGGAGAGGCTGCACCTGGGTGCCGGAGTCCGGCACGAGAGGCTGTACGACCGGTTGGGCACCCAACTGCGCCGGGTCTGGCTGATCACGGCCAGGGACGTGGTCGGTGTCATGGCGCAGACGATCGTCCGCCTCGAGCAGTCGGTGGCCGGCCTGCCCGACAAGGTCACCGTTGAGACGGCACAGGCTGCCTACAACCTGCGCGCCGACCCGGCGCTCGCCGGCCTCAACTACCTGGACCGCCTACGGGCCCTGAGCAGGAAGCTCGGGCCCGGCCACGCGCAACGCACCCTGGAACGGCGGCTGGTCGTCGTGCGACGGCACATTTCCGCCCAGCTCGATCGGGACTGGCAACCGATCCGTGCCGAAGCGGTGCGCCAGGTGCTCGACCGCGAACGCGAAGCCACCGACGAACACCGGCTCGTGGCGGGCATTGGCGAACTGCGGGATCCACGCGCTCCGGCAAAACGCGTGATCAGCGGATTCCTGACCAGTGGGGTGCTGGTTCCGCGAAGCGTGCAAGGCACCTTCGCACTCGCCCGGACGGCGGGGCAGGGCGACTGGATCTGCGCGTTCACCAGCGCTTCGCGGCTCGAGGAGTACCAGCGCAAGGCGAATCCGCCCTGGTCCGGATGGCCGATCAGCACGACTGGGGAGGCGCTGCTGAGAGAATTGCGCGGACAACGGTTGCGAGCTGGCGTACTGGTCAACCCGCAGGCGGATCGGAACGCCGATCTGGCGGCGACTCTGCCACTTCCCCAGGAACTCGTTGCCGAAATCACCGGGCAGCTGCGGTAAACCCGTTGCCGCTCGGGAGCAAGGCGCTTTCCGCCGTAAAGAGCATCTCCGAAGACACCGATCACGATAGGATTCCACGCCATGACCAGGGCGACGGAGCCGAACGCGAACAGCTTCTCCGCCGAGACCCACGAACTGCGCGCCGCCGCGCGCAACGTGCGGGACGCGATCGAGGAATTCGGCACCGGTTCGGCGCTGAAGTACCGGCTCGACGCGCACGAGGCCGGACACCCCCGGCTCGGTGCGGAGCTGGCCGGCTACCAGCGAGCATCGGCCGACTCGGTCGAACTCCTGCGGGCCGACGCGCAGGAGCTGGCGACCCGGCTGACCGACAGCGCCGCCGACTACGAGGGGCTGGACTCCGACTTGGCGTCGGTACTGTCCGACGTGGTGCACAGGCAGTAGCCACGATCAGCGGACCTCACGATGAGCGAACTGTCGCCGATTCGCGGGAACAACCTGGGGATCGCAGGCGAGTGCGACCGCCTCACCGACCTGGCCAACCGGTTGGAAGCCGTCGGCGAGACGATTCGGGCGCTGCGCGCCGACGACTGGTACGGCCATGCCCGCGACCACTACGACCAGGCCCAGACTGCCATGGCGGGGAACTGGCTGCGCGCGGCCGACTCGCACCGGCGTGCCGCGACCGCGCTGACCGACTACCGGCTCACGCTGGAGGACGTGCAGCTGCTCGCCGACTCCGCGATCGCCGACGCGCGGGAGTCCGGGACGCGGCCCGACGTCGTCGAGATCGTCCGGTCCCAGCTCGACCGGTGGCGCGGTCAGCTCGACGAAGCGGGCGGGCGGGCGGCCGACGCGATCAGGACGGCGAACGAAGAACTCGCCTCGCTTCGCCGCGTCCTGCCCGACCTACCCAACCCGACCTCGCCATCCGACGCCTATTGCCTGCCTGACGGGCCCGTCCCGCCCAACCAACCCGTCGCCACCGCACCCGCACCAGCGGAGCCCGCCACCGTGCCCAGCCCGTTCCAGGCGCTGGCGGACCCTGCCTCCTACGACAGGAGGCTGACCGCGCTAAACGCGGCGGTGCTGGACTCCTGGCACGCGTGATCAGCCGCGTGACTTGACCAACCACCAGGCCGAGCAGGGAGCGGCCGGTCAGCCGGTGGGGCGTCCCGGGCTGGACGCCTGCGCCCAGAACCGCTGCGGGATGCGTCCGGCCTGGGAGGCCAGCCGTCCCGCCTCGACGGCCGCGCGCATCGCGGCGGCCATCCGCTCCGGGTCCTGCGCGCGGGTCACGGCGGTGGCCAGCAGCACCGCGTCGCAGCCCAGCTCCATCGCCAGCGCAGCGTCCGAGGCGGTGCCGATGCCCGCGTCGAGCACGACCGGCACCGACGCGCGGGAGACGATCATCTCGATGTTGTGCGGGTTGCGGATGCCGAGGCCGGTGCCGATCGGCGAGCCCAGCGGCATCACCGCGGCGCACCCGGTCTCCTCCAGCCGCAGCGCCAGCACCGGGTCGTCGTTGGTGTAGGCGAGCACCACGAAACCCTGGTCCACCAGCTGTTCCGCCGCGTCGAGCAGCTCGACCGGGTCCGGCAGCAGCGTGTCCTCGTCGGCGACGACCTCCAGCTTGACCCAGTTCGTGCCGAGCGCCTCCCGCGCGAGCTGCGCGGTCAGCACCGCCTCGGCTGCCGTCCGGCAGCCCGCGGTGTTGGGCAGCGCCTCGATGCCGAGCTTGCGCAGCAGGTCGAGCACGCCGGTGCCGCCTCCCGCGTCGGCGCGGCGCATCGCCACCGTCGTCAGCTCGGTGCCGGACGCGATCAACGCGCGCTCCAGCACCGCCAGGTTGGCCGCGCCACCGGTACCGGTGATCAGCCGCGAGCCGAACTCGCGTCCCGCGATGACCAGCGGGTCGTCCATGTCAGTCAGCCTCCTTGAACCGCGGTGAGGACTTCGACGGTCGCCTCCGGTCGCAGGCCGGTCGCGGGCCAGGCGGCCCGCGGCACGACCGCGCCGTCCAACGCGACGGCGACTCCCCGGTCCGGCACGCCGTATTCGCGCAGCACGGCTTCCAGCGTGGCGTCCTCGGGGACCTGCCGGGACTCTCCGTTGACCACTACCTGCACTGTTGCCCTCCGTTCTCGGGGGAGATGCGGCGGCCGGGGTCGGCGGCCTTCACCTCGTCCGGCGGGGTCCGGCCGCACAGCAGCGCGACGACCGCCTCGGCGGTGACCGGCGCCAGCAGGAACCCGTTGCGGTGGTGGCCGGTCGCGGCGATGACGCCCGGTTCCAGCCAGCCCAGCAGCGGCAGGTTGTCGGCGGTGCCCGGCCGCAGTCCGGCGATGGCCTCCACCAGCACGTACTCGGCGATGCCCGGCAGCACCTGCTCGGCGTCGGCGATCAGGTCGCGCACCCCGCCGACGGTGACCTCGGTGTCGAAGCCGACCTCGTACTGCGTCGCGCCGACGACGAGCCCGCCGTCGTCGCGCGGCACCAGGTAGACCTGCCTGCCGTGGACGGGTCCGCGCACTGTCCGGGTCGGCGGCGGCAGGGCGGTGGCCCGCGCGCGCAGCCGCAGGATCTCGCCCTTCACCGGCCGGACCGCCCCGCTCAGCAGCGGGTGGAGGTCACCGGACCGCGCGCCCGCGGCGATCACCGCGACGTCGCAGCGCAGCACCGAGTCCTCCAGCTCGACCTCACCGGCGCGCACCGCCCGCGCCCGGGCGGTGACGAACTCGGCGCCGGCCAGCGTCGCCGCCGCACGCAGCGCGGCCAGGGCGACGCGGTTGTCGACCGCGAGGTCGCCCGGCACCGACAGCCCGGCCCGCACCGCCGGCCCCAGCGACGGCTCCATCCGGCGCAGCTCGCGACCGTTGTGCCTGGTCACCGAGCGGCCGAGCTGGGCGAGGTAGTCGGCGAGGTTGTCGAGCTCGGCGCGGTCGGCGCTGTCGATCCCGACGACGAGCGTGCCCTCCCTGCGCAGGCCGGACGGCATTCCCGCGTCGTGGGCGAGCCGGTCCGCGAAGTCGGGCCAGCGCTGCAGCGACGCGGCCCCCAGCTCGAGCAGTTCCTCCTCGCCGGGCCACGCCTCGGCGACCGGTGCGAGCATCCCGCCCGCCACGTGCGACGCCCCGGAAGCGGGCGCCGGGTCGACCACCGTCACGCGATGACCGGCCCGCGCCGCGCACCAGGCGACGGACAGACCGACGACCCCGCCGCCGACCACGGCGACGTGCTCGGCCGTCAAACCAGACAGTTCAGACAACTCCACGCTCCCTGCGCCGGCATGACCCGGATCAGGTTCGACGGTCGGGGCCTTGGCGCCCCCTCTCAGTCCGGCATCCGCGGACTCCCGTGCTCACCGCCTTCCACCGTACCCGCCGCCGATCTCCCGGTCAGCCGCGGCGGCGAGATCTCCCGGCGGCGCGCGTGGCAGAAGTTACCCTGAGGGGCATGCCAGGACTGGACGGTTTCGGTATCCGCGCCCGCCTCGAGGAGGCCCGGCTCTACCTGTGCACCGACGCGCGCACCGAGCGGGGCGACCTCGCCGAGTTCGCCGACGCGGCGCTGGACGGCGGGGTGGACATCATCCAGTTGCGGGACAAGAGCCCGGGAGGCGCCCCGCTGGAGGCCCGCCACGAACTCGCCGCGCTGGAGGTGCTGGCCGACGCGTGCGTCCGGCACGGCGCGCTGCTGGCGGTCAACGACAGGGCCGACGTGGCGATGGCCGCCGACGCCGACGTGCTGCACCTCGGCCAGGACGACCTGCCCGTCGAGCTGGCCCGGCGCATCGTCGGAGACCAGGTGGCGGTCGGGCGCTCCACGCACGACGTGGTGCAGGCCGACTCCGCGGCCACCGAGGCGGGCGTGGACTACTTCTGCACCGGCCCGGTGTGGACCACGCCGACCAAGCCGGGGCGCGAGGCCGCCGGTCTCGAGCTCGTCCGCCACACCGCCGAGCACCGCGGCCACGGCAGGCCGTGGTTCGCCATCGGCGGCATCGGCATGGACAACATCGACGAGGCGGTCCAGGCGGGTGCGCGGCGGGTCGTCGTCGTCCGCGCCATCACCGAGGCCGAGGACCCGCGAGCCGCTGCCGCGGCACTGCGGACCAAGCTGGGCTAGGACCCCGACGAACGTGGGCCCGGGCGGACGTGCCGCCGGGGCCCACGCGGTCGGTCAACCGGTCACTCGGGGGTCACTGGGTGAGCAGCGTCAGACCGTAGGCCTGCAGGATCTCGTTGACCGGCTGGAAGTAGGTCGTGCCGCCGGAGGTGCAGTCGCCCGAGCCGCCGGAGGTCACGCCCTGGGCCTGGTCGCCGGACAGCCACGAGCCGCCGGAGTCGCCGGGCTCGGCGCACACGTTGGTGCGGGTCAGGCCCTCGACGGTGCCCTGCGGGTAGCGCACCGTCTGGTTCTTGGCCTCGACGGTGCCGCAGTGCCAGCCGGTGGTGGAGCCGGAACGGCAGATCGACGCGCCCTCGGCGGCCTCGCTGGAGCCACCGACGCCGACGGTGCCGCCCTGGTAGTCGTTGACGTAGGGGACGGGGTTCTCGCCGGAGGCGGTGCGGACCCAGCCGTAGTCGTTGCCCGGGAAGGACGAGCCCTCGAAGGTGCCGCTCGGCTGGCTGGTGCTGTCGCCCTGGTTGCCGCAGTGGCCGGCGGTCACGAAGCCGCCCTGCACCGAGAAGCCGACCGAGCAGCGGGAACCGCTGCCGATGTAGTAGGCGTTGCCGCCGATGACGTCGGCGTAGGTCCGGGGCTGCTCGGCGGACTCGACGACGCGCACGGCGTCGGCGTTCACCCCGCTGGCGCGGACGAAGTCGTTCGCCTGCCCGGCGGTGCCCGGGGTGGTGGTCAGGACCACGGAGTTGCTGCTGGCGTCCACGTACCAGCCGGTGACCGACTGCGGGGCGCGCGCCGACTGCGCGTCGAGGCCGTCGGCGACGCCGTCGAGCTGCTGGACGTTGTGCCGGACCAGCTTGGCGTCGGCCCCGGCCGCGCGGACCTCGTCGAGGCGGCCGGCGTCGGTCACGCCGACGACGAGCTTGCCGAGCGCGGCGTCGTAGTGGGAGCCGCCGAACGCGGCGCCGAGGGTCCCGCGCAGGCTCTGGTCGGCGCGGGTGGCCGCGGCCTCGTCGGCGAGGCGCTCCTTGGCCTGCTCGACGGTCAGGCCCAGGTCGCGCTGCATCGCCTCCATCAGGGTCCCGGCATCGGCGGCGACCGGCGCGGGCGCGGTCGGGGTCGCCGTTGCGGGCACGGTCAGAGCGGCGATCGTGCCCACCGCGAAAATCACGGACCCCGTCACCCGGGCCGCAAGTTTGCGCTTCATGTGCTGTCTCCCTTGTTCCGCGTTACCGGACCCCCGTCGGCGAACAAGTATTCGGCGAGGAGAAGACGTGCACATCCATCTTTTGACGCATATCTCACCGAATCGGCAAATTCGTAACGTACTTCGCTGATCAGCGCGAACGGTCGCACGAGGAGGGCTTTACGGCGGCTCCCGCGCGCGACCGTTCGGCCGCGAACGCCGGGATGGCGCTGGTGTTTTCCCAGCTCAGCGGCGGTCTAGCTGATTCCGGCCAGCGGAACGCCGCAGGCGGCTCGGCGGGTCGACGGCGGGCGGCCCGGCGGAACGGCGGCGGGCAGCTCGGCGGGGCGATGGCGGGATCGAGGACGGGCGCCTTGGCGGAACCCGGACCGGTGGCTCGGCGGGACGCGGCGGAAACCCCGGCGCGGGGATGGCGGGACGGCGGCGGAATCGCAGCCGTCGCCCTGGCGGACACCCGGCTCAGCGGACACCCGGCTCGGCGAGCACCCGGCTCGGCGGGTACCCGGCGAAGGCGCAGCCACCCAAGCACCCGCCGCAAGCTCAGCGGCCCCGCTCGCCAGTGGCGAGCGGGGCCGCTGAGCACCTACCCGCGTGCGCCCGCTGCGCGCGGGTGCCGCCGGCGGCGGATCGAGTCAGTTGGGTGAGCCGTTGCGCAGGCTCGGCTGCGCGGTGGGCGGCACGACCCCGGTGCTTTCGCCGGGCGACTCGCCCTGGGTGGGCTCGGGCTGCGAGGTCGGCCCCTGCGTCGCGGTCTGCCCGCCGGTCGGCTGCTCCGGCACGGGCGTGGAGGGAACCGCGGACTGCTCGCGGGACGGCTCGGCGCTCGGCTCGACCTGCGACGAGGGCTCCGGCTCGGACGACGACTCCACCGGCTCGTCCTGCTCCGGCACCGGCTGCTGCGGCGCGGGCGGGGCGGGACGGCGCAGCGCCTGCCCTATGGTCGTCCCGCCGTCGCCGGACAGCGAGCGACCGGAGATGCCCTCGAACCCGGTGATGACCAGCATGCAGAGCGTGAACGCGATCGCGCTGCTGGCGCCGACCAGCCCCCACCGGCGCCACCGCACTCGGCTCGGCTGCACGGCGTCGCGGTCCGGCGCCGGGCTCCACTTGACCGTCGCGGCGTCGTCGGCAGGGCTCGGAGCCGACATGCCACTCAGGTTGCGGGTCGCGTCGTCGGCCTGCTCAGCGGCACCGGCCCGCCGAGTCGGGTCCTCCACCACCTGCTCACCGCCCGGCCAGTGCATCCCCGAATGCCCGGGCGAGAGCGGCTCGATGAAGCGGGTGCGCTGCTCGGCACCGTCCGGTACCTCGGGCTGCTGGAGCTTGGCGGTGCCGCGCTCCCCTTCCTCCCCGTCGAACCGCAACGACTGCTGCGCGAGCGAGGTCGTCTTCTTGGCCCGCAGCAGCGCGGCCTTCTCCTTCGCCACGGCGGCCTGCTCCTTGGTCCGCTCCAGCGAGCGCTGGTAGAGCTTGCCTCCCACCGTGACGACCACGCTGGTCAGCGCGGCTCCCCACATCGTCCCCGCGGCACCCAGGTAGGAACCCAGGTAGGCGGCGGTCACCGACGCCAGTGCGGTGCCGCCGACGTTCGCCGCGGAGAGGTCGAGCTTGCGCTCCTTGCGCTTGTCCTTGCTGTCTTCGTCCTTCTCCTCTGACATGGCTCCCACGCACTCGACGCATATCAGTCCTATAACGGCCAACGTGGGATCACGGCGCTGTGCTCCCCGCAGTTGCCCATGGGTGAGTACCGCCACTTCGGGGCGGGAAATGCGCCGTTGGGCGTAACGAACTGCGATCGGGTAACGACTGAGCGGCGAACGAAGGACGTTGGACGACGGCACTACGCGCTGTCGTAGCGCCGCCACCCGCAGGAGCCGCGGGAAGTGGGCTCAGGCGGGCGGGTTGAGGCGGGCGACGAACTTGTAGCGGTCACCGCGGTAGATCGATCGGACCCACTCGACCGGCCTGCCCTCGGTGTCGAAGGAGTGCCGCGAGAGCAGCAGCATCGGCAGACCGATGTCGGCGCCCAGCAGCTCGGCCTCCTCCGGGCTGGCCAGCGCCGTCTCGATCGTCTCCTCCGCGTAGCCCATCTCGACGCCGAAGCTCTCCCGCAGGACCTGGTAGAGCGAGCCGCCGGACTCGAGCCGCCCGGTCAGCCCCCGGAAGCGCGACAGCGCCAGGTGCGTCGTCTCGATCGCCATCGGCTCGCCGTCGGCCAGGCGCAGGCGGCGCAGCCGCAGCACGGTGGCGCTGGGGCGGGTGCCCAGCAGCGACGCCAGCTCCTGGTCGGCCGGT
Organism: Saccharopolyspora erythraea; assembly: GCF_018141105.1. NCBI lineage: Bacteria > Bacillati > Actinomycetota > Actinomycetes > Pseudonocardiales > Pseudonocardiaceae > Saccharopolyspora > Saccharopolyspora erythraea. The sequence goes on along the minus strand of NZ_CP054839.1, from coordinate 562,854 downwards.
TCCTCGATGACCTCCAGCAGCCGCGACGTCGGCTGCCTGCCCTGGGCGAGCATGTCCTCGGTGTAGCCGGTGAGCTGGAGCCGCTGGGCGACCTTGGGCTTGGCGGCGAAGGTGCCCTTGCCCTGGACGCGCAGCAGCCTGCCCTCGACGGTCAGCTCGGCGAGGGCCTGCCGGACGGTGGTGCGGGACACGTCGAACTCGGCGGCCAGCGCCCGCTCGGTGGGGATCGGGGAGCCCGGAGGCAGCGAGCGGAGCATGTCCAGCAGGTGCTGCTTCAGGCCCCAGTACTTGGGCTCTCGCTGGGTCCGCGCCGGGTTCTCCGCCCCGCTTGGCACCGATGTTTCGAGCATCGTTCCTCCTACCACCGCAACCTTCCCGCCGGTTGCGCCCGGTGTCGGCGCGGGCCCGCCCGCACGCCGAGTACTTCTGCACTTCAGCATGCCCGAAAGTCGGCGGTGCGATCGCCACGCCCACCCACTTTCGCCGGGGCGGATCAGGCCCGCTCGGTCGGGTGCGCCGTTCGGGTGGCGATGGGAGCGCTCTCCTCGGCGGGAGGGCAATGACCGGGCCGAACCGGACGCAGAACAGCCATCCCAGGCAGCCGGCCACACTGCGCCGCCAGCGGCTTCCGCCGCACCCGACGATGGCAGCTGCCGCACCTCCCGCCTGACGGGTACGGTCGCCGCGCTCTCCCGCCGAACGGCGTCGGCCACCGCACTCTCCCGCCGGACGGAGTCGGCCACCGCACTCTCCCGCCGGACGGAGTCGGCCAGCGCGTCCTCCCGCCGGACGGCCGACGGGCCCCTTCCCCCGGCAACGACGGCCACCACGCCCCGGCCGCCGGGTGACGGCGGCAGAATGGTGTGAGGCATCACAGCGGGAGCGGCGATCGCCAGATGCCTCGCGGTTTCCTCTACGATTGGTCTAGACCTGGACCCGAAGGGATGCCCCGATGAGTGAGGCCACCGCACAGCCCGGCGCGCGGATGACCGCCGAGATCGCCGAACAACCGCACGTGTTCGGCGATCTGCTGGCGCACCGCGCCGAGATCGCCGAGGTCGCCACCCGGATCGCCGAGCGCAGGCCGCGCTTCGCACTGCTGGCGGCCCGGGGGTCCAGCGACCACGCGGCCCTGTACGCGAAGTACCTGATCGAGGTGCTGCTGCAACTGCCCGTCGGACTGGTGTCGCCGTCCACGACCACCCTCTACGGCGCGCAGCCCGACCTGACCGACGTGCTGCTGCTGTCGGTCAGCCAGAGCGGCGGTTCCCCCGACCTGCTGGAGGTCACCGAGGCGGGCCGCAAGGCAGGCGCCACCACCGTCGCGGTCACCAACACCGCCGAGTCGCCGCTGAACCGGGCCGCCGAGATGTCGGTCGGCATCCGCGCCGGGCAGGAGCAGGCGGTCGCCGCGACCAAGACCTACAGCGCGACGCTGCTCGCTCTCTACCTGCTGGTCGACGCGGTGCGCGGCGGAAACGCCGAGCACGCCCGCGCGCTGCCCGAGCTGGCCCGGACGACCCTGGACACCACCGAGCAGGCGGTCGCCGAGGCGGTCCACCGCTACCGGTTCGCCGACCGCATGGTCACCACCGCCCGCGGCTACTCGCTGGCGACGGCGTGCGAGGCGGCCCTGAAGCTGGCCGAGACCAGCTACCTGTCCGCCCGCGCCTACAGCGGGGCCGACCTGCTGCACGGCCCGGTGGCGGCCGTGGACGCCGAGACCGCGGTGCTCGCGCTGTCCAGCGCGGGCAAGGGCGGTGCCTCGACGCGGGAGGTGCTGGAGGCGGTACACGAGCGCGGTGCCGACATCTGCGCCATCGGCTCGGCCGCCGCCGACGTTCCCGCCGCGCACCGCATCGGCGTCCCGGACTGCGCGGAGGAGCTCGCGCCGGTGCTGGAGGTGCTGCCGGTCCAGCGCCTCGCGCTCGGACTGGCACTGGAGCGGGGCGGCGATCCGGACAACCCGCGCGGCCTCAAGAAGGTGACCCGGACCCGCTGACCCGAGCCGGGAGCAATTCGTCCTCTGTGGACAAGAATCCACGCGGGCCGCGCATTTGAAGCCCGCCTCACCGAGGGGGCGGGGTGAGACGGGCAAGGTCAGGCTACGCCGAACGGAGCAGCGCGCCAAAGCGGGGTGGGCAAGAATGCCAGGGCCGAAAGCCCCTGTCACCCGTACGAGTGGATCAATCCGGGGTCCGCGAACCGCCGCAGAGCCTGTCATCGATCTTGGAAGCGGCGCGGCCGCTTGCCCCCGCCACCGGTACCGCAACGCGAGGAAGACAGGCACTCAGAGTTCGTAGACCTGCCGCGCGGTGGTGTCGAAGACCGCCTGCCGCTCGACGTCGCCCAGCCCCGAGGTGAGCTCCCACGCGAGGCGGGAGACCTCCCCGTACTCGGCCGCCAGCAGGCACACCGGCCAGTCCGACCCGAACATCACCCGCGCCGGTCCGAAGGCGTCCAGCACCACGTCCGCGTAGGGCCGCAGCCGGTCGGCGTCGGGCTGGGCGGACCAGTCGTCCTCGGTCACCAGTCCGGACAGCTTGCACACCACGTTCGGATGCGCCGCCAGCGCCCGGATCCGGCTCTCCCACGGTTCCAGCTCGCCGGAGGCCACCGGTGGCTTCGCGCAGTGGTCCAGGACGAAGGTGAGCTGCGGGAACTGGCCGACCGCCTTGATCGCGGCCGGCAGCTGGTGCGGCCGGACCAGCAGTTCGTAAAGCAGTCCGGCGTCCTCGACCGCGGCCAGCCCGGCCATCACCTCCGGCCTGGTGAGCCAGTCCGGGTCGGGCTCGTCCTCGACCTGGTGGCGGATTCCCTTGAGCCACCGGCCCGACGGGTGCGACAGCAGGTGCCCGAGCCGCTCCCGCACGTCGCGGGCGGTCAGGTCGGTCCAGCCGACGACCCCGGCGACGCGGTCGCAGGAGTCGGCCAGCACCAGCATCTCCGGGGTCTCGTCCGGGTCGGAGACCGTCTGCACCAGCACGGTGGAGTCCACAGTGGTCCCCCGCAGCGCCGCGACCAGGTCGGCCGGGCGGAAGTCCCTGCGCAGCGGCTGCATCTCGGGCCCGGTCATCCATGGCTGGTCCCGGACGTCGAGGTCCCACAGGTGGTGGTGGGTGTCGACGGTCATCGTTCCCCCTCGGCGGGCCGGACGCGCAGTCCGGACATCCCGCCGTCGACGTTGAGCACGGTCCCGGTCGTGCCGGCCGCGGCCGGACTCGCCAGGTGCACGATGGCATGCGCGACCTCGCCTGCCGACACCAGCCGACCCGCGGGCTGCCTCGCCTCGAGCGCCGCCCGCTCGGCGGCCGGGTCGTCGGCGCTGTCGAGCAGCCTGCTGATCCACGGCGTGTCGACCGTGCCGGGAGCCACGCAGTTCACCCTGATCCCCTCCCGCACGTGGTCGGCGGCCATCGCCAGGGTGAGCGCGTGCACCGCGCCCTTGCTCGCGGAGTAGAGCGCGCGCTGCGGCAGTCCGGCGATCCCGGCGATCGAGCAGGTGTTGACGATGGCGGCGTGACCGGACTCCCGCAGGAGTCCCAGTGCGGCCCGGCTGACCCGGGCGATGCCGACGACGTTGACGTCGAGCACGCGGTGCCACTCGGCGTCGTCGTTGGCCGAGACGTCGCCCTGCGCGCCGATCCCGGCGTTGTTGACCAGCACGTCGAGCCCGCCGAGGCGCTCGTGCACGGCCTCGACCGCCGAGCGGACCTCGCCGTCGTCGGTGACGTCGCAGCGCACGCCGAGCAGCGGCTCGCCGACGTCGTGCGGGCGCAGGTCCAGCACCGCCACCGCCGCGCCGCGCTCGGCCAGCAGCCGGGCGGTCGCCAGCCCGATCCCCGACGCTCCTCCGGTGACCGCCGCGACCAGTCCGTCGAACTCACCCATCGAGTTCTCCGTTGCCTCGCCGCGAATCCGCGCACGCGCGATGCCGTTGGCTCATGCGTCCTCCCCGACCGAACACAGGACACCCCGATGTATATCGGCTGCCCGGCCGGGATGACCAGACCCGGCTGGTTTCCGACATCCGAGGCCACTTTCCGTGTCGAAGCGGGTACAAAGAGCGCATGCGCAGCCAAGAACCGGTGCTCGTCCTCGGCCTGGACATCGGCGGGACCTCCAGCCGCGCGCTGGTCGGCGACCTGTCCGGCCGCACCCTCGGCACCGGTTCGGCCGGTGGCGGCAACCCGAACTCGCACCCGCCGGAGCGGGCCGCCGCGCAGGTCGCCGCCGCAGCCGCCGACGCGCTCCGCGGCCTCGAACCGGCAGCGGTGCGGGCCGGCGTGCTGGGCATGGCCGGGGCGAGCAAGATGACCGATCCGGCGGTGGCGGAGCTGTTCCGGGGCGAGTGGTCCGCGCTCGGCCTGACCTGCCCGATGCGGGTGGTCGGCGACGTCGAGGTGGCCTTCGCCGCGGGCACGCCCGAGCCGGGCGGCACGGTGGTGATCGCGGGTACGGGGTCGGTCGCCGCGCGGATCGAGGACCACCGGCTGGTCGCCAGCGCGGGCGGGCACGGCTGGCTGCTGGGCGACGAGGGCTCGGCTTTCTGGCTGGGGCGCGAAGCGGTCCGCGCGACACTGCATGCCCTCGACCTCGGGCGAACCGACGGCGATCTGGTCACGGCCGTGCTGGACGAGCTGGTCGGCGAGCCCCGCGCCGAGCCACCGGCCTTGCGCAACCGGCTGATCACCGCGGTGAACTCCGCGCCGCCGATCCGGCTGGCCGAGCTCGCCCCGCTGGTGACCGGGGCCGCCGGGAGCGGCGACGAGGCGGCGACCGCGATCGTCCGGAACGCGGCGCGGCTGCTCGCCGAGACCGCGTCCATCACCAGACCGCCCGGCGACACGAGTCCGATCGTGCTGGCCGGCGGTCTCGTCGGCACGGGCAACCCCGTCGGCGACGCGCTCCGCGCGGAACTCGCCGAGCGCTTCGGCGCCGAGCCCCGCACCGCGGGCCCCGGCGCGGCGGGCGCGGCGTGGCTCGCAGCGGTCGAGCTGGCCGCACCCGCCGACCTCCCGACGCTGCACAAGCAGTTCCTCGGCGCGCAGGGCTGACGACCGCGGCATCGCGCCGCGGTTACTCGTTCGCTTCGGAGATGAACTCCTCGTACTGCTTCGCGGACATCAGGGCGTCCAGCTCGGACCGGTCGGTGACCTTGAGCGTGACGAACCAGCCGTCACCGTAGGGATCGGTGTTCACCAGCTCCGGCTCGTCGGTCACCTGGCTGTTCACCTCCACGACCTCGCCACCCAGCGGTGCGAAGAACTCAGCGACCGCCTTGACCGACTCCACGCTGCCGAGCGCATCGGCGGAGCTGTAGTGCTGGCCTGTCTGCGGCAGCTCCACGAAGACGATGTCACCGAGCTCCCGCTGCGCCTGGTCGGTGATGCCGATCCTGACGGTGCCGGAGGAACGCTCCTCGACCCATTCGTGGTCCTTGGTGTACTTCAGGTAATCCGGGATGTTGGCCACGCGCTGCCCTTTCGAAGATCGCCGGAGCGGGAAGAAGATCCGTGCCGATCCTCGCCCCGCCGCGCGAGCCGTTCACCGTGGATCACCCCAAGTGGTGACGCTCGTTCGAAGCGGTGCCGCGCTTGCGGGCTACGCGCCCTGCGGGTGCCGCAGACCGGGGTGGTCCTCGGGGAGCGCGCGGCGCAGGACCCACCAGCTCACCGCCACGCACACGGCCACCAGCGGCCAGGTCAGGACCACCTGCGCGACGCTGAGCGCCACGACGGCGTTGGCCGTCCACAACGGGATCAACACCACCAGCCGCACCAGGTACTGGCAGACCCACACCCAGCTCGCCCGGCCGTAGGCGCGCAGCAACGCCGGGTCGCGCCGCCACCTGCGGCCCTGGCCGAGCACGGTGCCCACGACGACGCCCAGCAGCGGCCAGCGCACCACGATGCTGACCACCCACACCAGGCCGCTGGCGGCGTTGGTGACCAGGCGGATCAGGAAGAAGTCCGCGGCGTGCCCGGTGTGCAGGGCGATGATCGCGCCGAAACTCACCGCGAGCAGGCTGACCAGCACCGCGACCGGGCGGTCGCCCTTGCGCAGCCGCCAGGCCGCGATCACCGCGCCGACCACGACCGCCGCCGCGCCACCGGCTGCGATGGACTCGCCGAAGACGAACCAGGCCAGCCCGAACACCACCGGGGGCAGGCTCGCGTCGATCGCCGTCGTCCGCCCGCCGAGAAGCCGCATCAACGAGTCCCGGTCCGCCTCTGGCGCCGGGGCCGTGTCGGTCTGCCGATCGTCGGTCACGACTTAAGCGTGCCTTACCCGCCGGTCCGAGTGCACGCACCCGGTGGCCCGTGACTCGTTGGGATCACGGCGCGCCGCCGCTCAGTCGCGGGTCCGCTCCAGCATGGCGTGCACCTGGGCCGCGATGCGCTGCTTGTCGGCGGGCCCGCAGGTGATCACGTCGTGACCGTCGGCGCGCTCGCCGACCAGCGTGTAGCGGCCGCGGTCGGTGTCGAACCAGTTCAGGGCGGGCAACCTGCCCCGGCGGCCGCGCCGGTCGGTGCTGGTCACCACGAAGTGGCCGAGGCGGAACTTCTGGCGGTTGGTGACCGCCTCCAGCTCGCGCAGGCCCTCGATGTCGGCGTCCTGCGGCGGGCCGTTCGAGCGGTCGGCCGAGGCGTGCACGGGCTCCCCCTGACCGGGCGGGGCGTCCGGCAGCAGGTCGACGCACGCGCGGGGCAGGTCGTCGGGGGCCATGAAGCTCATCCGCAGCACCCGGCCCTCGACCGCGCCCACGACGCCGACCTCGCCGGTCGCCACGACGCGGGCGGCGAGCCGCTGCCCGGAACGCAGGTCGAGCAGGCCCGCGGCCGCGATCGACACCTCGGACGTCGACAGCAGGTACAGCGCGTCCTCGACCTCCGGCTCCGGACGCCCGGACCTGGCCAGCCCGGCCGACTCCAGCTCGCCCCAGATCTGGTTGGTGATCCGCTCCCGGTCCTCCGGCGACTCCCCGAGCCTGGGGATCTCGAACGGGTACTGCCGGACGTTGAGGTCCAGCTGCTCACCGAGCACGTCCGCCGCGTGGACGGGCAGTGCGATCGTCTCGACCATCAGAAGTCCCGGTAGCTAGAAGGGGCCTCACCGAGGACCGGCGGGGCGACGAGCCTGCTCTCGCCGTAGTCCTCGTCGTAGAGGTCGTCGGCCTCGATGAGGAACTGCGGCGCGTCGCCCGTCTCGCCCTGCCTCGGCGCGCGGTACTCGGCGTCGCGGTACTCGTCCTTCACCTCTTCGGCGCCCCACTTGGTCGGGCTTCGGTCGTAGTTCGACCCCCTCGACGACTGCTGCCAGCCGCCGGAGCCCATCGGGCCGAACCCGCCGTCGGCACGAGCCGTCGCCTTCGGCGGTCTGGGCGCCGGCTTCTGCGCGGGCTTGGCAGGCGGCTGCTGCTGGCCCTGGCCCGGCGGTTGCTGGCCGTGGCCGGGCTGCTGGGCAGGGCCCGGTTGCTGCGGGCCTGGCCCCTGCTGGCGGGGCGGGGGCCCTTCGCCGGGCGGAGGCTGCATCGGCATGCCCTCCGGCCGCGACGCCGGTCCGCCCGGACGCGGCGGGCCCTGCGGCGGTCGCTGCGGTTGCGGCGGCTGCGAGCCGTGCGGCATCGGGGCGGGCGGCATGCCCTGGGGACCGCGCGGCGGCCGCCCGTCCACGGGCGGTCCGCCTGCCGGTGGCGGCGGAGGCATGCCTTCGGCGGGTGTGGGCGGACGGTGCCCGGCACCGTCCGGAGCCTGCGGCGCCGACGACGGACCGGAGACCGGCTGCGGTCCGGAGGGCGGACCCGACGGCGACTGCTGGCCCGATGCGGGGCCGGTTGCCGACTGCGGCCCCGGCGGCGGAGCGGACTGCGGTCCCGATGGCGGACCCTGCGGCGCTTCCGGCGCGGGCGGCATCTGCGGGATGCCCTCCGGCGCGGACGGCGGACCGGACACGTCGCCGGGCCCGGCCGCCGGAGGCGGCGGCATCTGCGGGACGCCCTCGGGCGGCGAAGCCGGACCCGAGGAGTGGAAGCCTTCGGGCGCCGGAGGCGGACCCGAGGAGTGGAAGCCTTCGGGCGCCGGAGGCGGACCCGAGGAGTGGAAGCCTTCGGGCGCCGGAGGCGCTGGGATGCCTTCCGGCGGCGAGGGCGGACCCGCGGCCGGAGGCGCGGGGATGCCCTCGGGCGGCGACGGCGGGCCGTAAGCCGCCGGAGGCGGCGGCATCGGCGCGCCGGGGCGCGGCGGTGGGCCGTCCGGGGGCGGACCGGCGGCCGAAGGCGCCGGGATGCCCTCCGGCGGGGACGGCGGGCCGTAAGCCGCCGGAGGCGGTGGCATCTGCGGCGGCCGCGGTCGGCCGGACGCGGGCGGGCGCGGGGCCCGCGGGCGCCGCCGCGGCCCTGGGGCCGTCGACGGCGGGTGCGCCACGCTCGGGCCCGCTGCCCGCGGCGTCGCCGAACTCGCTCGCGGGAGGTGGACCACCGTGGCCCCGCGGGCCCTCGCCGAGGTCGGCCACGGGCTGCGGACCGCTCGGCGGACCGACCGGATCAGCGGCCGCATGAGGGGCGTTCAAGTGGCCGCGCGGGCCCTCGGGCCCGTCGACGGCAGGCTGTGGGCCGCTCGGCGGGCCACCATGGCCGCGAAGACCGTCGCCGGGATCGACGACCGGCTGTGGCCCGCTCGGCGGGCCACCGTGACCGCGCGGACCATCACCGGGATCAACGGCGGGCTGCGGGCCACTCGCGGGGCCACCATGGCCGAGCGGACCGTCGGCCAGGTCACCCACCGGCAACGGCCCGCTCGGCGGACCTGGCGGGGCGGGAGGCGGGGCGAACGGGTTCTGTAGGGCTTCGTCGGGCAGGTCCGCGTCGAGGGAACCCGAAAGCTCCGTGGTCGCGCGGCGCTCGGGCGCGGACGGGCGCGCGGCGGCCTCGGCCGACGGCCCCAGGTCGCCGGACAACGCCGAGCCGCCTGGCCGGGCGGCCGGTTCCGGGCGGTCCGGTCCGGGCGCGGGCCTGCCGGGCTGGCCCTGCCTGCGCTGCTCGTGCTCGAAGCGCTCCGCGAGGTGCTCGCTGCGCTCCCAGAACGCGAACGGGTGCGGTTCGGCCGCCAGGGCGGCGAACTCCGACCGCAGGTCGAACCGCATCGGCCGGGGCGCCGGCCGCGGCGGCCGGGGCGCACCCGGCGGCGGACCGGCCTCGCCGGGCGCAGCACCACGCGGAGGTTCGCCGGGCGCAGCACCACGCGGCGCCTCGGGCGGCATCGGGCCACGCGGGGGCTCACCACCGCGCGGGGGCTCGCCGGGCAGCGTGCCGCGCATCGGGACGTCGTTGTGCCTGCCGGGCTCTGGGCGCCCCGGAGGACGTCCCGCCGACTCGAAACCCGCCGGCCCCGGCGGATTCGCCGGATTCTGCGGTGACGTCACGATTCCCCCAGGTCTTCGCTTTGGACGGGTACGTTGGCCGAGGTCACCCCTTCGGCGCAGCCACCCATACCGACGCAAGCGAGCATGTCGTCGTTCCCCACTCAGACGACCGTGATCACGCGATCCGCCCGCGGAACCTCACCCGCCGAGCGTCTGCCAGCCACGTGCGTTGATCGCGACATCACGAGCCCCCTCGTTGCTTTCGTTACCGCCGAAGGACAGTAGCAGCCCCGGATCACCGTTTTCGGGGTTTCTCCGAAGAGCGAGAACCGTACTCGCCGGTACCCCTGCAACCAGCGGCCCGGACGACCGATTTCCTCCGCACGGCCCGGAAAAGCCGCTGCCTGCGAACCCCGGGTCAGCAAGTTCACAATCCGGACAATATTTACTAGACGAACGAGTGCCGTTAGTCACTCGAGCACAACCTTCGGTGGCGTAGGTCGTTCCGGACGCGACAGTGTGGGTCCGTTGTTCACCACGGGGTGTGCGGAAGGGAAAAGTTCGATGGGTGGATGGGAGCAGTCGAGCGCCGTCGACGCGACGAGCCTGGAGAGCTACGTCGCACTGGGCGACAGCTTCACCGAGGGGATGGAGGACGCCCGGCCGGACGGCGGCTACCGCGGATGGGCCGACCGCCTCGCCGAGCGCCTGGCGGTCCGGAATCCGGGGCTGCGCTACGCCAACCTCGCCGTTCGCGGAAAGCTGATCCGCCAGATCGTCGACGACCAGGTGCCAGAGGCGATCGAGCTGCGCCCCGGCCTGGTCTCGTTCACCGCGGGCGGCAACGACATCATCCGCCCGGGCAGCGACCCGGACGCGGTGGCCGAGCTGTTCGAGTCCGCCGTCGCCGAGCTGTCGGCCACCGGCGCGCGGCTTCTGATCGGCACCGGGTTCGACACCCGCGACACCCCGGTGCTCAAGCACGTGCGCGGCAAGATCGGGACCTACAACTCGCACCTGCGCGCCATCGCCGACAAGTACGACTGCCGGGTGATCGACCTCTGGTCGATGCAGGTGCTGCAGGACCCCCGGGCCTGGAGCGCGGACCGGCTGCACCTGTCGCCGGAAGGGCATCGCAGAGTCGCGCTGCGGGCGGCCGAGGCGCTCGGCCTGCCGGTGGCCGAGGACTGGCGGGAGCCGTGGCCGCCGCGGCCGGAGCAGTCGTGGCGCACGCAGCGGATCCAGGACATCCAGTGGGCCCGCGAGTACCTGGCGCCGTGGATCGGCCGCCGCCTGCGCGGGCAGTCCAGCGGCGACGGCCGAGCCCCGAAGCGCCCGAAGCTGGAGCGGCTGTGCGGTGCGCAGTCCTCGGCACCGGCCGCATCGTCCGAAGCGGAACGCTGCTGAGCGGGACCGAGTCGGCGTCGCGAAGGACCGAACAACCGGAAGACGCCGGCTCGGCCGACCACCACCGGCCTGCGACCACCGGCCCGGACAACGACCCGGCCCCGGCCGGGATCACCAGCCAGGACAGCGACCCGGGCCTCGGACGGGACCACCGGCCAGGCCACGGACCACCGGGATCATGAAACCGGCGGAAAGCCCCGCACCGGTCCGGAAAAGACGAAGTGCGGGCCCCTGGCCGACAACACCCACCCCTTGGCCACGGGCCCGCACGTACCCCCACGTCCATTCGGGAGGGTCCAGTTCCCGAATGCCCTCCCCCCTTGCGGTCGCCCCGACCTACTCCCACGCGAGTGAGCGCAGGCCGGGACGACCGGGCGACAAATCCCCCCTGACTTCCCCCAGAGCCGCCCGTCGTCCGGACCATGCACGGCTGATCCGGACACCACGAAGATTGCCGGACCCCACTATGCGGGGACTAGACGCTCGCTAAACGCTCCCGAAAACCCGGCGCTGACCAGCGGATTCACCAACTCAGGAAGTTGTTGGCAAATTGCGGAGACGCTCGCGGACCTCCTCGGCGCGGTGCGAGCCGACCGTCTCGAAGATCGTCAGCGCGGTCTCCCACCTGGTCCGCGCGACCGATCGGTCACCGCGCGAGCAGGCGGCCTCGCCGAGTCCCCGGTAGGCGGCGGCCTGCCGCTCCAGCGACCCGCAGCGCTGCGCGACGTCGAGCGCCTCGTGGTGGTAGCGCTCGCCCTCCTCGACCCTGCCGAGCTCGATGCTGACCTCGCCGCAGTTGTTCAGCACCATCGCCAGCGTCTCCAGGTCGTCGGCCTCCCGGTACATCGCCTCGGCCTCGCGCAGGTGCGCCAGCGCCTCCTCCAGGTTGCCGTTGACCTGCTCGACCTGCGCCAGGTTGTTCAGCGCGCCTGCTTCGCGGTAGCGGTCGCCGAGCGTGCGGTAGGCCTGCAACGCCTCGCGGCAGTGCACCTGCGCCTCGTCGTAGCGGCCGAGGCGGAACAGCACCGCGCCCATGTTGACCTGGGTGAGCGCCAGCAGCGCGGGATCGCCGGTGGACTGGGCCTCGGCGTGGGACTCGGCGTAGTGCGTCAGCGCCGCCTCCGGCTGCCCGGACCGCGAGTAGGCCACTCCGAGCCCGGCCGACATCAGCAGCTTGCCGACGCCGTCGCCGACCGCCCTGGCCGAGTCCAGGCCGTCGCTGTAGATCTGGACCCAGTCCTCCCACGGGCAGCGCACCATGAGGTAGTTGAACTGGAGCCGGGCCAGCGGCCACGCCAGCTCGTGCATGCCCTCGCCGTTGGCGACGCGGACGGCGGCCACCAGGTTCGACCACTCCGCGTCGAACCACTCCAGCGCCTCGGCCCGCCCGGTGATCTCCGGACGCGGCGTGTCGTCGCCGGAGAAGTCGAGCTCGTCGCGGGCGGGACGCAGGAAGCGGCGCGCGTGGTCGGCGGTGACCAGGTAGTAGTGCAGCAGCCTGCGCAGCGCCGCGTCGTCGTCGGGCGAGAGCTCCCCGCGGGAAATCGTTTGCTGCCCGTCGGGGGCGCCGAGGAGGTCACGGGCGTAGACGCGCAGCAGGTCGTGCATGCCGAAGCGGTCCGAGCCGGGTTCGGTGATCAGGTGCGCCAGCGCGAGCGCGCGGAGTCGCCGGCGTGCGCTCGGCGGGTCGGTGCCGCACAGCGCCGCGACCGCGTGCCCGGTGAAGGTGTGGCCCGGGATCAGCCCGAGCAGCCGGAAGGTCGAGGCGTGGACGGGGTGCAGGTTGCGGTAGGAGATGTCGAAGGCGCGCCGGACGCTGGTGTCGGCGTCGTCGATGTCCAGCGCGTGCAGCCGGTTGCGCTCGTCGGTCAGCTCGTGGACCAGGTCGGCCACGCCCCGCGCGGGGTTGGCGGCCAGCCGCGCCGCGGCGATGCGCAGCGCCAGCGGCAGGCCGCCGCAGAGCTCGGCGAGCTCGCGGGCGGCCATCGGCTCCGACGCCGACTTGCCAGGCGTTCCGGCGCGGTCGAGCAGCTCGACCGCGGTCTCGGTCGGCAGCGTCTCCAGCGGCAGGACGTAGGCGCCGCTGCGCACCACGAGCCCGTCGAGGCGCCGCCTGCTGGTCACCAGCACCAGCGACTCGGAGTTTCCCGGCAGCAGCGGGCGCACCTGCTCGGAGTCCCGCGCGTTGTCCAGCAGCACCAGCACGCGGCGGTCGGCCAGCAGCGACCGGTAGAGGGCGGTGCGGTCGTCGAGATCCACCGGGATCGCGTCGGCGGCCACGCCCAGCGTCTTGAGCATGCTGGTCAGCGCCTCGCCGGGGGCCAGCGGTGCGCGGTCGGAGTCGAAACCGCGCAGCGACGCGTAGAGCTGCCCGTCTGGGAAGCTGCGCGCGACCCGGTGCGCCCACGTCACGGCGAGCGCGCTCTTGCCGACGCCTGCCGTGCCGGTCAGCACCGCGAGCGCGTTGGCCGAGCCGCGTTCCCGTTGCGCCAGCAGCCGGTCCAGCGCCGCGAACTCGCGGTCGCGGCCGACGAAACCGACGACGGCGGGCGGCAGCTCGGCCGGGATCGGGCGTCCGGCCCGCACCTGCGCCGTCCCGGTCGCGGTCTGGCGTTGCTGCGGGCTCAGCAGCGTGTCGTCGTCGCGCAGCAGGCGTTCGTAGAGGTTGCGCAGCTCCGGCCCCGGGTCGATGCCGAGCTCGCCGGACAGCCGCTGGCGCAGCACGTGGTAGCGGGCCTGCGCCTCGGCCCGGTGCCCAGCGCGGTAGCTGGCGAGCATCAGCTGACCGGTCAGGCGCTCCCGCAGCGGGTACTGCTCGACCAATGTGGACAGTTCGACGACCAGGTGGTGGTGGCGGCCCATGTCGAGGTCGGCGGCGACGCGCTCCTCCAGCGCCAGCAGCCGGAGCTCGTCCAGGTTCGGTCCGACCATCCGGTGCAGGGGGCTGGCGGAGATGTCTGCGAGGACCGGACCGCGCCACAGCCGCAGCGCCTCGGTCAGGACCTGCGAGCGCTCGCCGGGCTCCAGCCCGTAGGCGTGGTTCACCAGCGCGCGGGCGCGGTGCGCGTCGACGCGGTCGGCGTCGATCTGCAGCACGTAGCCGGGGGGCCTGGTGACGATCTCCGGGTTGCCGCCGCCGTCGCCCGCGGTTCCGGCGAAGAGCTTGCGCAGCCGGGAGATGTAGCCGTGGATGATGGTGCGCGCGCTGGCGGGCGGGTCGTCGGCCCACAGGGTGTCGATGAGCCGGTCCATGGGCACGATCTGGTTCGGTTCCAGCAGCAGGCAGGCAAGGATTCCGCGCACGCTCGAGCTGCCGATCGGGATCAGCTCACCGTCGGCCAAGACCTCCAGCGGGCCGAGCACCCGGAACTCGAAGCCCGTGATCGGCGCGCCCGCCGGGCCTTCCTGCGGTGACATACTTCCCGAAATCCGATTCGTGCTCACGTTTTGCGGTCGCGGACAGTTTCGGCCACCGGGCGGCGGTCGTCCACACCCCCGGACAAGCCGACACACGGTAACGAGCCGGACCTGCGGCCGGTGCGGCACCCGGCCCGTTGTTCACCCCAATGGAGGTACGCCGGATTCCGCTGCCGGATGCGTCGATTGACCCGATCTCTCCCCGGCACTCGTCACGCCCAGTAGAGTCGTGGCGACCGTCGACCACCCGAACGAGGACCACTGTGGAAGGAGCAGACGCCGTGCCCCCATCGTCCACAGTGGTCGACCGCGCCGTGGGCTGCCTGCTCGGAGGCGCGCTCGGCGACTCGCTCGGCTCGCCCGTGGAGTTCCGCCAGCTGCCCGACATCCGGGCCGAGTACGGCGAGCACGGCATCACCGAACCGCCGCCGCAGGCGCTGCTGGGCGATGCGACCCAGATGTCGTTGTTCAGCGGCGAGGGCTACCTGCACGCCTGGACCAGCGGGAACAACGGCGGACCGTGGCGGCCGGTCGAGTCGGTCGCCAACGCCTACCGGCGGTGGCTGATCACGCAGCAGGAGGACAAGCCGCAGCCCGGCGCCACCGGCCTGCTGGCCGAGACCGAGCTGTACTCCAACCGCGCGCCGGGGCTGACCAGCCTGCGCGCCCTCGGCGAACCGGAGCTGGGTTCGCCCGACCGCCCGCGCAACAGCTCCAAGGGCTGCGGCGGCGTGGACCGCAGCGCACCGATCGGCTTCGCGCCGACCGCGGAGATGGCCTACCAGCTCGGCTGCCAGTGCGCCGCGCTCACCCACGGCGGCCCGGGCGGCTGGGCGTCGGCGGGCGCGATGGCGCTGGTCGTACACCTGGTCGCGGTGCAGGGACGGCGGCTGCCGGCTGCCGTCGACCAGGCCACCGGCCGGGTGCTGCGCGACGACGGCGAGACCGCGGTGGCGCTGGCGGAGGCGTCGACGCTGGCGCGGCTCGGTGCGAGCGTGGGACACATCGAACGGCTCGGCCAGGGCTGGATCGGCCCGGAGGCGCTGGCCATCGGCGTCTACTGCGCGCTCGCGCTGCCCAAGCCGGAGCAGTTCGCCGACGCGGTCCGGCTGGCGGCGAACCACTCCGGGCACAGCGACTCCACCGCGGCGATCACCGGCGCCCTGCTCGGCGCCCGGCACGGCACCGAGGTGCTGCCGCGCGCTTGGCTGGGACGGCTCGAGCTGGCCGACGTCATCGAGCGCATCGGCCACGACCTCGGCGGCTCCTGCTCCGGGGAGAAGTTCAACGAACGCCGCTACCTGGGGCTGGGTTAGGCCCACCGCCGCATCCCGGGACGCGGGAGAGGAACCGCGGACTACCGGCGGCTAGTCCAATATGGACACGCCGCGCGCGGCCGCGAGAGACCAGCACCGTCGTCGGCGAACGCCCGCGCGGTTGCCCGGCCGATGCCGGTACCGCCGCCGGTGTCCGGCCCGCAGAGGGCATCGCGCTCGCTGTAACAAGACGCACGTACTTCAAAACCCGGTTTCGGGTGCATTTCCGCCTGTCGATCGGCTAGCCTCGACGCGCACAGTCGGCACGGGCACACGCTGCGTGGCTGCACGTGCACGGTGCGCAGAACAGGAAAGGCCGGGCAGGAGCTGGCACTCCCACCCGGCCGGGACCGGATCAGTTGTGGTCGTCGTGCAGCATGACCAGCCACAACGTGATCCGCACCAACACGAAGAGCGCCCGGCCTGCCATCCGGCGGTCCGGGCGCTTGTTCGCGCGCCGAACCCGCTTCCGGTTCGCCCTTGCGTGCTTCCTACGGGCCACTACGCGACTCCTTCCACTCGCCCGTCGACAGGGGCTCCTGCCGAACGCGTTGCGGCAGGCCACCCCGGCTCGACGAGCGCCGGACATCGCTTCGCCCCCGAGGACGAACGTTGCCGATCACACTGGATCGAGAACGTTCGCGGTACCGCACACTGAACCACAGTGCGTAATCGATTGCCAGCACCCACCCCACGAATGCGGGCACCAAAAACCTTTCAGATCCCAGATCGACTACACGCCGTCAATATTCGGACACGTGGCGAACAACAGGCGGTCGGGGCGAGTGATCTCGGCCGCACCCCGCAAACCGAACCCGGCCCCGGCGCAGTCGAGGGGCGCCCCGTGCGGGACGCCCCTCGACTCGCTCGGCCGGCTCAGCGGCGGACCGGCGTGAACTCGCGCGCGGCGACGAACTCCGGCCGCCGGGTCTCGGCGGCGAACGGCTCCACCAGCGTGTTCTCCACGCTGTTGAACACCACGAAGATGTTCGAACGCGGGAACGGGGTGATGTTGTTGCCCGACCCGTGCATGGAATTGGAGTCGAACCACAGCGCGGACCCCGCGGGGCCGGTGAACTGCTCGATCCCGTGCTCGTAGCCGAGCTTGGTGATCTCGTGCTCGCCCGGCACGCCGACCTTCTGCTCCTTCAACGACGACTTGTAGTTGTCGTCCGGCGTCTCCCCGACGCAGGAGACGAAAGTCCGGTGGGCGCCCGGCATGATCATCAGTCCGCCGTTGAAGGGGTAGTTGTCGGTCAGCGCGATCGACATGCTCACCGCGCGCATCGCGGGCATGCCGTCCTCGGCGTGCCAGGTCTCGAAGTCCGAGTGCCAGTAGAAGCCGCTGCCCCGGAAACCGGGCATGTAGTTGATGCGGCTCTGGTGCACGTAGACGTCCGAGCCCAGGATCTGGCGAGCGCGGTCGAGCACCCTGGGGTCGCTGACCAGCTCGGCGATCAGATCGCTTGTGCGGTGCACCTCGAAGATGGAGCGCACCTCGTTGGACTGCTTCTCGACGACAGTGCGCTCGTCGGCGCGCACCCTCGGGTCGTTGGTGAGCCGGTTCAGCTCTTGCCAGTAGGTCTGCACCTCGGCGGGTGAGAGCAGGCCCTCCACGGTGTGGAAGCCCTTGGCATCGTGAGCAGCCAGTTCGTCGGCCGTGGCGGGTCCTGACTCGACCCCCGGCCACACGGTCGGGTCCTGGCGTTCGATCAGAGCCGGCTCGGAGGCCACCCGGGTCGGGTAGCGGTCCTGAGTACTCAGATCGGCAACGGTCATGAGTTGCGCCTCCTTCGCGAATTCCCGCCGGAGCGATCGATGCCTGCGGCACCGTCGCCATTTCTCGGTTCCTCGTTAGAGAGGTTCCCCCTCGCGCACGAGCGGGAAGACCGTGCAGCACGCGGGCGGTGGGTAATTGCCGGTCTACACCGGACTACCCACCGCCCGCGGCGAATATGCCTGCCGCCCGTGACCGCACCGGCGACGACGGCTACGAGGTCAGCTCGCGGCTTCCTCTTCCTCCTCGACGATGACCGGGTACACCCCGTTCTCGTCGTGCACCTCGCGCCCGGTGACGGGCGGGTTGAACACGCAGACGGTCCGCATGTCGGTCTTCGGGCGGACCTGGTGCTTGTCGTGGTTGTTCAACAGGTACAGCGAGCCCGGCTTGAGCTGGTGGGTCTCCCCGGTCGCCTTGTCGGTGATCTCGCCCTCGCCCTCGAACACGAACACCGCTTCGATGTGGTTGGCGTACCAGAAGTCGTTCACCGTGCCGGCGTAGAGGGTGGTCTCGTGCACCGAGAAGCCCACCTTCTCCCTGGCCAGGACGATGCGCTTGCTGCGCCAGTTCTCGGTCTTGATGTCGGCGTCGGTGTCCTCGATCTCCTCGAGAGTACGGACGATCAAGTCTCCTCCTTCGAAAAAGCGCAGTGCTGGAATCAGGCCAGCACAGAATGCACGGATTCGCGGATGATCTGAAGCCCCTGTTCGAGCTCGTCATCCGAGATGGTCAACGGCGGCATGATCTTGATGACCTCGCTGTCCGGCCCGGAGGTTTCCAGGATCAGCTTGCGGTCGAACGCGGCCTTGGAAACCTTGCCCGCGATCTCGGGGTCCTCGAAGCCCAGCCCCCTGGCCAGGCCGCGGCCCTTGGCCATCGCACCGTCGTACTTGGCGGCCAGCTCCTCCAGCACCTCGCCGACGCGCTCGCCCTTGGCGATCGTCGACTTCTCCAGCCGGTCGTCGCTCCAGTACTCCTTGAGGGCCTCGGTCGCGGTGACGAACGCGGGGTTGTTGCCGCGGAAGGTGCCGTTGTGCTCGCCCGGGTCCCAGACGTCGTGCTCGGACTTGATGAGCGTCAGGGCCAGCGGCATGCCGTAGCCGCCGATCGACTTCGACAGGCAGACGATGTCGGGCTGGATGCCGGCTTCCTCGAAGCTGAAGAACGGGCCGGTCCGGCCGCAGCCCATCTGCACGTCGTCGACGATCATCAGGATGCCGTGCTTCTGGCACAGGTCGTAGAGGCCGCGCAGCCACTCGGGGCGCGAGGAGTTGATGCCGCCCTCGCCCTGCAGCGTCTCGACGATCACCGCGGCGGGCTCGTTGAGGCCGCTGCCGCTGTCCTCGAGCATCCGCTCGAAGTACAGAAAGTCCGGGATCTGGCCGTCGAAGTAGTCGTCGTAGGGCATCGGGGTGGCGTGCACCAGCGGGATGCCCGCGCCGCCGCGCTTCATCGAGTTGCCGGTCACCGACAGCGAACCCAGGGTCATGCCGTGGAACGCGTTGGTGAAGCTGATGATCGACTCGCGTCCGGTGATCTTGCGGACCAGTTTCAGCGCCGACTCCACCGAGTTGGTGCCGGTCGGCCCGGGGAACTGGACCTTGTAGTCCAGACCGCGCGGTTTCAGCAGTTTCTCGTCGAGCGTCTCCAGGAACTGCCGTTTGGCCGAGGTGGCCTGGTCGAGTCCGTGCGTGACGCCGTCGCGCTCGATGTACTCGATCAGTTTGCGCTTCAGGACCGGGTTGTTGTGCCCGTAGTTGAGCGCACCGGCACCCGCGAAGAAGTCGAGGTAGGGGGTGCCGTCCTCGCCGTAGAGATAGCTGCCCTTGGCGACGTCGAACACCGCGGGCCAGGTCCTGCAGTAGCTGCGGACCTCGGACTCAAGACTTTCGAAGATGTTGTTCACGATCCTCCGTTCGCGCCCTGCGACCGCATCCGGAAGCGGGTGACCTCCGGACCGGTGCTGCCACCTGCGGCGGTCGCGGGCTGCAACAAGATCTCTCCCACCAATGAGGGTCACGGCGTGGTGGCGCCGTTCACGCCCCTCCCGCCGCGGCCGGAGCCGCCGCGAAGGGACCGATTCGGTACAGGTCCTCGCCCAGGTGGGCGTCGGGGAACAGCTCGGCGGTGAACAGCTCGCTGCGCACCAGCTCGGCTCCCCGGTCCCTGGCCAGGGCGGAGAACAACTTGATCGATGCGGTGTTGTCCGGTGTGATGGTCGTCTCCAGGTAGCGGACACCTCGCGGCACGACCCGGTCCAACAGGTGCGACAGGAGCTTGCCCGCCACGCCACCACCGCGCTGGGAGGCATCGACGGCGATCTGCCAGACCACGATCGTGTCGCTGGCGTCCGGCCGGACGAAGCCGGTCACGAATCCCACGACCTCGCCGTCGACGCGCGCCACCGCTGAGGTCTGCGCGAAGTCCCTACACCACAACAAATACGAGTAGGACGAGTTCACGTCGAGCACTCCCGAATCACGGGTGATCCGGTAGAGTGCGGGGCCGTCCGCGACGACCGGAGCGTCGATCTCCAACCGCCCGGCTGAACCGCTTCCGCCATTCTGTGCGGCGCTGTTATGGCTCGGTTTGTCGCCGGTCATGCTGTGCCAACTTAACAGAACCTCCGTAACGCGTCAGGGTCGCACGCGTTTCCTGGCCTCTCTACCAGGCGCAACGCGATTTTACACGTGACGAGCACGACAGGATTGTTGCGAAATAAACAGCGCTGATGATAAGAGTCTGCTGGCTAATACCGGATCAATCCGCTACCCCGCTGCTGACCTGCGCAAACCCGCCATCCGGGGGACGTCGGCGGACACGGTCCGAATCGATCAAATGCGGCCGTGCGCCTTCGTGCTCTCTTCAGGTGAACCCGTTGGGAAATACAGGTATCGCCCGGACGCGGCGCGGGGCGTCCGGGCGATACGACTCACACTCGGCGTGATCAGACGCCGGCGAGCTGCTGGATCCAGTCGCGGTACTCGGTGATGTTGGTGTAGGCGGTGTTCTGCGCGCGGTCGCTGGTCGAGGCCACGCCCACCTGCACGTTGTTGGCGAACATCGGGCCGCCGGAGTCACCGCCGGCCGGGATGCCGTCGCCCCGGGTCGCGCAGACCGCGGTGCCGCCGCGGTAGTCCTGGCAGGCGATGTCGGTCACGTTGACGTTGGCGACCTTCAGGATCTGCGACTGGCACTGGATCTCGGGCTTGTCGGTGCAGGTCGCACCCCAGCCGTAGGTCTGGGCGGTGTCGCCGACGTTGACGTCGCCGCTCGAGCCCAGCGGCGCGTACTCGGTCTGCACGGCGTGGTCGATGTTGACCAGCGCGAGGTCGGCGGTGTCGTGCACGTGCACGCCGCCCGGCTTGGCGTTGGCCTTCTCACCCTGGGTCTGGTCGACGTTGCCGATGTTGAAGCTGACGCCGTCGCCCGCGCCGTCGACGCAGTGCTGGGCGGTCAGCACCCACTCGGGGGCGATGATCGTGGCCGAGCAGTTCTCCTGGCCGTTGACGAACAGCCGCGCCGCCCACGGCGCGCTGTCCACCTCGGAGCCGTCGATGATCATCGGACGCATGTCCGGCGGGGGCGTCGGCTCGGCGGCCTGGGCGGGCGCGGCGAAGGTCGCCATGGCGAGCGCGGCGCCGACCGCGCCGGCGAGGGTACGAGCGATGGACACGTTGGTCTCCTTCAGTTGCCGTGGGGTGCAACAGGGATAGAAACGCGCTCAGATTTCACTCGTCCGTGTGGTTTGTCCATGGTTTGGTCACAATTCGCCACCAAGGTTCTGCCTGATAGCGACGAGATCGCCGACTTTTGGCGGAGCCGCGGACATACCCGGTACGCAATTCACACTTTTACCGTTGAACGGCGCCGAATCGCGATTTTCGGCCCGGGATCGGCGGCCGCACCCGCGGCGACGGGAAGCGCCGGAGAGGCTACAGCTCGGTAAACACGCCATGGCGACGGTGCGTGCTCGACTAATCTCGCCTCGTGACGTTGAACGGCAGTTCGAGCCCGCACGACGACGGCGGCAACCCGGTCGCTTCCGGGAAGGGAAAGCGCAGGACGAGCCTGGTCCTCATCGCATTGGCGCTTGTGTGCGTCGCCGTTCTCGCCGCCTACCTCACCGGTCGGCAGCACGGATCCCAGGCCGCGCCCGCGCCCACCGTCACCGTCGCGGCGCCACCCGCGACGACCAGCACGGCACCGAGCACCACTGCCTCGACCAGCCAGCGCGCCCGGCCGACCACGAGCGCTACGACGCGGCCGGCGACGTCGCCGCCCTCGCCCAGCGGTGAGATCTACCTGACCGACCGCAGCCCGGTGGAAGGCGGTTCCTCCGTCGAGGTCGGCTCGGCCACCGTCCGGTTCCAGGAGTACCCGCGGGCGCTGCTGTTCGAAAGCACGTCGGGTTCGGTGTCCTACAACATCGACCCGGGCATGCGCACCTTCCGCGCCCTGGTCGGGTTGCAGGACAGCTCGGCGAGCTGCTCGGTCGCCTTCGACGTGAAGGTCGACGGCACGACCGTGCGCAAGGAGAACGTGGTGGTCGGGCAGACGGTGGAGCTGATCGCCAACGTCGGCGGCGGTTTCCGGCTGACCGTGGCCGCTGACGACTCCAGCGGGTGCAGCGGCGTGTACCCGGTCGTGATCAACCCCGTGCTGCGGGCGGACTGACCGGCTCGGGAGCGCGACGCAGGTGTTGAAGCGGTGGTCGAGCTGGGACACGGGCATGAAGCTGTCCGCGGTCGCCGTCCTGCTGGCACTGCTCACGTTGCTGGGCAGCTCCGTCAGCTGGCTCGCTGACGGCTTGTCGGTGCGGGATCGCCTGTGGGGCAAGGAGAACCCACCGCCCGCAACGCAAACGACGGCCTCGCCCGCGACGGATTCCCCGGCGCCGACAGCACCGGTGACCGAACCGGACTCGCGCGAGGTGAACCTGCTCGACGCCGACGCCGTCGAGGGCGGCGACTACGTCGCGGTCGGCCGCGCCACCGTGGCGGGCCGGAACCACGAGCGCGCGCTCGTCTACCCGGGCACGTCCGTGACCACCTACAACGCCGACGGGATGGGCGCTCTGCACGCGCTCGCCGCGCTGGACGACCGTTCGCAGAGCTGCGCGGTCACGTTCGAGGTCCGGCTCGACGGCGAGGTGCGCAAGCGCAGCACCGTGCGCACCGGCGAGGTCGTGGAACTGACCGCCGACCTGGGCGCGGGTCGCAGGCTCGAACTCGCGGTCGACACCGGCTCCTGCGCCGCGGTCCCGGTCCTCCTCGACCCCGTGCTGCGGCCCTGACCTGCTCAGCCCCCGAGCGCCCGGCGCGGTGGCGGTGCGCGGCGACGCCCTTCCGGCGCCGGCCGGGAGTTGGCCAGCACCGTCGCCACCCAGATCAGCGGACCGGTCAGCACCAGGATGCCCAGCGCCAGCCACGGCACGTCCACGAGCAGGGCGGCCAGCGTCAGCCCGGCCAGGTGCAGCACCATGAAGACGGAGTACGTGCGCTTGCGCCCGCGCTGCTCCTCGGTGAGCGACGGAGCCGCGTCGGTGATCAGGGCGACCTCGCGCCGGGTGTGCCGCATGCCGCTCACCTCCCCTGCTGCTGCCTCCATGGCATACCCGCAGGGCGGTGGCGTCAACGCCCGGGGCGAGCCACTACGCGCTGTCGACCGGCACCGGTCGACGACGACGCGGTCGGCACGCCCGGCACGCCTCGGTCCGGCGGCCGGCCGGGAGCACCTCGACCGGCGCCTGCCAGGGCCGGGCCGCGCGTTCAGGCGAATTTCCGTTCGACACCGACGCATCTTGCGGTCATTCCACTCTTTTCCGTTGCTCCGCAGCCGATGCAGGATATCTATCCACTTAGGATTGATTGTCCGTCACGCGCGACCGGTGTGCGTTTCCAGCGTTTGCGGCAACCGCGTCCGGGTAGCCGGGAGTGGGCCGCCGATGGGTTCCGGTGCGATGCGCCGACCCCAGCGAGGCCGTGAGGAGGTTCGGACATGAGCATCATGGACAAGCTGAAGGAGTTCGTCGGCAAGAGCCCCGACAAGTTCCGCCAGGGGATCGACAAGGCCGCGTCCGCCGCCGACGAGAAGACGGGCGGCAAGTACCGGGACAAGATCAACCGCGGTGCCGAACAGGCGCGCAAGTACGTCGACCGCCAGGGCGAGCAGGGCGGAGGAGCGGAGAAGGGCGGCCCCGGACAGTCTCCCGGAGGCGGCCCCGAGCAAGGCGGTCCCGGACGGCCTCCCGGGGGTGGCCCCGGCCAGCCCTGACCGCCGAAAGCGGACCGGGCCCGCGCGGCGCCTGAGGGTGTTCGCGGCACCGACGGCCGCGCGCCCGGCAGCCAGGCACAACGACGAGCGCACCGGACGGACGAGATCCTCCGGTGCGCTCGCGTGTCAGCCGTGGGCGATGACGCAGAACCGGTTGCCCTCCGTGTCGGCGAGGACGACGAAGTCCGCGTCCGGCGGGTAGTCCCGCCAGGCCACGCGCGAAGCCCCCAGCCCGACCAGGCGCTCCACCTCGGCGGCCTGGTCGTCGGCGTAGAGGTCCAGATGCACCCGCGGCCGCTCCTGCACCGGCGTGCCGGAGAGCCCGAGCGAGATGTTCGGTCCGGAACCCGAGGCCGGGACGAGCACCACCCAGTCGTCGTCCGGCTCCTCACGCGGCACGTATTGCAGCGCCCGGCACCAGAACCCCATCGCACGCCGCACGTCCGAAGCGCCCAGAACGACCGAACCGACCCGCACCGCCACGGCTCCATTGTCGACGCGCGCACTCACGCGCACCAGGAGCCACCACCGGGGCGTCCCAACCCTGGCGCGTTCGCCGCGGGCTGTCTTCAATGGCGGGAGGGCATGGGAGCCGCTGAGGGGACTCGAACCCCTGACCGTCCGCTTACAAGGCGGGCGCTCTACCAACTGAGCTACAGCGGCGTGCGCTACGTCGCGCGCGAACATCGTAAGCGTCGCGCGCCGGCACGAGGAAGGCGCCCGGACCCGCCGTGTCGTCCCCGCGCAAGACGCCGCCGCGGACACGTCCGGAGATGCGGCCGGGATGCGCCATGGGCGAGGCTGGGGACCGGCGCCGGACCGGCGGTGTCGGAGCGACCCGGCGCCGTGATGGACTCCACAGAAGATCGGTGCAACGGTCCGCCGCCTGCGGCCGATGGCCGAGGGGAAGATCCGACCGCCCGCGCGGCGGTGCTACTCGGGAGGGGAACACAGCAGTGGGAATCACGCAGCGCGCCCGTGGTGTGCTGCGGCGGCGCGAGCCCGTCGTCAACGCCGGGAATCGCAACGTCGTCTACGGGCCGGCACTGCCCGACGAGTCAGCCGTACACCTGGTCCTGGACCTGGGTCTGCGCATCGGTGAGATCCAGATGTCCAGTGGCGCGGGCGCCTCGGACGTGACCGCGACGATCATCGCGGTCGCCAACGCCTACGGTCTGCCCCACTGCGAGGTCGACGTGATCTACACGTCGATCACCGTGTCCTGCTACCGAGGTACCGAGTCGCTGCCGATCACCTCCCTTCGCGTGGTTCGCAACCGCTCGCTCGACTACACCCGGCTCTCCGAGACCGAGGCCCTGGTCCGCAGGATCACCGCCAACGAGCTCAGCGCCGCCGAGGCCTACGCCGAGCTCAACCGCATCAGCACCGCGCCGCACCCGTTCCCGCGGTGGGTGGCGACGCTGGCGTGGGCGGGCATGGCCGCCTCGCTGGCGGTCCTGCTCGGGGGCGGCGCCGACTGGAGGCTGCCGCTGATCGCGGCCGCGACCGCGGCGCTGATCGACCGCGTCGGCCGGGTGCTGAACCGGCGAGCGTTGCCGTTCTTCTTCCAGCAGGCGGTCGGCGGCGCGGTCGCGACCACCATCGCGATGGGCTGCTTCGCCACCGGGCTGCTGCCCAACCCCGCTCTCGCGGTCGCCGCGTCGATCATCGTGTTGCTGTCCGGGATGACCGTCGTCGGTTCGATGCAGGACGCCATCACCGGTTACAACGTGACCGCCGCGGGACGGATAACCGAGCTGGCGCTGATGTCGGCGGGCCTCATCGCGGGCGTCGTCGTCGCCCTGTACGCGGGGCTGCGCGTCTTCGGCTCCGACGCGCTGGGAGGCGCCGACTTCGACGAGGCGATGCTGCAGAACTTCGGCCGCGCGCAGGTGACCTCTCCGGTGCTGCTGCCGCTGGTCCAGCTCGCGGCGGGCGCCTCGACCTCCGCCTGCTTCGCCCTCGCCAGCTACGCGCCGCCGCGGCCGCTCGTGGTGGCAGGCGTCGGCGGCGCGGTCGCGGCGGTCGTGCACGCCCTGCTCACCCTCGTCGAGGTGCACACCGTGCTCGCCGGGGCGATGGCGACCACGATCGTCGGTTTCATCGGCGGCATCATCGCGCGCCGGTTGCGCATCCCGGCACTGGTCATCGCGGTGTCCGGGGTGGCGCCGCTGCTGCCGGGTCTGGCGACCTACCGGGGCCTGTACGAGCTGTCCGTGCTGGGCAGCCCGTCGGGTGTGTCGACGCTGATGCTGGCGGTCGCGATCGGCCTGGCGCTCGGCTCGGGCGTGGTGCTGGGCGAGTACCTCGCGCAGCCGGTGCGGACCCGGCTGGGCCGCCTGGAGCGGCGCTTCGCCGGGCCGCGGATGTCCGGGCCGTTGCGGCCCGCGCGTCGCCGCCTGGAGTGAGCCGGGCCCGCCCCCGCACGAGTACTGGGACACCGCGGCCGGCGACCGGGGTTGCCCCACCGTGTCGAACCACACGAACCACGCGCGCCCGACCGGAATTGGCTAGGGTCGGGTATTCGGCACGGACCCTTCTCGCCGGGCGACGGCCAGGCGTTCTCCCGGTCGTGCCGGCCGCCCCGGCGGAGCCGATTCGGCGCACCGCGGGCGGACCTCCGGGCGGGCCGGGACCTGCGGACGGCGAGGGGCGCGCCAGGCCGGTAGATCCCAGCATCCGAGACAACGCAGACCTCTCGACCGGGCCGCCGCCCGGCACCACTGAGGAGGAAACACCGGTGAGCAAGGGCAACACGCCCCAAAGAGCGGACTTCGTCGTCGTCGCCAACCGACTGCCGGTGGACCTGGAGCGGCTGGAGGACGGGACCGAGCGCTGGAAGCACAGCCCGGGTGGTCTGGTCACCGCGCTGGAGCCGTTCCTGCGGGCCAGGCACGGCGCCTGGGTCGGCTGGCCGGGCGTGGCCGACACCGAGGTCGAGCCGTTCACCGACGAGGACATGCACCTGCACCCGGTGCCGCTGAGCTCCGAGGAGTTCCGCGACTACTACGAGGGTTTCTCCAACGCCACGTTGTGGCCGCTGTACCACGACGTGGTCGTGCCGCCGGTCTTCGACCGCTCCTGGTGGGACGCCTACCAGCGGGTCAACAGGCGGTTCGCCGAGGCCGCCGCGCGGGTCAGCGCCGAGGGCGCCACGGTGTGGGTGCAGGACTACCAGCTCCAGCTGGTGCCCGCGATGCTGCGCGAGCTGCGCCCGGACCTGCGGATCGGGTTCTTCCTGCACATCCCGTTCCCGCCGGTGGAGCTGTTCATGCAGCTGCCGTGGCGGACCGAGATCGTGCGCGGGCTGCTCGGCGCCGACCTGGTCGGCTTCCACCGCCCCGGCGGCGCGCAGAACTTCCTGTGGCTGGCCCGCAGGCTCGCAGGCTTCGAGCCGAGCCGCGGCCAGGTCGGGGTCCGGTCGCGGCCGGGCGTGGTGCAGGTCGGTGACCGGACCGTGCGGGTCGGGGCGTTCCCGATCTCGATCGCCTCCACCGAGCTGGACCGGCTTGCCCGCAGCAAGGAGGTGCAGCAGCGAGCCAGGGAGATCCGCCGCGAGCTCGGCGACCCGCGCCGCATCATGCTCGGCGTCGACCGACTCGACTACACCAAGGGCATCGACGTGCGCCTGCACGCGATGCACGAGCTGCTCGCCGACGGCCACATCAAGGCCGAGGACGTCGCGATGATCCAGATCGCCACCCCGAGCCGCGAACGCGTCGAGCACTACAAGCAGATGCGCGAGGACATCGAGCGCGAGGTGGGCCGCATCAACGGCGAGTTCGGCCGGGTCGGCCATCCGGCGGTGCACTACCTGCACACGTCCGTGGACCGTAGGGACCTGGTGGCGTTCTACTGCGCCGCCGACGTCATGGTCGTCACGCCGGTCCGGGACGGGATGAACCTGGTGTGCAAGGAATACGTCGCGTGCCGCCACGACCTCGGCGGCGCGCTCGTGCTCAGCGAGTTCGCCGGCGCCGCGGCCGAGCTGACCAGCGCCTTCCTGGTCAATCCCCATAACCTGGACGGTGTGAAGGACGCCCTGCTCGCAGCCCTCGACATCGACGAGGCCGAAGGGAGACGTAGGATGCGCGCATTGCGTAGGCAAGTGCTCACGCACGACGTCGATCGCTGGGCGCGATCGTTCCTCGAGGCGCTGGGCACACCCCTCGCGGAGTAGGCACGCAACGCCGTCTATCCCACAAAGCGGGAAAACGCGGCTAGCGACACCGTCGACCACCGGACGGCGTCAGCGGCAACCGCCACCGCGGACCCGACTAGGCGCGTGAGCCGGATCGATTCCGAATGTCCCGACCACGTCATTGAGGAGTATGGCGTTGACCGCCGAAGCCCTGCCTGCCGAGTTGCGGCGAGTGATCGTGCAGCTCGCGCGGACACCTCGACTTCTGGTCGCCTGCGACTACGACGGCACCCTCGCCCCCATCGTGGCGGACCCGAACATGGCCAAGCCGCTACCCGAGTCGGTGCACGCGCTGCGCTCGCTCGCGGCACTGCCGGCCACGACCACAGCTGTGATCTCCGGGCGCGCCCTGCGCGACCTGGCCACTCTCTCCAGGCTGCCGGCGGAGGTGCACCTGGTCGGCAGCCACGGCTCCGAGTTCGACGTGGGTTTCGTGCACGAGCTGGCCCCGGAAGCGACCCAGCTGCGCACCGACCTGCAACGCGCGCTGCAGGAGACCGTCAGCGGTCACGGCGGCGTGAGCCTGGAGAACAAGCCGGCCAGCGTGGCCGTGCACGTGCGCCGCGCCGAGCCCGACATCGCACACCGCGTCCTCGACGCCGTCCGCAGCGGACCGGCCACCTGGGACGGGGTGGAGGTGACCGAGGGCAAGGAGGTCATCGAGCTGGCCGTGGTGCAGACCGACAAGGGCAACGCGCTGGACACGCTGCGCCACCAGGTCAGCGCCACCGCCGCGATCTTCATCGGCGACGACGTGACCGACGAGAAGGCCTTCGCCCGGCTGCACGGTCCCGACGTCGGCCTGAAGGTCGGGCCCGGCGAGAGCCTGGCCGACTACCGGGTCACCGACACCACCGAGGTCGCCACGGTGCTGGCGTTCCTGATGGAGGAGCGGCGCACCTGGCTCTACGGCGAGCAGGCCCCGCCGATCGAGCGGCTGACCATGCTGTCCAACGAGCGCACCGTCGCCCTGCTGACCCCCGACGCGCGACTGACCTGGATGTGCCACCCCGGGCCGGACTCGGCCGCGGTGTTCGCCGACCTGCTCGGCGGACCCGGCGCCGGGCACTTCTCGATCCGGCCGAGCACCGGCAACGGCGCTCCGCGCAACCCGCTGCCGCTGGGCCAGCGCTACGTGCCGGGCACCATGACCGTGGAGACCCGCTGGTCGCGGCTGCTGGTGACCGACTACCTCGAACACGGCGTGGACAGCCACCGCACCGACCTGATCAGGGTCATCAGCGGCAGCACCCAGGCCAGCATCGAGTTCGCGCCGCGCCCGGAGTTCGGCCAGGTCCCGGTGCGGCTGACCGCCGAGGCGGGCGGCCTGCGGGTGCAGGGCACCGCCGAGCCGATGGTGCTGCACTCGCCGGGCGTGCAGTGGGAGATCACCTCCGACGGCATGCACGAGTCGGCGCACGCGGTCGTCGAACCCACCGACACCCACCCGGTCGTGCTGGAGCTGCGCTGCGGCACCGAGGACCTCGCGCCCTCGCCGATGACCGAGTCGCAGCGCCGGGAGGCCGCCGACGCCTACTGGTCGGACTGGGCCAGCAAGCTGCGGCTGCCCGAGCTGGAGCGCGACCTGGTGCAGCGCTCCGCGCTGACCCTGCGCGGGCTGTGCAACTCCGACACCGGCGGGATCATGGCCGCGGCCACCACGTCGCTGCCGGAGGAGATCGGCGGCGTGCGCAACTGGGACTACCGCTACTGCTGGCTGCGCGACGGCGCGATGACGGCACAGGCGCTGGTCACGGTCGGCTCCACCAAGGAGGCCGAGGCGTTCCTGGACTGGCTGCACCGGGTGCTGGAGACCCTCCCCGGCCCCGAGCGGCTGCACCCGCTCTACACGCTGGCCGGCACCGGCCTCGGTCCGGAGGCCGTCATCGACAGCCTGCCCGGCTACGCCGGGTCCCGGCCGGTCCGCGTCGGCAACCTCGCCGACCAGCAGGTGCAGCTCGACGTGTTCGGGCCGGTGGTGGAGCTGGTGTCGCACCTGGCCGAGACCACCGGCCGCATCCGCGACGCCGACTGGGAGCTGGTCAAGGCGATGGCCGAGGCCGTCTCGCACCGCTGGTTCGAGCCCGACCACGGCATCTGGGAAGAGCGCGACGTGCCGCGCCACCACGTGTATTCCAAGGTCATGTGCTGGGTCACGCTGGACCGCGCGCTCAAGCTCGCCAAGACCTACGCGCGCACCCCGGAACCGTCCTGGGAGCCGCTGCGCGACCAGATCTCCCAGGACGTCGTCAAGAACGGCTGGCACCCCGACGTCCAGGCGTTCACCACCGCCTACGAGGGCTCCGACCTCGACGCGGCCTCGCTGCACGTCGGGCTCTCCGGGCTGATCGACCCCTCCGACGAGCGCTTCACCGCCACGGTCACCGCGATCGAGGCGGAGCTGCGCAGCGGGTCGACGGTCTACCGCTACCGGCGCGACGACGGCCTGCCCGGCGACGAGGGCGGCTTCCACCTCTGCGCCGCCTGGCTGATCGAGGCCTACCTGCTCATCGGCAGGCGCACCGAGGCCGAAGAGCTGTTCCAGCAGATCGTCGACACGGCGGGCCCGACCGGCCTTTTGGCCGAGGAGTACGACCCGATCGCCGAGCGCTCGCTCGGCAACCACCCCCAGGCGTACTCCCACCTCGGCCTGATCCGCTGCGCCCAGCTGCTGTCCGCCTGACGGTCTGATCGCATCGCGTCTCCTGGCCCGTCCCGGGCCAGGAGACGCTTTGCTTTCCGGACGAGGTTCGCGCCCGGAACAGGACAAGGGTCACGATTTGCCGAACTCCGCCCGATGCGTCGAGATGGGCTAATACCCTCTGCGCAGATCGGCTCGACATGGGAAGGACGGGGCCGCGATGAAGGTTGTGCTGGCGATCGTCGTCGTGATCCTGGCGATCATGGCGGTGGCCGCCGTCGTCTACCTCGTCTACACGCGGCGCGGCGGTGGCGGCCGGCCCGCGGCGACCCCGAAGGACCCGTTCCACACCGGAGACGAGGACTCGCTGCGTGGTGACCCCCGAGCGCTGAAAGCCGGCGACATCGTCGAGATCCGCGGCCACTCATACACCGTCCGCGGCAGCCTGCGGCTGTCCGAGGGCGGCTGGAAGTGGTCGGAGCACCTGCTCGACGACGCCAAGGGCGGCCAGGTCTGGCTGTCCGTCGAGGAGGACCCCGATCTGGTCCTCGCGCAGTGGCTGCCCGCCGCCGGCGCGGGCGAGCCGGGCGCGGGCACGGTCGAGTTCGGCGGGCGCACCTACCGCTCCGGCGAGTCCGGGTCGGCGAGCTTCCGCAGCGAGGCCACCACCGGGCTGGACGAGCAGGGCACCGCCGCCTACCACGACTACGAGGCGTCCGACGGCTCGCTGCTGAGCTTCGAACGCTACGGCGACGCCGGCTGGGAGGCCAGCACCGGCGAACAGCTCAGCCGCTACGACGTGCTGATCTACCCCACCGCTGACGGAACCGGTCAGGAAGGCGGTCGATGAAACCCCGGTTATGGTTCCTGCTCGGCGGGATCTGCGCGGTGCTCGCACTGGTCATCGCACTGGTGATGATCTTCTCCACGGGCACCGGCCCGCGCGGCTACGTGTCCAACCACTACCAGCGCGCCGCGCACCTCGACCTCCGCGGTGACGACGACAACCGCGCCTACACCAGTCCGCTGACCCCGAGCGTGGTCTCGCGGGACATCACCAGCCGCTGGAAGCCGATCGCGCAGGCCGCCGACACCTCCGGCATCTACCTGCGATACAAGGACGACGCGGTGATCGTCCAGCCGCGCGACCGCGGTTCGGTGATCCACGTGATGGACGTCGACCACGCCTACCACCGCTACCACAGCCACGTCGGCGGGACGTGGGGCTGGATCGGCACCCACGGCGAGTCGTTCCGCGGACGCGGCCCCGGGGCGGGCAAATGAGCGCGGGCCCGAACCAGAGCGCCGGGAAGAAGAAGACCAAGGCCGGGATCTGGATCCTGCTGGCGACGCTGGCGCTGCTGGTCGCGATCGGCGCGATCAGCTCGTGGGCCGAGGACGACGACACCGCCGCGTTCACCGACGAGGACATCACCACCTACAGCCAGGTCACCAGCTACTCCGGCCCGCCGATCCGGCGGTTCACCCCGGCCGACTCGCAGCAGCTCGCGCAGCAGCTGGCCGTCGCGGAGAAGCAGCACGGCGTCTGCTTCGGCTGGAAGCTGACCGACGGCCGCGACGGCCGGTTCGACCAGGGTTCCAGCCGCGGACCGGGCGTCCCGGCCGACACCTGCCCCCGGTGGGCCGAGGTGCGGACGTTCGTGGCGAACCCCGCCGGAGACCTGGGCGCGGCCGGCGTGGAGGTGGCGGCGTCGCCGGACTTCGACCGCGGCGCGCTGCCCGGGACGTCGGAGTACCCGCTGGTCGGCGTCGACGGCGAGGCGCTGTTGGAGAACCCGGTGGCCACGACCGGACACGCGGCGCTGGTGCTGCCGCTGCTGCTGGCCGAACGCGGGGAACTGCGCCCGCCACCGGTCGCCGACGGCGAACCCGGCGCGCGGCCTGCGAAACCGCTGCCCGCCGCGCGCAGCTCCGACGGCGCGTGGTCGATCTGGCTGTGGATCGGCGGGCTCGGCCTCGTGGCGCTGGTGTGCGTCCTCGTGGGTGTGCGTGCCGGTGGGCGGAAGAAGCAGGGCTCGACGCCTGGTGGACCAGGCCCGCATCCGCCGGCACAGGGCTTCCCGCAGCAGCAGGCCGGACCGCACCCGGGCGGGCAGCAGCCGCCGGCGCAGCCGCCGGCGCAGGGATTCCCGCCGCAGCAGGCAGGCGCCCGGCCCCAAGCACCGCCCCCGCACGCCGCACCACCGCCGCACGGCGGTCCGCAGCAGCCGCCGTGGCCGCAGCAGCCGCCGTGGCCCCCGCAGGCGCCGCCGTCCGGCCGTCCGCGCCACTGACCCCTCCGCCATCCCAAGCTGACGACACGAGAAGGGCCCGACACCTTGCTCCAGGAACTGCTCTCCGGCCTGCTCGCGGCGGTCGCCTACGGCGTGATCGGCGTGCTGATGATGGCGCTCGGCTACGTCCTGGTGGACCTGGCGACGCCGGGCAAGCTGCGCGACCTGATCTGGGTCCAGCGCAATCCCAACGCCGCGCTGCTGCTGGTCTCCGGCCTGTCCGGCGTGGGGGTCATCCTGACCACCGCGATCGCCGCCAGCGCCGACGACCTGGTCGCCGGGCTGGTCGGGACGCTGGCCTACGGCCTGCTCGGCCTGGTGCTGATGAGCCTGTCGTTCCTGCTCATCGACGCCCTGACGCCGGGCAAGCTGGGCGACGAGCTGGCCTCGCCGAACATGCACCCCGGCACCTGGGTGTCGGCGGTCGCGCACGTCGTGATCAGCGTGCTGATCGCCGCCGCCATCTGGTGACGACGCCCGAGCCCGGCACCCGGGCCGCGCACCCCGCGCCCGGTTCCCGGCCCCGCGCACCGGACGTGAAGACTGTTCGCCATGTCCGTCAGCACTGAGCCCCGCGACGAGACCGAGCCCGCCGCGGCGCCACGCCCGCGGGGACGCCTCGCCCGCACGGCCGTGCTGGTGGCGGTGTTCGTCTGCGCGGCGTGCGGGCTCGTCTACGAGCTGGCGCTGGTCGCGCTCGGCAGCTACCTGATCGGCGACACGATCGGGCAAGCCTCCATCGTGCTGTCGCTCATGGTCTTCGCCATGGGCGTGGGCGCGCTGGCCGCCAAGCCGCTCCAGCGCTGGGCAGCGGCGGCGTTCGCGCTGGTGGAGCTGGTTCTCGCGCTGCTGGGCGGGCTCAGCGTGCTGCTGCTCTACGCGGCGTTCGCGTGGGTGGGCCTGTACCTGCCCGCGCTGATCGTGACGGCGCTGGTCCTCGGTGCGCTGATCGGCGCGGAGATCCCGCTGCTGATGGTGCTGCTCCAGCGGATCCGCAAGCAGGACGCGGGGTCGGCGGTGGCCGACCTGTTCGCCGCCGACTACGTCGGCGGGCTGGTCGGCGGCCTGGCCTTCCCGTTCCTGCTGCTGCCGCTGTTCGGCCAGATCCAGGGCGCGCTGCTGGTCGGGATGCTCAACGCCGCGGCCGGTCTCGGCCTGGTGCTGACGGTGTTCCGCCGGGAGCTGTCCAAGCGCGTGCGGTTGGTGCTCGTCGCGGCGTCGGCGCTGGTCGGCGGCGTGCTGCTGGGCGCCTACGTCTTCGCCGACGACTTCGAGGTCACCGCCAGGCAGGCGTTGTACGCCGACCCCGTCGTGCACGCCGAGCGCACCGACTACCAGGACGTCGTGCTGACCGAGCGGGTCTCGCTGTCCGGCCGCGGCGACACCCGGCTCTTCCTCAACGGCGACCTCCAGTTCAGCTCGGTCGACGAGTACCGCTACCACGAGGCGCTGGTCCACCCGGCGATGCCGGGGCCGCGGTCGCGGGTGCTGATCCTCGGCGGCGGCGACGGGCTGGCACTGCGCGAGGTGCTGCGCTACCCCGACGTCGAGCAGGTCACGCTGGTCGAGATGGACCCGGCGGTGCTGGACCTGGCACGCGACGATCCGCGGGTCGCGGAGCTGAACCGGCGCGCGTTCGACGATTCGCGGGTTCGCACCGCGTCCGCCGACGCCTTCGCATGGCTGCGCGACAACCGCGAGCGCTACGACGTCGTGCTGGTCGACATGCCCGACCCGGACTCGACGGCCACCGCGAAGCTGTACTCCACGGAGTTCTACGCGCTGGTCAAGCACGCCATGGCCGACGGGGCGCGGGTCAACGTGCAGGCCGGGTCGCCGTACTTCGCGCCGCAGGCGTTCTGGTGCATCGAGGCGACCATGCGCGCGGCCGGGATCTCGACGGTGCCTTACGAGGTGTCGGTGCCGAGCTTCGGCGAGTGGGGCTTCCACCTGGGCGCGGCCGGCGCCGCGCCGCCGCTGGAGCTACCCGCGGACGCTCCGCCGCTGCGGTCGCTGGACGCCGGGACACTGCGCGCGGCAGCGGAGTTCCCG
Source organism: Saccharopolyspora erythraea (assembly GCF_018141105.1). Classification (NCBI taxonomy): domain Bacteria; kingdom Bacillati; phylum Actinomycetota; class Actinomycetes; order Pseudonocardiales; family Pseudonocardiaceae; genus Saccharopolyspora; species Saccharopolyspora erythraea. Next base: position 528,107 of record NZ_CP054839.1, on the reverse strand, counting down.
CCCGACCGCAGGCGCGTCCCCGGCATGGAGCCGTCGACGCTGATGCACCCGACGATCCTCAGCTACGCCCAGGGCGAGTGGACGAACTACTGAGCAACGGCCCGCCGCGGCGGCCTACGGGCCGAACCAGCGCTCCTCCCGGGAACGCGGCGGCGCGGCCGTCGTGCCGGTGATGAGCTGGGTCTCCAGCAGCACCTCGCGCGGCCTGCCCGGCTCGCTGGTCTCCAGCAGCAGCCGTCCGGCGGCGCGGCCCTTCTCCAGCACCGGCTGGCGCACCGTGGTCAGGCCCGCGCGCTCGGCGTCTGCGATGCCGTCGAAACCGGTGACGGTGAGGTCTTCCGGCACCCGCAGTCCCCGGCTCCTGGCCTCGTTGAGCGCCCCGAGCGCGAGGATGTCGGAGGTGCACACGATCGCGGTGATGTCCGGGTCGAGGTCCAGCAGCTGCCGGGCCGCCGAGGCGCCGGAGGCCGCGGTGTGGTCGAAACGCTCCACGACTGGGACCTTCGCCCAGTCCACGCCTGCCTCGCTGAAGGATTCCGCGAGCGCGGTGAGCCGGGACTTCTGCACGTGGAAGCTGGCGTTGGCCTGCCGCTGCACCGAGGCCAGGCCGTCGTTGCGGCCCCGGGCCAGGCGCATGCAGGAGACGCCGATGCGGCGGTGGCCGAGCTGGATCAGGTGGTCGGCCATGCTCTTGATGGCGCGGGCGTCGTCCGGGCCGACCCAGTCCAGGTTGTCGAGCCGCGGCTGGTCGCAGACCACCACCGGCACCGGGCGCTCCAGCACCGCGGCCAGGTGCGGGTCGTCCTCGGGCACCGAGTACACGACGAAGCCGTCCACGCCCGCGCGGTGCACGGAGGCGACGTCCTCGCGTTCCGGGCTCGCCGGGATCAGCAGCAGGCCGTGGCCGGCGTCCTCGCACGCGAGCGACAGACCTTCCAGGAAGCTGATTGCGCCCGGGTCGCGGAAGGCGTAGGAAAGGTTCTCGGTCAGCAGCAGTCCGACCGCACCCGCCTTCCGGGTCCGCAGCGACCGCGCGACCGGGTCCGGGCCGGGGTAGCCCAGCCTGCGAGCAGTGTCGAGGACCCGCTTGCGCAGCTCCGGGGAGAGCTGGTCGGGACGGTTGTACGCATTCGACACCGTAGTCCTGGAGACACCCAGCTCCGCCGCGAGCGAAGCGAGCGTCGCAGGCCGCCGGGCATTCGTTGACCGCGCCATGGAGGAACCGTAACGGTTCAGTACTGGCTGGAGAAGCACCGATCACGCATATTCCACGAAGGTCACATCCCATGTACGCAGAGAAACACGGCCGTCACTCTCCGAGGTTCTTTCTGCGCGGGGGCTGACCTTTACCGATTTCGAAGCTAGTTTGACCGGACCTGCGTTGTGAAAGGTGCGTCACACATGGCTGAGGTTGCATACGTCAACGCGTCGCGGGTGTACCCCGGTAGCCCGCCGGTCCGAGCCGTCGACGAGCTCGGCCTCGACGTCGCCGACGGCGAGTTCCTGGTCCTGGTGGGGCCGTCCGGTTCGGGCAAGTCGACCGCGTTGCGGATGCTGGCCGGGCTGGAGGACGTCGACGAGGGCTCGATCACCATCGGCGGCAACGACGTCACCCACACCCCGCCGAAGGCGCGCGACATCGCCATGGTGTTCCAGTCCTACGCGCTGTACCCGCACATGACGGTGGCCGAGAACATGGGTTTCGCGCTCAAGCTGCGCAAGACGCCCAAGCAGCAGATCCGCGAGAAGGTCACCGAGGCCGCCAAGATGCTGGATCTGGAGAAGTACCTCGACCGCAAGCCCAAGGCGCTGTCCGGTGGCCAGCGCCAGCGGGTCGCGATGGGCCGGGCGATCGTGCGCGAGCCCAGCGTGTTCCTGATGGACGAGCCGCTGTCCAACCTGGATGCCAAGCTGCGGGTGGAGACCCGCGCCAACATCGCCGCGCTGCAGAAGCGGCTGGGCACCACGACCATCTACGTCACCCACGACCAGGTCGAGGCCATGACGATGGGCCACCGCGTGGCGGTGCTCAAGGACGGCCTGCTCCAGCAGTGCGCCTCGCCGCGCGAGCTGTACGAGAACCCGGCCAACGCCTTCGTGGCGGGCTTCATCGGCTCGCCGGCGATGAACCTCAAGACGGTGCCGCTCAGCGGTGAGGGAGCCGTGCTCGACGGGCACACCATCCCCGTCCCGCGGGGTGCGACCGACGGCCTGGACAAGGTGACCTTCGGGGTGCGGCCGGAGGCGCTGGAGCTGACCTCGTCGTCCGAGGACGGCCTGGACATGACCGTCGAGCTGGTCGAGGAGCTCGGCGCGGACGCCCTGGTGCACGGCACGATCGACGTCGGCGGCAGCCCGGAGCGCTTCGTCGTGCGCACCGACGGCCGCACGCCGCCCGCGCTCGGCCAGCGGGTGCGGGTCGCGCTGCGCGACGCCGGCGAGGTCCACCTCTTCCACCCCGAGACCGGCGCCCGCCTCGCCGCCTGACTCGGCCGAGTTCCGCCCGACGCCCCCGTTGCGCTGCGACGGGGGCGTCGTCTTTCCCACAACACCACCCGGTCGGTGGAATCACGCGTGTCGCTCCGCGTAGGCTGCACATGACAACGGTTTCCGTTAGCGTTTCGAGCCCCACCGGGACGCGACGCCGCCTTGGAGGAGCAGCCGATGACCGCCAGCCATCCCAAGACCAGACGCCTCCCCCGCGCCTGCACCGCGCTGGTGGGCGTCACCGCGGCAGCGCTGGCGATGACCGGCTGCGGCGCGGGTCAGCAGGGGTCTTCCGCCGCCGACGGCAAGGTCAAGGTGGTCGCCTCGACCAGCGTCTGGGCGAGCGTCGTACAGGCGGTCGGCGGCGACCACGTCGAGGTCGAGTCGCTGATCAACGACCCCAACGCCGACCCGCACTCGCACGAGAGCACCCCGCAGGACGCCGCCAAGGTCAGCGACGCCGACCTTGTGGTGCTCAACGGCGGTGGCTACGACGAGTTCGTCGAGCAGATCCTCGCCGGTCAGCCCAAGCCCACCGTCGAGGCGGTGTCGGTGCCGGAGGCACCGGCCGACGGCGAGCAGCCGCCCGCGCCCGGTCAGCCGCAGCCCCCGGCCGACGAGCACGACCACGGCACGCCGGGAGAAGGTCACGAGCACCCCGCGCCCGCTCCGGGCGACGAGCACGGCCACGGCGAGCAGCCCGCGCCCGCTCCCGCCGAGGACCACGGTCACGGCGAGCCGCCAGCACCCGCTCCCGCCGAGAGCCACGGTCACCAGCACGGCCACGACCACTCTGGCAACGAGCACGTCTGGTACGACCTGCACCTCGTGCACGGGGTCGCCGACCGCATCGCCCAGGAGCTCGGCAGGCTCCAGCCCGCCAACGCCCAGGCGTTCACCGACGCCGCCGGCCGCTTCGCCCAGGACGTCCACGGCCTGGAGGGCCGCGTCGAGCAGATCGCCGCGGCGCACCAGGGCAAGAAGGTGATCGTCACCGAGCCCGTCGCGCACTACCTGATCGAGGACTCGAAGCTGACCGACATCACCCCGCCCGCCTTCGTCAACGCCATCGAGTCGGAGTCCGACCCGTCCGCGGCCGCCGTCGCCGAGGTCCAGAACGCGGTCCGCAGCGGCCAGGCAGGCGCCCTGGTCTACAACCCGCAGACCGAGTCGCCGGTCACCGAGTCGGTGCGAAAGGCCGCGGAGGAAAATCGGATCCCGGTCGTGGAGATGACCGAGGTGCTGCCCGAGGGCCAGACCTACGTGCAGTGGATGAACGCCCAGATCTCCGCGCTGGACGCCGCCCTGAACCGCAAACCCTGACCCCGCGAACGCTGAGATGACTGCGACATGACCGCCGAATCCGACGCCAGGCACACCGGCAAAGACAGCACCGCGGTGGCCGACCGCGCACCGCACCGCGCGCCCGCCGTCCGCCTGCGCGGCGCGCAGCTCTCCTATGGCGCACGCATGCTCTGGGACGGGCTGGACCTCGACGTCGAACCGGGCGAGTTCCTGGCGGTGCTGGGACCCAACGGCTCCGGCAAGACCAGCCTGCTGCGGGTCCTGCTCGGCCTCCAGCCGCTGAGCTCCGGCTCCGTGGAGGTCGCCGGTGCGCCCGCGCACCGGGGCAGCGCCAGGATCGGCTACATCCCGCAGCAGCGAGCGGTGGACGCGACCCTCACCGTCCGCGGACGGGACCTGGTGGGCTTCGGGCTCGACGGCCACCACTGGGGCATGGGCATCCGGCAGCGCCGCGAGCGCGGGCGGCGGGTCGACGACGCGCTGCGCGCGGTCGATGCCACCGCCTACGCCAAGATGCCGCTCGGGCTGCTCTCCGGCGGGGAGCAGCAGCGGTTGCGGGTGGCCCAGGCCCTGGTGAGCGACCCTGCGGTGCTGCTGTGCGACGAGCCGCTGCTCTCGCTCGACATCTCGCACCAGCGCAAGGTCAGCAGGCTCATCTCCCAGCAGGCGCGGGACGCCGGGGCGGCGGTCCTGTTCGTCACCCACGAGCTGAACCCGGTGCTGCCGCTGGTCGACCGGGTCCTGTACCTGGTCGACGGGCGTTTCCGGATCGGCACCCCGGACGAGGTCATGAACTCCGAGACGCTCTCCGAGCTCTACGGGACCAGGATCGAGGTGGCCAGGGTCGGCGGCAGGCTGGTCGTCAGCGGCGTCGACGAGGAAGGCTGCCACGTGCACGAGGCGGAACAGGCGTGAACACTCTGATCGACGCGATGGGCAAGCTGTTCGACTTCGAGACGACGTCGAGCCTGCTCGGCTACCCGTTCGTCCAGCAGGCCCTGCTGGCCGCCGCCGCGCTCGGCCTGGTCTCCGGGGTCCTGGCCCCGCTGGTGGTGGCGCGCAAGATGTCGTTCGCCGTGCACGGCACCGCCGAGCTGGCGTTCACCGGTGCCGCGGCGGCGCTGCTGATCGGGGTCGGGGTCGGGGTCGGCGCGCTGGCGGGCGCGGTGGTGGCGGCGCTGCTGCTGGGCCTGCTCGGGCAGCGCGGGACCGAACGCGACTCGGTGATCGGCGCGATCCTGTCGTTCGGGCTCGGTCTCGGCGTGCTGCTGCTGTGGATGAACCCGGAGCGCACCTCGAACAAGTTCAGCCTGCTGGTCGGGCAGATCGTGGGCGTGGACTCCTCCGACGTCGTGCTGCTGACCAGCTGCGCCGCCGCGGTGCTGCTGGTGCTCGCCTTCGTCTACCGGCCGCTGCTGTTCGCCAGCGTCGACCCCGACGTCGCGGCGGCGCGCGGTGTCCCGGCGCGGGTGCTCACACCGCTGTTCGCGGTGCTGGTCGGTGTCGCGACCGCGCTCGGCGTCTACACCGTGGGTGCGCTGCTGGTGCTCGCGCTCATGGTGACGCCGGGCGCGGCGGCGGCCAGGGTGACCGCGAGCCCGGTCAAGGCGACGCTGCTGGCGGTCGTGTTCGCCGAGGTCGCCGTGCTCGGCGGCATCGTGCTGTCGCTGGCGCCCGGTGCCCCGGTCAGCGCGTTCGTCACGATCATCTCGTTCGTGATCTACCTGGTGTGCCGCGTGGTGGGCAACCTGCGGCTGCGCCGCCTCACACGCACCCCCGTGCCCGCCTGATCAGCGGACGGGGTGCTGGGCGAGCACCGCGCCGGCCTGGTCGGCGACGGCCGGGTCGAGCATCGCGTATCGGCCGCCGGCCACGAACCGCTCGGACAGCTCGAAGGTGACGATCTCGCCCTCGGCCAGCAGCGAGCCCATGGCCTGCGGGTTCTCCGCGACGGTGTCGGGGTGGGCGATGGTGACGTCGGTGAAGGCCGCCGCGAGGTAGGGGCTGGCGAACTGGCTGAACGAGTCGCCGACCATGCGCATCGGCCGGTCGATCATCCCCGGCTTCGGCGGCGAGGACAGGTGCAGCGGCTGGTGGAAGTTGCTCGCCTGGAACCGGGTGTTGTCGGCGCCGCCGTCCGGTGCCAGCGAGTACGCCTGGATCGGCACGGTCCGGTCCTGGCCGAGCAGGTCGGGGATGTCGGCGCTGTGGTCGTACTGGCGGCTGGGCAGCACCTTCCAGGTCGCGGTCGTGCCCGGCCGGAGGCGCTCGGCGAGCTGGTAGGTCATCGCGACGCCGCCCTCGTGCGTCCAGTGCGTGTCGATGTCGTGGTAGATCGGGCGCCCGTTGCGCTCGGCGACCTGGCGCAGCTGACCGCGCATGTCGATGGCGCCGGTCGCCGCGGGCACCCGGCGCCAGAACTCCGCCTGCGCCTTCGCCGAGCAGTCCTGCCCGGGGTAGGAGTCCGGCATGTTCTCGGGGTAGACGGTGGACTTGTCCGGGGCGATCACGAGCTGGAACCTGCGTCCGGACGCCTCGACGACCGAGCGCCACCGCTTCAGCCCCGCGATCACCCGGTCCAGCTCCATCTTCGGCACGCAGCGGTAGGACACGTCGTGGCCGAGGTAGAGCCAGCCGTTCTTGCCCTCGATGACGTTGGGGAAGACGGTCTCGTCCAGCGGCGGCTTGGCGTCGACCTGCCCGGTGCCGATCGGTGAGGTATGCGAGCCGCCCTCCAGCCGCGCGGGCTCGCCGAACACCCCGCGGCTGAGCGCGTCGACCGACTGGACGGCGTTCTTGCGGAACGGCAGGTTCTCCGTCGCCCACGGGTTGAGCCCGGTGAGCACGCCCCAGCCGTCGGTGATGCTGGGGAAGGCGGCCAGCGGCCGGTTCTCCAGCGGCTCGGCGCGGGCGCCGAACAGCCACGAGAGCACCGGCGCGGAGAAGAAGAGCAGCGCGCACACCAGCGCCGTGAGCTGGCGGCGGCCGTGGCGGGGCCGGTGCAGCGGGTGCTCGCGCGGCAACCACGCTTCGTGGACCGCGGGCAGCTCCGTCGGATGGTTCACCGGCACGGTTTCACGTTAGCGGGCCTGATCGGCGCCGAACGGCGAAACCCGCCCAATTCACACCGGGCCCGCGAACGCCGCACGCCCCGGTCCGCGTGCGGCGCGGGCCGGGGCGTGCGTTGGCCTGGGAGGGCGTGGGCAGAGCTCAGACGGCGAAGCCGGAGACCTGCGCGGGCCTGGTGTTGTTGCTCGTCGCGGTCGCGGTCGCGGCCGGCCTGGTCTGCGTGCTCTGCGGCGCGGTGTGGAAGTGGTACTCCGGACCCAGGTCGACCGCGAGGAGGAGGCTCCCCGGCTGGGTCGAGTTCGCCGGCCGGATCGTGAGCTCCTGGGCGAAGGCGGCGGTGCCGCCGCCGAGGGTCAGCGCGGCTGCGGCGGTGGCGGCGACGGTCCAGCGGAGTGCGGTGCGAGACACGGTTCCTCCTGCAAGAGTGGATAGCGGGGTTTGGCACGTGGAAGCCTCTGCCGCCGCCATTGGCCCCGCAATCCAAGATCGACGATCTCCGTCGAAGGTGGTCCCCGCATCCACCGATGGGGATACGCGGCCGCACCACCACTGACATCAAGTGACGACGAAGCCCTTTCGGGTTCCGTTGCGGGGTGCGGGTTCACCGGATGCGAGCCGTTGGGGGCAGGCGCGCTGAGCTCGCCCGCGAAGTAGGGATCAGCCCGTCGAGCGTGTCTCGCATCTGCAAAGCCGCCGGACTACCCGGCGACCGATCCCGGACCGCAGCCGCGACGCAGGCCAAGGTGGTCGACGTACGCCGCCGTCGAGCCGAGGCCGCCGCCGGTCTGCTCGACGACATCGAGCACGCTCGCGCCGCTCTGTGGAAATCGAAGAACGCGCAGGACCTCGCCTACGCCGCCAAAACGGTGTCGTCGCTGGCCTCTGCCCACGTACGCATATTCACTGTGGACACCGCGACTGAGGGAACAGAGGCGGCCCGTTCCATGCTCGGACAGCTCGCCGCCGGCCTTGGCATCGCCTATACCCAGACGGACTCGGCATGACACCGGCCGACGCCGAGCGGCAGGTGTGGGCGATCGTCACCGCCGCCACCGCCGGAGACCACAACGGGCTCGAGGTCCTGGTCGACGACCTGGACCTCGACGACGCCCGCGACCTGCTGGTCGGACTCGCGACAGTCACGGCCGCAGCGATCAGCCACCACGCCGACCGCAACCAAGTGCTCGCCCTACTCCGCGCCGACCTTCTCGACACCGAACAGCGCTCGACCTGACCGTTTACCTACGCCCTGAACCACGACAGCTCAGCGGACAGCGAATCCGATCCGACACCAGGAGGTAAACACGATGCCCAGCTACTACCGGATCACCGCCCCCGGCCGCCGACTTGTTCACGGCCCGTTCCAGCTCGACCAACCCGACACGTTCTGGTTCGTCCACGGCGTCGCCTACCTCGACGCTGAGACCTACAGACGGTTCCCCGACTACTTCCGCCAGCGCGGCTACACCGTCGAAGCCGACCAGATTCCACCGGACAACCACTTCGAACGTGTCGCTGCGATGGAAGCACAGGACCCACGCCGACCTGCGGTCGCTGTGCAAGACGGCGCCGAACCAGGCCCACGATTCAACTACCCCCGATTCAACAACTGATCAACACTCGAAAGGACACCGAACCATGCCTCGAACCACCTTGCGCCAGCGCCAAGATGCACTCGCCACCCTCGCCCGCATCGGCGACGAAGCCACCCGCATCCGCACCCGCCTCGCCGATCGCATCTCCGCGCTTCGCACCGACGAGCGGTACGCCGAGGACTACCGCGCCAAGCTGATCGAGCAGGCACGCGCCGAGGCTGCCACCGAAGCCAAACAGCTACACCGACGCGCAGATGCCGCCCGTGAGGCCGTGCTGACTGCGGCTCACGAGTTGGAGCAGCCGACCGGCAACACTGCCGCGCAATTGCTCACCGCAACCCACGAGAAACGCGCATGGGACCGCGTTCGGCCGATGCTCGAAGCGGGCCGTAGCTGGCAGTCCGTCCTCGCCAACGTAGAGAGGAACGGCGACGGTGCCACGGTGCAGGCCATCGCCGCCGAACTCCCTGCCTACGTGGAGTCGACGAGAACCATCACCCACGCCATGAATGGCAACGCCGGCGAACCGCTCGACCTCGGCCACGTCACGCACGCACTCCAGCTCTCGCTGGAACGAACACTCGGCAACGACAACGGACCGGGCTCCGCCGCCACGCTGCGACTCCGAGTCGAGGCAGACGGGCCGGTCGCCGACGCCCACCTCGACCGCCTCGTCAGCGAGACGGCAGGCCGACAGACCGGAATCGGCGATGCCGTCGCCGTCCAGCTCGCCGAACAGCAACGCGACGCTATCCGCGCCGAGCTCAGCACTCCCGCGCAGCAGTACCAGCCTGCCTAACCTGCGACGCTCGTATCACGCCCGCTCCGTCGGTACCGTTGGCGAGAGCGGGCGTTTCCGCGATTTCGACGCCACCCGCCCGGCTGCGTTGGCACCATGATCTACATGGCGACCAAGCCGGAAACGGACATCGAATCGGGCGTGCTCCAGACCCGAACCATCTACTGGGTCGGAGCGCTTGTCGTAGCAATCACCCTGGGCTCGGGCGCCTTGCTTCTCTGGCTCTTTCGAGGCGATGGCCCACGCACCACGCTCGACATCATCCGCACGGCTGGCAGCCTCGGCATTGGCACCGGCGGCGGGGTAGCCCTCATTCTCGCCGCCCGTCGGCAACGCTACACCGAACTCGACCTCAAGCAGAAGGAAAAGGCGCACCATCTCCAGGAACAAGTTGCCGCCGAAACGAAGTCACACCAGGAGCAAGTAGCCGCCGACAACCGGCACGACGCTCTCGAAACTCGCATCACCGAGCTTTACAATGCAGCTGCCGAGCAACTCGGCAGCGATAAAGCCCCAGTCCGCCTGGCTGGCCTATACGCACTTGAACGACTTGCCGACAGCCATGAAGAACACCGACAAACGATGGTAAACCTAATCTGCGCTTATCTTCGAATGCCAAGAACACCACCTGGCGACAATCAACAAGAAGACCAGCACTACAGCCACGAGGAAATGCAGGTCAGAACTACCGCGCAACAAATCCTAGCCGACCGCCTCAGGCCATACACTACAGGCAAATCTGGGTCCGCCAACGCAAAATTCTGGGGCCCCGTTGACATCGACCTATCTCGTGCGCACCTATCCGACTTCAGTCTTCCTTTTTGTGAAGTCCAAAGAGCAAAACTCGATGGTGCGCAATTTACCGGAGAAACCAACTTCCACAATACCGTGTTCAATAGTGTTGCAAATTTCAACAACGCTCATTTTTTCGATGAAGCCCGCTTTGAGTTTGCACACTTCCGCAGTCTTGCCCATTTCGAATCCGTCCATTTTGAATCAAATGCGGACTTCAATAGTTCCCGCTTTGAATTGCACGCCATCTTTGATGGCGCAAATTTCAGCAGTCAAGCGAGCTTCAAAACCTCCCACCTACCCGCTTCGGCCAGCTTTCACGATGCGCGGTTCGCGAATTCTGCCGACTTCCCAGAGGTTTATGGTGGGCGTCCGGTTGACTTTTCCATCACAGGTCTTCCCCAAGTGCCCGAAGAGGGAAGATTCGTGGACCGAGCCGAGTTCAATAACCATGACTTCTTTGACCCGGAGTACGAAGAACTGGAGTATAGCGACGCCGAAGTCAATGACGACGCAGACTCTTCCGAGAACACCGAATCCATTGAGTTCGACAGCCATAGTGATTTTGACGAACTTGCAGACTTTAACGACTAGCCAGCTCCTCGCTTCAGCTCTACACCTCTAGCTGGCGAGCAACAAGGGAAGGCAGGGCACATTGAGATCAAATGAGAGAGCGGCTCCCCCTTGGCAAGCAAAGGGGCTCCCATATGGGTTGACACTTGAAGACTTTAACAACGTTGCCAGCGTACTCATCCACGGCGGACGTTCCGGTCGGACTATTCCACCACCTGAAGGCTGGTACGGCAAAAACCTGCTTTCAGGAACCGACTACGATCACAACAGGGAGCGAATCAGCAGGCTGGTCCAATTTCAGCCACTTCGGAAAATTGATGGATTCCCGGCTTACCCGGCCGTATACGTTTACGATCCAACGAAGCAGTATGGCGTTGTCCCGGTTGGCGTCGCGAGCCTAACTGGGTACGTCGGATCGGCATATCGAGATGACTGGGGTCGCTTTTCTCGTCGCATACATGAAACGCGGCTGGATGGCCCTTTCTTCGCGTGCGAGGTGGTCGTCGAAGATGCCTACGGAACGCCTTCTACAACCAGCAGCCCAATGGTCAGGTGTCACGGCCCCAAGTACCCAAAAGGGTACTTCGATCGTCCAAAGTAGATTTCGCAGCACCCAGCTTGCGTCACTGCGCGCCGGTCGCTGCCGTGACAACGGCAGTGATCAGCAACAGAGCCTCAACACCGATCGCGATCTTGGAAGTGACGGACCGGATACCGAACCCGACACAAACGACAGCCGTGGCGATCACGGTGGGGATGAACCACATGGCGAAGAGCCAGGCGACGAGTTGGCCGTCGATCCCGCTGGATTTGTAACCACTGGCTGTGAGACTGACGAAGTTCCACCAGTACGTCACGCCATATAGCGCCAAGAGCCCGGCGATGACGGAAGAAACGATCTTCCCCGCGTTGTACCCACCGTTGGCCTTCTGCGGTGCTTCCGGGGCCATTACCCCATCCCTTCAGTCTGTCCGACGGTCAACTTCGCCAGACTGTCCATCGACTGCTGCTTGAACCAGTAGTCAGAGTGCCCACCCGTTGGGTCGGTCGGAAGAATACGGCCACCGAAGGCCGGATCAGAGGGGTCTTGACCATGGATGTGCGGGTCGCCACCCTTGATCCAGCCGTCCCGGATGATCTCAACAGGGTCGCCGGAGTGCGGGTACTCGATCGGGTCGCTCGCAGAGGTACCTGCCCACACGTGCTCGGGCGACATGTGGAGGTCTTGAGCCTCCGACACGCCCACGCCCGGCGATCCGATGAAGGCGACGTCGTTCGCGTGCAGGCCGTGATCCCGCTGGCTGTAGCCGACAACCGTGCTCCCGTAGCTGTGCCCGAGCACGGTGTTGTGTGAAGGCGCTCCCTCGTGAGTCGCCCGGAGACCCTCCTGAAACCGCGACAGATCCTCTCCGGCATCGAAGGCGTATGTCTTGTCGGACGCTGCTACGAGGTCGGGCGGGGCGTTGTAGTCGAGCCACATCACTCCGGCAACCTCCTGGCCTTCCGGAGCCATCTCGCTGGCTCGCTGGACCAGCATGTCGTTGCGCTGGACGTCCCCAGCGGCCCCGCCCAGGTCGGCAGTCGTGCCGGGAACGTAAGTCAGCACGTGCTCCGCGGTGTCCGGGTTGCCTGTGGCGACGATGACGCGGCCCCGAGAATCAGCGGTGGAGTCGATGCCCAGCAGGAAATGCCCACTGCCGGGTTTACCAAGGGTTTCGTTGAGCTTGTCGATACCCTTCAGCGCTTCGTCGAGCTGGTTGATCCGCTCCCAGTCGGCGGCGTTCTCCGAATCGGGGTCGAGCCGTGACTTCTCGTCACGGATGCGGTCGACAAGTGCCTGACGCTGCTGGGCGAGCAACGAGCGGTTGGCCTGGTCACGGACGACCACGGGCACCCCGTCAGTCGAACCGACCATCTGGGGAAACCGGCTGATCAGGTCTGCCTGCTGCGCTGAAGTCAGCGCGCTCCACATTCCCTTCACTGCGGCCGGTCCGCCCTGCATGGCCTTCTCGAACGCCGACCGGGTGGCCTGTGCTGCTTGGGTGTCCATCGCATCTGCGGCACCGGCGAGTTCCATCGCGTCCGGGTTGGTGGCAGCAGCGGCGGCCTGCGCCCAGGCGCCGCGTTGTCCGATCCCATCCAGACCAACACTGTTGGCCTTCAGCGCAGCCAGCAGGTGCTCGTGGGCAGCGCGTTCGAGCGCGCGGGCGTACTTCACGGTGGCCTTGGCTTCGCGCCACGCCTTCTGCTGTTTCTCGTTCTCTTCCGGTGGCAGCGGCATCGGCCCCGGTTCGGTGATCAGGCTCCGACCCATCATTTGCAGGCCGCCTGCGGTCGCAACCGACCGGGCCTGCTCCATACGGGCTTTGACCGTCGTCAGTTCGTCAGCGAACACGGTCAGCGCCGTCGCCAATCCCTCGTGCAGACCCGCGAGGGCGTCGGCGTCCTTCGCGTCGCGGTTGGCAGCATCTCGGAACGCATCGGAGGCGTGACCATCCCAGTCTGCTTCGGATTCGGACCGGGCACGGTGCAGTCCAGTAGCGACCTCGTCGACTCCGGTCCCGAGCTTGCGCACTGCGTCGGCCAGTTCCCGCACCGAACCCGGATTGCCGGCGGTGAAGATGTTGATCGGCATCAGTCAGTCCCCTCAGCGCTGCACCTGGTTGAAGATGCCGATGTTGTTGTCCTCGGTACTGGCGTACGTCGACCGGTTGGCATGCAGGTCGTCAGCCATTTTCGTTGTCAGCTCGGTCAATCCCGCTGCCGCACGCATCAGCTCGGCGACGGTCTCCGCAACGGCAGCGGTGGACGGTCCCGCGTCCGCGCCAGGTGCCGGTGCAGCGCCCTTCAGCGATCCGGTCGAGTCCTGGACGACTCCGGCAAGCCTGTCGATGGTCGCCGGGTCCACGCGGACAGTCACGCGATCCTCCCCTTGATCGTTGTGATGATCGTTGTGACCGTATCGAGGACCGCGAAGGGCGGGGACGGGGTTTCTACTCAATCCCGTCGACGATCACCCGAACAGCTCAGAGCGCCGTCGCAGTCATTCGCGACGGCGCTCTGACCAGGGGATGGACCTGTTCTGGACTTATCGACGCCGCTTCCCGCTACCACGGGGAGCGCGGTCGAGGCGTCTCGGACGCTCGACACCAGCCAGCAAGAGCAGGCGCAGCACCGTATACGGGTAGAGCTCGCGCTGTTCGGCCAGCTCGGTAATCCGGGCACCCTGCACGAACGCGTCGGCCAGGTCGACGACCGACTGCTCTCTGACCTCTGGATCGAGGTCATCGAACTGGTCACGGGCTGCTGTCTGGTCGGGGGTACCACCTCGCCCACGCATATCGAGACCCGCAACCTGAGTCAGTAGGCGGTGTACCGCCCCATAGGACAGCCCTTCCTCGAACATCAGGACGCGGATGGACGCCTGATGATCGACGTAGTCCGTAGCCATCCGTTCAGCAAGCTCGCTCTCTTCCCTTGGCGTGAGGTAGCTGCGCACTGCCTTCCTTCCATGCGTTCTTGGGGGACCCGACCGAGTCACGCAGCTTGGGCGAGAAGAACTTCGTCGAAGTCTTCATCCGGCCACTTGATCAGCTCCGGTGCCACGAAAACCACGCGTGCAATCGCCTCTTCTAACGGCCGCAGGAGGTCGACGGGCGCCTGCCAGAACACGTCTCGACGAATCGCACACGCCGGACACATCGATCGCCCGTCACCCTGCGGCGGGTACACCCCACGCCGAGCATGCACCCGACCTTGAATCCGGTGGCCACACTCGGCCTCCGGCTCGTAGCCGCCAGAAACCGGCGCGTGCCACAGCCTTTCTTTGTCACCGGCCATCCAGCCGGGTAACTCGGGAAGATCCATCTCCGACGCCTTCCGATCGGGGTGCCGGGTCGCGCGACGGGGGAAGCAGGAGCGCGACCTGGCCAACAGCCCGGCATTACGGGGAAGCCGCCGGGCCGCGTCTTTGGGAATTACTGACCTAACGGGCGCTGGTCGGCCGTCGCACGAAGCCACCGCTTCGCCTGAATCTCGACATCCGACTCATCGGCCCAGTCACCGACACCGCGCACGGTGGCGACGAGATGTGTATTGCCGTGGCTGGCGCTCTGGTCCCCGGAGTGAACCGTGAAGTACCCGGCACCGCGTCCCCAGCGGAACGTGTAGACCTCTGCGGCCGACACCACCCGACATGCCATGCCATCGGCAGGAATCGCTTATCCGTCACCACGAGCCCGCCCGGAGGCGTGCACCCCGGGTACCAGGCCAGACGCCGAGCTCGGTACCCACAAGTCACCGACGGGCGACGAGGCCAGTGCCGGCGCACCCTGTGCACCATGTTCCGGTAGATCCAGCAGCCCGAAGACCACCTCTGCTACCGAGCCGTACCGGTGCCACAAGGCGGGCGGCGATCCCCTCTCCAAGTCCTCGACCCGGAATCGTGCGGCGAGCGCGTCGTCGGTGCCGGATGCCATGAAAATGTCCATCACGCCGAACGACACACGAATCCCCTGCACAGAACGGAGATTTGCGAGCGAGGGCAGATACCTGAAGCGGAAGCCGGCGGCCATGCTCGCGTGGATGGCAGCGATATGCGGCCGAAGCCACGTCTCGTGCCCATTCATGCCGTCCCCCTCGTCGCATGGGACGGGCAATTGATCGTCGACTGCGTTGACGACGTCCGCCTACGGCTGCCGGGCAACCACCACAACAAGAACAACGGAACGAAGAACAGGGACCAGACCACCAGGCCAAGCACCATCACGATAACCAAGTCGATCACCTCCAGTAGTGGAGGTGAAGCTATGAGTGATCAGACCCAGCGGTGTTTACGATCTGTCAACCCACTCCGAAGCGGTTGCGCAGGGAATCCAACTCCCACACTCGCCGCCGTGCCCGCGAGTTCAGCGTCGACACGAGTTCACGAGCGAGGGGGTCGACTCGGATGCGCTGCGGCGCGATGCGGTCGGCCATGTCGAGGTGGCGGATGGCTTCAGCGTCCCGATCACCACCGTCCTGCATGACTGCCCGCGCGAGGTCGAGGTGCAGAGAGCAGGCACGGTTGCTGCTGCCGAGCGCTGTCACGTCGGGGTTGGCCCGGATCGTTTCCTCGTACGCTCGCCCGCCCTCGGACAACTCGATGCCGATCGCCAGTCGCCACAGGGCGACGTTTGTCGGGCCGAAGTGCAACCGCATTGCATTCCGGTCCCCGGTGCGCTCCGCCAGTGCAGCGGCTTCGGCGAGGTGCCTGTGTGCGTCGTCGGCGCGACGATCACGCGCCGCCGCCTGAGCGTTGGTGAGATGCATCAAGCCGGCCATCTCGACCGGCATCGTGTCGTCAGCACTGAGCTTCAGAGTCGGCGACAGCTCGTTTAGTCCGTCGGCCAGCACGGACGCCACACGGCGGCGTGCGGCGAGGCGCATCAACCCCTGTGCCCAGTACCAGCGCGAGAACCCCTGAAGGCCCAGGTCTTCCGACCTCTGCGCGAAGTCGTAACCGCGGCGAGCTGCGCTAACTGAGAGGTCGATGTGACCGGCGTTCCGCGCGATCGCCCCTGCCACGACGCAGGTGGTCGCGGCTGCCCGGAAAGCACGTGGCCGGTCGGCTGCCGGGCTGGTGAGCGTGTGGGCATGCAGCTCGGTCAACAGTTCGCCGATACCGCGACCTGCCAGTGAGTAGCGGGTCTGGTCTCGATATTCGTTGGCTCGGTCGGCCCACTCGACCAGCTCGTCCAGTGGTCTCGGCCGGACGTCAGGAAGCTCATCCGGGCCGTACTCGATGAGCGCCAGCCGGATAGCGGGTAGCGCACTCAGCGCGTCGGCCGAGTCCCGATCGACCGGCGAGTACGGCTGCCCGGTGATGTCGGCAACGGAGCAGCTCAGCGCGGTCGCGAGATCTTCCAGCAGCCCACGCCGGTCGAACTGGCGCTTGCCGGTCTCAAGCAGGCTCAGGTAGGACTTCGAAATCCCTGCGAGACCCGCCGCGGTATCGAGACCGAGGCCACGACGGCGGCGGATCATCCGCACGCGGGCACCCAACTGGGCGGGCTCTTGGACCGATGTCATGAAGTTGGTCATCGCCGGTACCTCTTCGCCGGAAGTTCCCCTCATCGGATCGTCCGAACGACGAGGGGATCATCACCAACGGTACCGACCCGATCACCTGTTCCAACAGACGCCGATCATCGCCAAGCCCGACAACCAGGGTTCACCCCGAGCAGTCGACCGGGAAATCAGCGAGCCTCGCCAGTCCCCGTTCAACGGCGCGTGCGTTCGGCTCCTTTGCGCCAAGCAGTCATACACACTCGGGCGAGGAGGCGCCGATCCCGCGTCTCCCGCTCGACCCTGCGGCGCTCAGCCGGTTCGATCGGCATCTCCCATGGCCGAGGCGGCTCGACCGCATACGGATTCGGCACCAGAGGGTGTGGCACACGCCCGGCGGCGTATCCAGCCGCATGGGCCGCTTGGACCTCATCACGGGTGATCACATCTTCCCCCGTCTCAGTAATTCCTCATGTCCACTATGGACATTTTGGGGGCACATACGGGGCACACGGCACCCGTCTCGGACCGTCAGCAACAGTCACCTATCGGCAGCGTTTTGCCTGGTAGATGACACTGCTGGCGGTCCGCCGCAGGTGATCGTTTCCCGATGATCAGAACTGGTAGTACTGAGCGACAACCTCGGGCGTCCTGGGCGAATATCACCAACAGCGCTGTGACCAGTGAGAATGGCTTGGTGACGCTCGCGGTTGGTAGGTGTTGTTAGTGCTCCTCGGACGGCCTGTAGACGGCCCGACGGCCTACCGACGGCCTGAGACGGGTTGCTTCTGGGGCCAGCTCCAACCTCTGTTGAGCTTGGATGCCGGGTTCACTCCCCGGCCCTGTCTCCCAGAAGAAGCAAGGCTCCTCGGTTGCTACTTGGTTACCTCAGCAGCCTCCGCAGGCTCTGCCTCGATCCCTAGGTCACGCCGAGCCGCTTCGCGGAAGGCAATCGCAGCTTCGAACACAGCCTCGATCAATGGCCACTGGTTGTCGTGGCCTCCTGTGGTGACAGTGCCAGGGTCGATGACGCCTACAGCATCGAACTTGGAGTGCGAGTCTTCGAATAGCTCAAATAGTGCGCCTCGGACTCGGTCGGCTTGCTTGATGACGTCTGCGGGTGCGATCAAGTAGATCAGCTCGTGTTTGGTTGCGACATCCAGCCGGCGCTGGTCGATCGTGGGATGGTGGGGATCGCCGAGTTCGCAGATGCCAGCGTAGGTAGAAACTCCGCGCATCGGCCACACCGCTGCTAAGAACTCGGCGTACGCTTCCCTTCGGTCTTGAAGCCATCGGGTGGCGTCTTCCCGACGCGCCTTGGTTCTCTCGGTACGCCGTGCGAGGGCTTGCCCGATGAGGACACCCGAGATTGTCGCTACCGCTGTGATTAGGTTGCCAATCCACTGAAGCTGACCCGTCATGATCGTCAACCTACAACGGACCACAGCCAGGCAAGTTCGTTCGCCGCTGGAACGCTGGTATGCCAGTAGGAACTGGCAAGCCGGGTACGGCTCTCAGCGTGCCCAGCACCGCCCTTTGAACCTGCCCGGGAGGCTCCTCGACCGGTGGCTGACATCGCGACCGAACCCGCGGGGTCGCCTTCCTCCTGGTGCAGCTCCTCGTCCTGGCCCTCGTCCTCCTAGACCTGCGTGTCCAGAGCTTCGCTTCGACTGCGGCCCCTGCGCGACTCCTGGCTGCCTGCCTTCCGCTCGCGCCAGGGTGCCGGCACCCGTTCCGCTCGCGCCCCGGCCGCCGGGCCGCCGGAGCGGAGCGTAGGGCGGTCCCGGCTTGGCCGGGGCTCGCATACAGGACGGGTGCCGGCACCCTGGCTCGCATACAGCAGGCAGGCGGCCCCGCAGGGGCCGCCCTTGATGAAGTAAAGAAACTCTGGACACGCAGGTCACAGGTGGTCTGGGTCTGGACTATCGGCACTTTTCCGTGGTGCGGCCTGCGCATGTCTCGGCCTTCATGTTGTTGCCTTAGCTACTCGCGCTCCTGGCGGCGTTCCTCGGCGAGCTTGCGCATCTCGGCGACGACGTCGTCATGGACCCATCGGTACTGCCCGCCTGGAGTGATCAGGGCGGGTGTGATCAGACCTCGCTTTGCATAGAGCGAGATCGTTCGCCGAGACAGGCCGAGCTTGTTTGCGAGCTCGGTGCTCGTGATCAACGGTGGGTCGGCGTCGGTCACACCGCCATACTCGGTGCCCCGAACGAGCGTCGCTGCCTTGCTTGCCTCGAACCACACGTAATACCCTGATTGCCTCGTTTGCCTTGTTGGAGGAGTCATGGGGTCGCATCGGCAAGCACTTGCAGTCCTAGCGCGCGCGGCGCAATGGGAGTTGGACGAGGCAGCGTTCGAGCTGGGCGGCGGGCGTTACACCCAAGAACAGCGGGAGCGTCTCGCCGATCGATTGATCGAGCTAGCCGCGGTGCTTCGCGGTGAGCACCCCACACAGTCAATCGTCGAAGGGGCACCCGCCAAGCAGTCCCCGACCGCAGTATCCCCTATTTGTTCCGATTACCGTAAGGTGGAGACATGGACGCAGCGAGTGAAAATGGAGCGTGGGTCACCCACGGAGAACGGCTAGTTTACGAAAGCGACTGGGTTCGCGTAGGACTGGCCGACATCTCTGTGCCATCGGGAGAACGGTTTGAACACCACACGGTTTGGTTTCCGCCGGTTGCGATGGCAGTAGTGCTTGATAACGAGAGAAGCAGTGTCCTCCTTTCGTGGCGCCACAGGTTCGCTCCGAACATTTGGAATTGGGAACTCCCGGGTGGAATTATTGACCCCGGTGAAGAGCCAATCGACACGGTCCGGCGTGAGATTACCGAAGAGACCGGGTATCGTGCGGAATCCATCAAGCACCTGATAACTTTCGAACCTGCCGTCGGCATGCTGCGAAACCCGAATCATGTCTATCTTGCTCAGGACATAACCCTGGTGTCGGAGCCAGAGGAGCTAAATGAGGGAAAGTTCAGGTGGGTCTCGCGCACCCAGATTCCTGAGCTTATCCAGTCGGGACAGATCTCCAATTCCGGAACACTAGTCGCACTGCTTCACCTACTTTCGATTAGCGGACCCGAGTTAGCCGATAAGTAGTCTATTGATTCGTGCGCGCTGTCGGGCGGACCGTGAACGCTGCGCCAATTCTGATGCACGGTTCGCCTGCGCCTTTGCTTCAGTTTGTTCGCCTCGTGCACTGAGGGCTATAGCAAGATCTACTCGCAGGCCTGCTTCGGCTCGACCCGTTGATTGCGCAGGTAGGTCCGCTAGTGCGGCAGTTAGGTCGTTGACCGCTTCCTGGTCGCCAAGGCGAGCGAGCGAGCTACCACGCCACCTAGCAAGGTGAACCTGATTCAGGAACAAAAAGGGTAGATCAGGATCGTTATCGCCCTCTGGAAGGATCGCAGCAGCATTATCGAGTAATCGCTTGCATTCAGTCGTTGCACCGCAGGCTGCATGAAATTCTGCCTCTGCGGCGAGTAGCCAGGCTCGGAGTCGTGGCGGATACTTTGCTTCGTTAGTGTGAGCGCGTCCCTGCTTAGCTAGCTCTAAGGCTTCCGCCGTACGGTTGGCATCTAGTAATGCGTAGGCTTGCTGCACTGTCACATGCGCAAGAATCGCGGGATTATCGCCCTCTTTTGCTGCCGACTTGGCAAGACTGTGCATGGCCCAGGATTCCCGAATGTTCCCACTGTCTAACTGTTGCCACCCGGCAAGCGCAGCACCTTCAGCAAGTGCAAGCGCGGCTGCATCGTGATGCATGCCCCCCATCGAGTTGCGGAGCACTTCTCTCATATGTTCCACGTGGGCAACAGTTTGTGGGATGATTGCCGCTCCCATCTTGCGGTCCATTGCGCGGAAGTGATCTGTTTGCATTTCGAAGAGGTCGACAATTTCGCGGTCAATTCGAACCACTTCAAGCTGTTCAATTTCGGTGGCTAAATCGCTTTCGGGCTCTTGGGTTACAAATCCCAACGCTTGCGGGGGTAGTTCGAATACTTCGCAAAACTCATCCTGCCAGTCGGCAACTTGTGTTCTACCGCTTTCCCACTCGATGTACATTCTCTTCAGGCTCGCCTCAGACGGCGGCCTGATCCCCCGGGCAAGACGTGCGCGGTGGAGGCGCCGGCGCACCTCGGCTTTGCTCCACCCTCGCGCTTCCCGTGCTTGCTCGATCGGGCCAGGGCTAAGCGCCTCAGACATAACTCCCCTGTGCTGTCCTACGTTCGTCGATTCGTCGGGGGGTGAGTCCCCCCTGACTCACCCCTGACTCACCTGTCGGCGTCGCGTCGGCTGGTGTGTTCTTGAGTCATGGCAGGAACAGACGCGACGACGCACTACGACCGTCGCTCAAGGTCTTCCACGCGCTTCGCAAGCTCGGCGAGTTCCGACTTCAGCGCAGCGAGGACCTTGGGCACGTCTACGCCGTCCTCTTCGGACGGAACCTCGTTGCTGACGAATACTCCCACCGAAGGAGTCGAGGTCAGCCAGCCTTGGTCCTGGAGCGCACGAAGTGCCTTCTGGGCGGTACCAAGCGCGACGTCGTACTGCTCCGCCACCGCCCGGTTTCCCGGCAAGCGCTCGCCCGGTGCGAGCGAGCCGGTACGGATCTCGTGCTTGATCGACTCCACGACGCGTTGGTATGCGGCTAGCCCGAGGTTCGATTGCTCCATGCGGTGAGTCTAACCGTCTGACCCAGTCCGACATAGATCACCCGGATGGAGCACTTGCCAACCGACATAGATCGACATAGTCTGGTCTATGTCAGCAACACAGGACAGACAACGGAGAAGCTGATGCTGAAGAACGTGCCGGTGCAGTTGGAGGGCTACAAGCTGCGGGTCTCGGAGGCCCCGACGGTGAAGATGTACACCAACGACAAGGGCCAGGAAGAGATCCAGACCGACTTCCACGGCGCGACCCTGCACGTGGTGTCGCTGTTCGTGAAGGCCCGCCCGCAGGACGGCCGCCCGGCCCCGAAGGGCTTCGAGGCCAAGGTGACGCTGGAGACCGCGCCGGAGGACGAGTTCGACGAGGGCGTGCTCGTGGAGCTGATCAACCCGCGCATCTCGCAGTGGCAGAACGAGCGGGGGTCCGGTGTGAGCCTGAAGGCGACCGGGATCAAGCTCGCCGGTTGATCGACCTCCCGTAACGGTCATCTGACCTCTTCTCTTTCTTTCTAAGCATTTCTGCTGCTTGTTCTTTGAGAAATCCATAGTGGGCCGAGCTATGCCTTTTTCCGGTGCGAATTCGCACTGGAGGCCGTATTAGCCCCCGGCCCGACCGTTACGACGGCCGTTTCCGGGGGCTTTTATGGCGTTCCACAAGGAAAGGGGTTTCGTATGTCGTTGGCGTATTGCCCGGCGTGTCACTGCGACCGGTGGCTGTACCCGCACTCGCGGGACGAGCACTGCAAGAAGTCCGGATTCTTCGGCAGGAGGTGAGCACAGTGGACGGTGTCGGATTTCACGGTTCCGGCTGCCTCGGCAAGCCGTAGGGAGTGAGGGGGTTGGCTGTGGCGAAATGCGCGAAGTGCCGAAAGGAGATGCGGCTTCCCGGCCGTCGGTATCACCCGACGTGTGATCCGGAGGCCGTGAACTTCCGGCAGCGGTGTCCGAACTGTCGGGAGTGGGTCCGGGAGTTGCCTTTGTCGGGGCGGTGTTACTGGTGCGAGAACACGCCGGTGCGGGTGGTCATCGCACAGCGAGCCCGGGTCGCGGCTGACCTCGCACTGGAGCAGTGCCGGCAGCATCGCGGCGCCGTGACGAAGCCATGCCGGTCGTGCCGGGGCTTCGGGGTCCGGTTGGCTCGTCAGTCGGATCGGGACCTGCTGGTGATCTCGGGTCAGATCCTGGATGAGGTGGCGCGCTACATCGGCGCGGTGGAGGCGATGTCGGTCCCGCGCTCTCGGCGGGTCTGGGACGCCCAAGAGGAAGCGGTCGGGTCCGCTCGCGCTCTCGATCGTGCCGCGCGCTCGGTGCGGGAGCTGATTCTTCGTTCGAGGGAGCGACCGAATGACTGACCCGCGAACCGAGATCGATCACCCCGCGCGCATTCTGACCGGAATCGGCGGGCTGAATCAGAAGTTTTCCACGCTGGGATGGGAGGGATTGTTTTCCAGACTGATCGCGGAGATAGAGGACAGCCAGCGCCGGTTGGCTGCCGCTATCGATGAGGCAAGCGAGTAACGAACAAGGAAGGTGGATTGCTAGATGCCGTTGGTGAACAAGAACACCAAGGCGGTCGAAAGGCTGCACAAGATCGCCGGATGCATCGATGATCTGGACAAGAGCCTGGACGCGGTGGAGTTTCTGGCGGATTCCGTGGTGGAAAAGCGGGATCTGGACCACGCCGAGGACTTGGCGGCCAAGGTTCGGGCGGCGTTGTCGGCTGTGCGGGCTGACATCGGTAAGAAGGGCGGACCGAGCGTGGCGAAGGGATATCCGAAGTGAAGTTTCGAAACAGCGATGAGGTGCACGGCGTGGTGCGCAAGGTCGACAGCGGGATGGTGTCGCTGTCGGGCACGCTGCGCCAGCTCGGGGTCCCGAAGGGAATGGGGACCTCGCTGAACAAGCTCAGGAACTCGGTGGGCGATCTGGTCGCGCACCTGGAGATGGTCAAGCGCCGGAGCTGAACACCGGCGTACAGGTAACTCGGCGGGGCATCGAACCACACCACGGTTCGGTGCCCCGCTTTCGTTTGCACACAAGGGAGATTCGCCGTGACCGACACGCGCGTGAACACCGAAAGAAGCCCGATCCGCGACGGCGCCCGGTTCGTGGTGAAGCACCCGCGCTCGTCGTCCTCGACGGTGGTGCTCGGCTCGGCCGTGATCTGGGTCGGCTACCAGACGGTCCTGATGGCCGCCGGGATCGCGGTCGTGGCCGGCGCGTCGTGGTGGCTGCTGGACAAGCCCACCTTCGACCGCTTCGCCGGGCGCCTGCTGCGGGCGTGGTTCAGACGGTGGCTGGTCTACCAGCGCCAGTGGGCCAAGACCATGTTCTCCTGCAACCTGGTCACCAGCGACCACCGCGGGCAGATGATGGTGCCCAAGCTGGTGGGTGTGCGCTCGCGGTGGGTGTGGGACACCCTGTTCATCCGCATGGCCACCGGTCAGGAGCCCGAAGACTTCGAAAAGATGCTGGGGCGGCTGACCAACGCTTTCAAGGCGCGGGTGGGCAACGTGCGGCTGGTCAAGCCGGGCAAACTCGCCCTGGACTTCCAGCGCCGGGAGCCGTTCGACGAGATGCATATCCCGTTGCCCGAGCTGCACCAGGCGGCCGGGGAGGTCGACCTGACCAACGTGGTGATCGGCCGGGACGAGTACGGCCAGGACCTGGCGTTCGACCTGCTGAAGAGGGATCTGCACATCCTGTTCGGCGGTGCGACGGGTGCGGGTAAGGGCTCGTGGTTGTGGTCGCTGCTGCGGGGGCTGGCGCCGCTGATCCAGGCCGGCCACGTCCGGCTGTGGGTGGTCGATCCCAAGGGCGGGATGGAGTTCGGCGCCGGGCGCGCCCTGTTCGGTGACCGGTTCGCCGACAACATCAAGGACGGCCTGGAGCTGACGAAGAAGTACGTGAACACGCTCAACGAGCGCAAGCTCGACCTGGGCCGCCGGGGCATCCGCACCGCGACCGTGTCCCCCGAGACGCCGCTGGATGTGCTGGTCATCGACGAACTGTCGGCGCTGACCGCCTACGGCGACAAGGACATCATCCGCGAGTTCATGCCGCTGATCTCCACCGCGCTCACACAGTTCCGGGCGGTCAACGGCCGCGTCTGGGGCGCCACGCAGGAGCCGACCAAGGACGTGATCCCCATGCGGGGCCTGTTCCCGACCAAGGTCGCGCTGCGGCTGGATGCCGCGTCGTATGTGGACATGTGCCTGGGGGAAGGCATGCGTGACATGGGCGCGTTCGCCGACAAGATCCCCGCCTTCCTGCCCGGCGTGGCCTACGTGAAGAAGGACGGCCGCCGCGAGCCGCTGCGCTGCCGCACCCCGTATGTCACCGACGCCGACATCGCCGAGTTGGTGGCCTTCTGCACCGACCGGGGCGCGAAGGTCATCCCGCTGCACCGCGACACCGCCACCACCGGCCCCGAGCAGCAGGAGCGCTCGGACGAACCGCACTGGATGGACGTCGACTTCGAATCCCTCGAAGACGACCACGACGACCCCGATGGCCCGGACGGCGGCGAAACCGCGTCCGAGTCCGGGTTCGAAGAGATCGACCAGTTCGAAGGCGAAGACGACGCCGACGAAGAGATCGCCTGAGCAATCCCCAACCCACTTTCCGACTCAACCCCTTGGAGGTGGTTGTGATGACCTCGCACACCCTGAACCCGGCCTCGATGCGCGACGCACTTACCGCTCTGGTGGCCCACATCGATGGTCACCGACTGCCGGAACCGGTCACGCTCTCGTGGAGTCGCTACACCGGTTTGCAGTGTCAACCCAGCATGGCCGAAGCGCTGGCGACCCTGGCCGAGTGGGCGGAGTCCCTGGCGATGATCGGGATCTGTCTGAAGCAGATCAAGGACAGTGCGGTGCACCTGGAGCTGACCGGACTGCTCGACGGCGGCATACCGGTGCTGCTCTACACCCGCTACCACTCGGCGCTGCACCCGCGCTACCGGCACCTGCTGGAGCAGGGCGAACCCGTGATGTTCACCGTCGCCCAGCTCCGCGCCGCCGCACGTCCCTGAGGCCGGCACCCGACCCTGCTCATCGAACGGCCCCACCCGGCATCCGCCAAGAACACCCGGGTGGGGCCTACCCCACTTGGAGGTACCCGCAATGCTGGCAGAGATCGCCCTGTCCGTCACCTCTGGTGCCACTGGTGCCGGACTGCTCTACGGCTTACACGCCCGGTCCCTGGCCCGTCGGCTGCACATCGACCGCCTGACGGGGTTGGCCAACCGCGACGCCCTGGAACGGGCCTACACCCGGCACGCCCGACGCCACCCCGGCCACCGGGTCGGGCTGCTGGTCGGCGACATCGACCACTTCAAGACCTACAACGACACCCACGGCCACTTCTTCGGCGACTCGGTGCTCGTCTGTATCGCCCGCGCCCTCACCACCACCGCCCGCCCCGGGGAACTGCCGGTACGGCTGCACGGCGACGAGTTCGCCGTCCTGCTCACCGGCCTCCGTCCTTGGGAGAGGCCGGAGGACCGGCTCCGCGAGTACACCACCGCTATCGAGGCCATCGAGACCGTCAACGGCCTGCCCACGCGGGTGTCCCTGTCCCTGGGCGCGGCGGCCGACACCGCCTCGTCGGTGGACCTGTCCACCTTGATGGGTCGCGCGGATCGGTTCATGTACGGGCGCAAGCACAGCGCCCCCGACCGCGACCCCCTCACCGTCCACCACATCACCACAGCCGCACCCGACCGCGGCGAAACCACACGACAGTAAGGAGATCCCCTCATGCACATCGTTCAGATCCAGCTCACCGGCAAGGGCGTGCTGATCACCCTCGGCTTGGTGCTCGCCGTGCTCGGCGTGCTCGCCCTGGTGTGGCTGGTCAGCCCCGCGTGGGCGATCGGCATCGGCTTGGGCCTGGTGCTGCTCGTGCGGGGCCTGATCGCCCTGGTCAAGCCCAGCAGCGAGTAACCACAGGGAAGGAGGGACAGCCCGATGCGCCTGCGACGCAAGCACCAGGACAACGACCGGGACGGCCAACCTCGGCCGGGACAGACCCGGCGGGTCCGAAAGCTCTCCGACGACATCGACGAAGCCGGAGAGCTGCGCAGGCTCGCCCGCAATGCCGACCTGGTCGCGGTTCAGGTCGAGCGGATGTGCCGACGCACCGTGGCCGGCCTCTGGTTCTTCCTGGCCCTCGGGCTGTGCTTCACCACCGAGGGCGTCCATCGCTTCCTCGCTGGAGACGCCCCGCAGTCCGATCCGTTGTGGTGGGCGGCGTGGACGGTGGAGCCGATGTTCGCCGGGCTGCTGGTCGTGGTCTTGAATTTCGAGGCCGCGATCCTGGCCCACGACGTCGAACCGGACCATTTTTGGTGGACCCGCCTCAAGCGCGTTCTGTTGGGCTCCACGCTGTTCATGAACGTCTACCCGCCCTTGATCACGGTGTTCACCGAGGAGGCGTTCAACCTCGGCTCGCTGGTGGTGCACGTCGCGATCCCCGTGATCGTCTACGGCATCGCCGAGATCATCCCGATCGTCATGGCCCGCACCCGGCAAGTGATCCACAAGGCGTACGCCGCTGCGGACGCAAACGAACGGCAGGCCGCCTCGACCACCTCGGCCCCGGCCGACGATGACCAACCGGTGCCCCCGGCTCCTGCCGACACGGCACATCCGAACCGTGCCGAAGTGGCACCCCCCGACCCTGCCGAATCGGCACGGTCGATGCCTGTCGAAACGGCACGCCCGGCTCAGGCCGCACCAGCACAGAAGCCAGTGATCCGGCTGCCGGAATCGACGCTCACGGCGATTCGCCGCGTTCGCGATGAGCGTGCCGAGGCCGGCCAACCCATGACGGTGGCCGACGTGCAATCGGTGGTCAAGCTCCCGCCGCACCAGGCCCGCCAGGTCCTTGACGACGTGACTGCTACTGCGGGCGCCACGGCCTGAATTCTGTTGCGACACAACTGAAAACACGTACTCGCTCAGCTCGGCGGGACATCGAACCACACCACGGTTCGGTGTCCCGCCTTCGTCTTCTCTGGAGGTGATGCGGATGTCCGTATCCGCCCTGCTCACACCTGCCGACTACCAACGGCAGCAGGCCGCCGACGGCATGGCCCGGCACATGCAGTCCCCCGGCTACCAGCAGTGGCGCGCCGAGGTGGAGAGCACCGGCGGATGCACCCACCCGATCCGGATGACCGGCCGCTGGGCGCTCACCGACGCCGTCACCGGCGCGATCCTGCCGCGTTCGGACGGACGCCCCTCAGAGCGGCACGGACAGATCCTCGTGCCGTGCGGCAACCGCCGCGAATCGGTGTGTGTGGCCTGCTCCGACCGCTACGCCGCCGACGCCTTCCACCTGCTCCGCGCCGGGCTCAACGGCGGCACCAAGGGCGTGCCGGTCGACGTCGCCGACAAGCCCCGCGTGTTCTTGACGCTGACGGCTCCGTCGTTCGGCCCGGTCCACAACCGGCCGACCCGCAACGGCAAGACGCTGCCCTGCCGCTGCGGTACCTACCACCACCCGGCCGACCCCCGCCTGGGTCAGCCCGTGGAGCCTGAGGCGTACGACTACACGGGGCATGTGCTGTGGAACGCCCACGCCGGGAAGCTGTGGTCGCTGTTCACCAAGTACCTGCGCCGCCACCTCGCGGTGGCCGCCGGTATCCGGGTGGCCGACATCCGCGATCACTTCCGGCTGTCGTTCGCCAAGGTCGCCGAATATCAGCGGCGCGGCACCATCCATTTCCACGCCGTGGTGCGTCTCGACGGCCCGGACGGACCCGACGACGCCACCCCCGCGTGGGGCTCGGTCGAGCTGCTCACCGACGCGATCCACTCCGCGCACGCGGCGGTATCGGTGACCTCTCCCGTCATTGACGGCCAGGCGCACCAGCTCGCGTGGGGTGAGCAGGTCGACGTCCGCCCCATTCGGCCGGCCTCCGCCTCGCAGGTCGAAGACGAACACGGGGCAATCAGCGACGACCGGATCGCCTCCTACGTCGCCAAGTACGCCACCAAAGGCACCGGCAAGAGCGAGGCCACCGACCGCCCGATCCGCTCCCAAGGCCACATCGACCGACTCGCGATCACCGAGCACCACCGCCGGATCATCCAGACCGCCTGGGACCTCGGCGCCCCCGTCATCTGCCCGGAATGCCACCCCGACGGCGAACACCAGGCCGACGGGTGCGGCTGCGAGGCCGTGGGGCACTGCGAGACCTGCCAGGGCGGCGGCTGGGCCACCCGCACCGCCGTACTCCACCGCCACGACCCGGAGGCGGCAGCCCGCGGCAAGCCCGACCCGATCGACGAGCTGAAGCTCCGGCACTGGGCACACATGCTCGCCTTCCGAGGCCACTTCCTGTCCAAGTCCCGCGCCTACTCCACCACGTTCAAGCAGATCCGCGGGGACCGCCAGACCTGGCGCCACGAGAACGCACTCGCCGAGGCCGGCGTCACCGACGAGGACACCGTGACCGTGATCAACCACTGGGACATGGTCCGCATCGGCCACGACACCGACGACGCCCGCGAACTCGCCGAAGCCATCGCCGAACGCACCCGCCAAACACGCAAACACCGCTACTCGACGGAAAGAAAGGACTGACGATGGTTCCAATGCTGACCATTGAGGAAGTGGCCGCCTTTTACAAAGTCCAGGTGCAAACGCTTTATGAGTGGCGCAAAAAGAAATACGGTCCTCCGGCGCGGAGGATCGGAAAGCATCTGCGCTACAAAGCCGACGAAGTCGAAACGTGGTTTGACTAGAAAGGGGCGGCCAGCATGGCACATATTCAGGATCGCTGGATGCGACCGGCGAAAGATGAGAACGGGCGCGTGATCACCGATTCTCGCGGGCGCATCAAGCGAGAGAAGTCACCATTGTGGGGAAAGGGGAAGCGTTACAAGGTTCGATACATCGACCCCGAAGGAAACGAACGTTCGGAGAGTTTCCCTGACGGACATAAGCAGGAAGCGGAGAACTTCCTTTATTCCGTAGAGACGGACAAGCTGAAGGGTCGGTACGTTGATCCACAGAAGGGTGAAGAAATGTTTCGGAGCGTGGCGACCCGATGGCTGGACTCTCGCACATTTGAGGAATCGACACGCGAGGCGGTTGTTCTCCGACTGAACATTCACATATTTCCGCGACTGGGAAATATGATGATCAAGGATGTTCGGCCGTCCACGATCCAGTCGTGGCTGCGAGGACTGCAAGAGAGCGGCCTTGCCACCTCGTACCGTCGTGTGCTGTTCGTTCACGTGTCGTCGATCTTTTCGTACGCAGTCGACGACGAGATCATTACGAAGAATCCGTGTTCAGCTAAATCGGTGGACAGACCTTCAGCTTCTGCGGAAAAAGTTGAGCCTTGGACGGAAGGTGTGATGTTTTCCGTACGAGAGTCCATCGGAGAGCGCTACCGCGTTGGCGTTGACCTCGGTTCCGGATGCGGGCTACGTCAAGGTGAAGTCTTCGGATTCTCGCCCGATGATCGGACCGATGATGGCCATATCATCGTTCGACGGCAAGTGAAATATGTGCGTGGGAAACTGGTATTCGCTCCCCCGAAAGGCGCGAAAACCCGCAAGGTGCCACTGCCGGATTCAATCAACAAAAATATTGACGACCACGTCGTGACTCATGGCGCACCGTCCGTAACTCTTCCTTGGATTGACCCCGATAAGGGAGAAATGGTCACGGTCAAGCTGCTCGTCACAAACAAGAGCGGAGGTGCACTGATCCGACCTTCGTTCAACTCGTGTATCTGGAAGCCAGCGTTGCGGGCAGCGGGTCTCGAATCGCCGACTCGGGCAGATGGATTTCACGCCCTACGTCACTTCTACGCCTCGGTACTACTCGACGCGGGAGAGAGTGTCCGTGCACTTTCTGAATACCTCGGGCACTCCGACCCCGGCTTCACGCTCAAGGTCTACACGCACCTGATGCCGTCGAGCCAGGCGCGTACGCAAGGAGCTGTAGACATCGTGTTCGGCCGCCACTGATCACCAACGCCCTGGTTCGGGAGTCCGCCTTCCGTACCGGGGCGTTGGTGTTGGTAGGACGGCCTGACGGCCTGACGACGGCCTGGCAGCGCCGAAATCCGCTTTGATGACACAAAGTTGCTGGTCACGGTGTCGCGCTCGTTAGAACTGGTAGTACAGGAAAGGGCTGAAGGATCCCGTGGCGACCAGCAGGCCAGAGTAGGCCAGGCCGGCCGTGAGGACGCTGACGCGCAGGACGTTGGCGGGGCGGGAGCGCACCGACTCCAGGAACGGACCGGTACCCGAGTTCGCCGGCAGGAACACCACGACCAGGGCCACCAGCAGGAAGAACATCCGCTGGTTGGTCACCGACGCCGACACGATGTCGCCGAGCCCGGCCAGGTCCGGCACCAGCATGTGGCCCAGCATCGTGAACGCGGTGCCCAGGTCGGGCGCCCGGAAGAACACCCAGCCGACCACCACCAGCAGCATCGTCAGCGCACGCCTGCCGATGCGCGCGGCGGGCGCCGACGGCGGGCGGTCGAGGCCCGTCGCACGCTCCACGACCAGCATCAACCCGTGGAACAGCCCCCAGACCAGGTACGTCCACGCCGCGCCGTGCCAGAAACCGGTCAGCACGAAGATGATCGCCAGGTTCCGGTAGGTCTTCGCCACGCCGTGCCGGTTGCCGCCGAGCGGGATGTAGACGTAGTCGCGGAACCACCGCGACAGCGACATGTGCCAGCGCCGCCAGAACTCGGTCACGGTCACCGACGAGTACGGGCGCGCGAAGTTCTCCGGCAGCCGGAAACCGAGCATCCGGCCGAGCCCGATCGCCATGTCGGAGTAGCCGGAGAAGTCGAAGTAGAGCTGCATCGCATACCCGATGGCGCCGAGCCAGGCGATCGCGAAGGTCATGTCCTCGGCCGGGGTCGCGAACGCGGTGTCGACCATCGGGGCGAGGGTGTCGGCGATGACGACCTTCTTGGTCAGCCCCCACGCGAACCGCGGGAAGCCCGCCGCGATGTCGTCGAGGCGGTGCGTGCGCTGCTGCGGGAGCTGGTCGGCGATCTCCCGGTACCGCACGATCGGACCGGCCACCAGCTGCGGGAACATCGCGATGTAGGTGACGAAGGAGACCGGGTCGCGCAGCGCCGGGCGTTCGCCGCGGTAGATGTCCACCACGTAGGAGATGTGGTGGAACGTGTAGAAGGAGATCCCGATCGGCAACGCCAGCTGCAGAACGGGGAATCCGCCGCCGAACCAGCTCGCCAGCACCGCGGCCTGCTCGGTGGCGAACCCGGCGTACTTCCACAGCGCGAGGATCAGCAGGTCGAAGGTGACGGTGCCGATCAGCAACAGCCTGCGCCTGCCCTGCGCCGCGTTCCACTGGTCCGGCTCGAGGAACCGGCCCGCGACGAAGTTGGCCACGATGCAGGCCAGCAGCAGCAACGTCGTACCGCCCGCGCCGCTGGCGTAGAACAGCAGGCTCGCCACGGCGACGACCACGTTGCGCGCGCGGCGCGGCGCGACCAGCACGGCGACCAGCACCAGCGGCAGGAAATACCAGAGGAAAAGCGGACTTGCGAACGACATCGGTGGGCCTCGGGGTACGGGAAGCCCATGCCTCCCTCGTTGCACTGCGACTGACTCTAGCCGCGCCAGACCTTATCCGAGTCCCGTTCACGACAGCTCCGCGAACTCGGCTCGGCGGATCAGCGGCGGGGCGGCCGAATCCACGTACACGGGCGGCACCGATCGCCTAGCCTGGCCGCCATGAGCGCTCCGCCACCGCCCGGCTGGTACCCGGACCAGGCAGATCCGCGATACGTGCGCTGGTGGGACGGCAGGCAGTGGACGCCGCACGCGCAGCCCGCCCAGCCGCAGCCCGCCGCGCAGCAACAGCCGCAGCCCGCGGCACAGCCGCAGCAGCCGATCCCGCCCCAGCCGCCGCAGCAGCAGCAAGCTGCCCAGCCGCACGCACCCGGCCAGCCGATGCCGCCCGGCGCACCCGCGCCGACCCAGCCGGTCCACCACCCGGGCCAGCCCTTCCAGCAGGCACCGATGCCGCAGGCCGACGACTCCTCGTCGATCGAGCTGGCGCTCGGCGGCACCGGCGACTCGGCCTCAGTCCAGCAGCAGGTGCAGCAGCGCGCCGGCGTCGGCGGACACGTCGGCGGTGGCGGCGGCACCCTGCTCACCGAGCCGGTCCTGGTGGTCAACCAGAAGGCCAAGTTGATCGAGATGGCCAACGAGTACGCCGTCTACGACCAGACCGGCCACCAGATCGGGTCCGTGGTGCAGACCGGGCAGAGCGGTGCGCAGAAGGCGTTGCGGCTGCTGACCAAGCTCGACTCGCTGATGACGGTCGCGCTGGAGATCCGCGACGCCGCAGGCAGGCCGGTGCTGCGTTTGACCCGCCCGGCCACGATGTGGAAGTCCACCGTGCACGTCCAGCGCCCGGACGGCTCCCCCGTCGGGGACATCCGGATGGAGAACGTCTGGGGCAAGGTCCGGTTCGCCTTCGAGGCCGGCGGGCAACGCATCGGCGGCATCCACGCCGAGAACCTGCGCGCCTGGGACCTTCGTGTGCTCGACCACGAGGACCAGCAGATCGGGCAGATCAGCAAGACCTGGCAGGGACTGGCCAAGGCCGCGTTCACCACGGCCGACAACTACGTCCTGCAGATCTTCCGTCCGCTGCCCGAGCCGCTGAACAGCCTCGTCGTGGCCTCCGCGCTGACCGTCGACACCGTTCTCGGCCAAGCGCAGCGCTGACTGACGCGCGCCGCACCCGGACGGCTCAGCGGGCGCGGCGGCGCCGGGCGACCTCGGCCAGCACGATGCCGGCCGCGACGGAGGCGTTGAGCGACTCCACGCTGCCGGCCATCGGGATGGACACCGTCTGGTCGCAGGTCTCGCGGACCAGCCGCGACAGCCCGCGGCCCTCCGAACCGACCACGACGACCAGCGGACCCGTCGCGAGGTCGAGCTCGTCTGAGGTGATGTCGGAGTCCGCGTCCAGGCCGACGACCATCAGCCCTTCGGCCTTCAGGTCCTTCAGCGTCCGGGTGAGGTTGACCGCCCTGGCGACCGGAAGCTTGGCCGCCGTGCCCGCGCTGGTGCGCCACGCGACCGCGGTCAGCCCGGCGCTGCGGCGCTGCGGCAGGATCACGCCGTGCGCGCCGAAGGCCGCCGCGGAACGGATCACCGCGCCCAGGTTGCGCGGGTCGGTCACCCCGTCCAGCGCGACGATCAGCGGCGGCAGCCCCGAGTTGTGCGCCTCGTCCAGCACGTCGTCGGGGTGGGCGTACTCGTAGGCGGGGACCTGCAGCGCCAGGCCCTGGTGCATCGCGCCGCCGGTCATCCGGTCCAGCTCGGAGCGCTGGACCTCGACGACCGAGATGCCCCGCGAGTCCGCTCCGCGCACCGCATCGGTGACGCGGTCGTCGGCGTCGATGCCCTGCGCGACGTAGAGGCCCGTCGCCGGCACCCCGGCGCGGATGCACTCGGCGACCGGGTTGCGGCCCGCGATCATCTCGGCGGTGTCGGACTTGTCCTTCTGCCGCTGCCGCGTCCGCTGCTGCTCGGTACGCGCCTTCGCGGCGTCGACCCGCCGCTTGGCCGGGTGGCTGACCCGGTCCTTCGCCTTCGGCGTCGGGCCCTTGCCCTCCAGCCCCCTGCGCCGCTGACCGCCGGAACCGACCACCATGCCCTTCTTGGAGCCCGGCTTGCGGATCGCGCCCCGGCGCCTGTCGTTGCCTGCCAACTCGCTTACCCGTCTTTCAATGTCCACAACGGACCGTCAGGGGTGTCCTCGACGGCGATTCCGCATGCCTGCAGCCGGTCCCGCACCGCGTCGGCGGTGGCGAAGTCGCGCTCGGCGCGGGCCTGCCGGCGCTGCTGGAGCATGCTGTCCACGAGCTCGGACAACGCGTGGTGAGCGGCGTCGTCCGCGCCGCGGGTGTCGGCCCACTGCTCGGCCAGCGGGTCCAGACCGAGGATGCCGGTCATCGTCCGGACCGAGGCCGCCGCCTCGTTGGCCGCCCGGTCGTCGCCGCGGTCGAGGGCGGCGTTGCCTTCGCGGATGGCGTTGTGCACCACGGCGATCGCCTGCGGCGTCGACAGGTCGTCGTCCATCGCCGCCGCGAACTCGGCGGGCACCGGCCCGTGCCCGACCTCGCCGGTGCGCTGCCGCACCCGGTTGACGAAGGAGTCGATGCGCCGGTAGGCCGAGATCGCCTCGGCCAGCGCGGGCTCGGAGTACTCGATCGTCGAGCGGTAGTGCGGGGTGACCAGGTAGTAGCGGATCTCCGGGGCGGCGGCCCGCTGCAGGATCGCCGGGATCGCCACGGTGTTGCCCAGTGACTTCGACATCTTCTCGCCGCTCATGGTGACCCACGCGTTGTGCATCCAGTACCGGGCGAAGCCGTCACCGGCCGCGGTGGACTGCGCCAGCTCGTTCTCGTGGTGCGGGAACACCAGGTCCAGGCCGCCGCCGTGGATGTCGAACTCGCTGCCCAGGTAGTAGGTCGACATGGCCGAGCACTCCAGGTGCCAGCCGGGGCGGCCGTCGCCCCACGGCGTCGGCCAGCTCGGCTCACCGGGCTTGGCGGCCTTCCAGAGCGTGAAGTCGCGGGGGTCGCGCTTGCCGCTCGCGGTGCTCTCGCCCTGCTGGACCTCGTCGAGCCGCTGCCCGGAGAGCCTGCCGTAGTGCTCGGCGTAGGAGGCGACGGAGAAGTACACGTCGCCGCCCGACGCGTAGGCGTGGCCCTTGTCGATCAGCCGCTGCATCAGCTCGATCATCTGCGTGATGTGGCCGGTCGCGCGGGGCAGCGCCGACGGCGGCAGGCAACCCAGCCGGTCGAAGGCGCTCTCGAAGGCCCGCTCGTGCGCGGTGGCCCACTCCCACCAGGGGCGGCCGGCGTCGGCGGCCTTGATGAGGATCTTGTCGTCGATGTCGGTGACGTTGCGCACCAGGCGCACGTCGTAGCCGTTGTGCACCAGCCAGCGCCGCAGCACGTCGTAGTTCAGGCCGCCGCGGACGTGGCCGATGTGCGGAACACCCTGCACCGTGGCACCGCAGACGTAGATCGACGCCACTCCGGCGAGGCGCGGGTGGAACTCGCGCACCGTGCGGGTCGCTGTGTCATGTAGGTGCAGGCTCACGCCCCTGATGGTACGGGCACGGCCAAAACGGGCTCCCGCCGCCGCACCGCCCGCGCGGACGCCCGTCCGGAAGCCTCCACCCGGTGCGCGCCGGACTCCGCCGAAGGGACGGCGGCGCCCCCGGACCAGCGGTCAGAAGCCGTGCTCGGCGACCGCCGTGAGCAGCGCGTCCGGGCGTTCGGAAGTCGGGGCGGGGTCCACGATGGCGACCCGGCAGCCGACCGCCGCGGCCGCGCCGTCGACATCCTCGTGGTCACCGATCATCAGCGCGTCCCCGGGCTCGACACCGAGCCGCTCAGCCGCCCGGAGGAAGATCTTCGGATCGGGTTTGATCACCCCTTCGAGGTAGGAGAGCACGAACTCGTCGACGAGTCCGGCCACGCCCAGCCGCTCGAAGGCCGGCCTGATGTCGAAGGCGATGTTGCTGATCACCGCGATCCGCACGCCGGTGGAGTGCAGCCTGCGCAGCACCTCGGCGGTGTCGGGGTAGGGCGTCCAGCTGCCGGGGTCGACCAGCCGTCCGTAGAGCGCGTCGACCTGGTCGGCGACGGCGACCCCGCTGCGGCGCAGGAACTCCCGGTAGATCTTGCGGTGCAGCTCGGGGTCGAGATCGCGGTTCTCCCAGGCGTGCTGGTGCTCGGCGTCCACCCCGACCACCGGGCCGACCGGGGCGGTCATCCGCCGCATCAGCTCGGCCTGCGCCTCCGCGTCGAGCGGGGCGCCGCCGGAGTCGGTGACCCCGGCGAACCAGGACTCGTCCTGCTCCAGCCGGAACAGGGTGCCGGAGAAGTCGAAGAACACCGCGCGCGCACTCACCCCGGCAACGTTATGGGGACGACCTACCCACCGCACGCATCTGAGGTCTACAACACCTCGACGGCCCAGCGGCGGGCGCACGGCATCGCTGTCCGCCTGCTCGGCGCACCCGCGCGCGCACCATCACCAAGGCTGCTACCGCGAGCCGCGACTCGTGATCGACGGGGCCGGGGCGGCAGGCCGCGAACCCCGCGCGATCAGCAGCGCCGCGCCTCCTGGCGCCGCATCGGAGCGACGATCGCCACCACGCTGCCGAGGGCGCTCGCCCACAGCAGCACCACGGCGACGGCCAGGTTCACACCGCCACCGCTCGACCACAGGAACCAACTGCACGGCCACGCGAACACCGGCTGCCCAACGAGCAGTCGACGCACCCACCGATACCGCTCGATCACCATGAGTCGAGGATGACCCGGCGACATGCCGGTCGCCTAGGGAGCAGACCCTGAACTTTCCCCGACTTCGCCCCAAGGTAGCAGCGCGTTAACTCTCCACGGGGAACACCAGAGCCGTCGCGACCGCCGCGATCCCCTCGCCGCGACCGGTGAGCCCGAGTCCGTCGGTGGTGGTGCCGGAGACCGACACCGGGGCGCCGAGGACCTCCGAGAGCACCCGCTGCGCCTCCTCCCGGCGCTTGCCGATGCGCGGGCGGTTGCCGACGACCTGGACCACGGCGTTGCCGATGCCGAACCCGGCGTCGGCGACCCGCCGCCGGACCTCGGCGAGCAGCTCGGCGCCGTGCGCCCCGGCCCAGCGGTCGTCGCCGGTGCCGAAGACCGCGCCGAGATCGCCGAGCCCGGCCGCCGAGAGCAGCGCGTCGCACAGCGCGTGGGAGGCGACGTCGCCGTCGGAGTGCCCCGCGCAGCCGTCCTCGCCCGGCCACAGCAGCCCCGCGACCCAGCACTCGCGGCCGGCCTCCACCGGGTGCACGTCCACGCCCTGGCCGATCCTGGGGATCACGCGAGCACCGCCTCGGCGATGGCGAGGTCGAAGGCAGTGGTGATCTTGAGGGCATGGGGGTGCCCGGGCACGGTGCTCACCTTCCCGCCGATGCGCTCGACCAGCCCGGCGTCGTCGGTGGCGATGTCACCGGCCGCCGCGTACGCCTGGCGGAGCACGTCGATGGCGAATCCCTGGG
This sequence comes from Saccharopolyspora erythraea, assembly GCF_018141105.1. Classification (NCBI taxonomy): domain Bacteria; kingdom Bacillati; phylum Actinomycetota; class Actinomycetes; order Pseudonocardiales; family Pseudonocardiaceae; genus Saccharopolyspora; species Saccharopolyspora erythraea. The sequence continues at coordinate 490,668 of NZ_CP054839.1, read as the reverse complement.
GGGTCTGGACGGTGCGCAGGCGCGAGCGGTCCACCGTCGTCTCGACGTCGCCCGCCTCGTCGACCTGCTTGATGGTGTCGGCGACGGGCAGGACCGGCACGACCGCGGGCGCGCCCTCCTCGACGGCGCGCACGACGTCGCGCACCACCGACGGCGGGGTGAACGCCCGCGCGGCGTCGTGCACCAGCACGACGCGCGCGTCGGGCACGGCCCGCTCGGCCTCGGCGAGCGCCAGCCGCACCGAGTCGGTTCGTTCCGCTCCTCCGGGCACCACATGCACGAAGGACCGCAACGACGCGAACTCGGCCTCCACGGCGGGCACCTCGTCGGCCGGTGCCGCCACCACGACATGACGCACGCGGCCCGAGTCGTGCAGACCTCGGACCGCGCGCGACAGCAACGACTCACCCGCGACCGGAACCAGCGCCTTGGGCATCCCGGCGCCCAGCCGCACCCCGCGACCAGCGGCGGGGACCAGCGCGACGACGCTCACGCCTGGTGGTTCCGGTTGCGGTGGTGGTCAGACTGCGGTGGCAAGGACTTCGTCCAGCAGGGTCTCCGCCTTGCCCTCGTCGGTACCTTCGGCCAGCGCCAGCTCGCTGACCAGTATCTGACGAGCCTTGGCCAGCATGCGCTTCTCGCCTGCGGACAGGCCACGATCCTTCTCGCGTCGCCAGAGGTCGCGCACCACTTCGGCCACCTTGTTCACATCGCCGGATGCGAGCTTCTCGAGGTTGGCCTTGTACCGACGGGACCAGTTGGTCGGTTCCTCGGTGTGCGGAGCACGCAGCACGTCGAAGACCCGATCGAGACCCTCCTGACCGACGACGTCCCGGACACCGACGATCTCGGCGTTGTCGGCGGGAACGCGTACGGTCAGGTCACCCTGCGCGACCTTCAGGACGAGGTACTGCTTCTCCTCGCCCTTGATCACACGAGTCTCGATTGCTTCGATGAGCGCGGCACCGTGATGCGGGTAGACGACGGTCTCTCCGACCTTGAAAACCATGTGTCCTCTGCCCCTTTCGCTATGCCCAGTTTAACACGGGCCACAACCGGGCCTCGACCGCCTCACCATCCGTAATCGCAGGTCAGGCCATGGGCGGGGGTTGACAAACGACCGCCGGGCATGCAAGGCGCACCCCTTCGGGACCATGAAATGATCCATTGTGGACGGACGGTGGAGATCGTCGCGGCACCCCCGGCGGCGGGTCCGGGCGGTGCCCGGGCAGGGGGCTCGGCCGACCCCGCGCTCGCGGGGGATTAAGCTCCCTCCCGGTTGTCCGGCAATCAGGAGGGACGCTGCAACCGTGAGCCGCCCACAGCACCAGAAGGCCGTTCGCCTGCGGTTGGCCTCGGCCGCACTCGGACTCGGCGCCGTCGTCGCACTCGGAGGATGCAGTGCCGGTCAGGTGACCGAGACCGACACCCAGGTCGCCGCCGTCAGCGGCGGGAACGGGACGGTCAAGGAGATCGCCGTCCGCGACGCGCAGATGACCTTCCCCGAGCACGGCAGCGTCTACCGGGCGGGCTCCTCCGCCCCGCTGAAGCTGGTCCTGTCCAACGACGGCGCCGTCGACGACCGCCTGGTCCAGGTCTCCAGCACCTACGCCGCCACCGCCCAGATCGAGGGCACCAGCGACCTGCCCGCGGGCACCGCCCTGCACGCCGACGGCGCGCGGCAGGAGTCCGGGCACGCGACGACGCAGCAGGAGCCGACGTCGAGCCACGCGCCGACCGCGAGCAACGCGCCCAGCGCCCAGGGCGGCCCGTCCGACCAGCGCGAGATCCGCATCACCCTCAACGGCCTGACCCAGGACATCACCCCCGGGGTGACCATCCCGGTGACCTTCGTCTTCGAGAAGGCCGGCGCGGTGACGGTGCAGGTCCCGATCGGCCCCGACCACAAGCCGCGCCCCGAGCACGGCGCCCCCCACGGCTCCGGGCACTGACCCCGGCCAGAGCCACCGACAGGGCCGTCCGCGACCAGCGGGCGGCCCTTCGTCGTGTCCGGGGCCGGATGCCGGCCCGCTGCACGGCGTGTGGCGGGGTGCGGCCGGCCCACCCGACCAGGGACATGCCGTCGGGTGGGTGAGCCCGGGCCGCCCGGGTGGTCGCCACGACGTAGTCGGATGCGGCAGATAGCCTCGCGCAGTGCCCCCGAAGAACGCCCGTACCGCCCGCCCCGGCTTCCGCTGCGCCGACTGCGGCCACGAGGTGGCCAAGTGGGTCGGTCGCTGCCCGAGCTGCCAGGCGTGGGGCACGATCGACGAGGCCGCCGCGGCGCGGCCCGCGCTGGCCAAGGTCGCCGCGGGCGCCCCGGCCACCCCCGCCCGCCCGATCGCCGAGGTCGACCTCGACTCGGCGCGGGCCGTATCGACCGGCATCGGCGAGCTCGACCGCGTGCTCGGCGGCGGCATCGTGCCCGGCGCGGTGGTGCTGATGGCCGGTGAGCCCGGGGTCGGCAAGTCCACGCTGCTGCTGGAGGTCGCCCACCGCTGGGCCGCGACCGGCAAGGGCGGGCCCTCCCTCTACGTGACAGGCGAGGAATCCGCAGGTCAGGTGCGCCTCCGGGCGGAGCGGACCGACTCGGTGCACCCGCAGCTCTACCTCGGCGCCGAGAGCGACCTGGGCTCGGTGCTCGGGCACGTGGACTCGGTCAAACCCGGCCTGCTGATCGTCGACTCCGTGCAGACCGTGCAGTCGCCGGAGGCCGAGGGCAGCCCCGGCGGCGTGACGCAGGTGCGCGCGGTGACCTCCGCGCTGGTCGCGCTGGCCAAGGAGCGCGGGCTGCCGGTGCTGCTGGTCGGTCACGTGACCAAGGAGGGCTCCGTCGCGGGCCCGCGCGTACTCGAACACCTGGTTGACGTGGTGCTGCACTTCGAGGGCGACCGGCACTCCTCGCTGCGGATGCTGCGCGGGGTCAAGAACCGCTTCGGCCCCTCCGACGAGGTGGGCTGCTTCGAGCAGCGCGACGACGGCATCGCCGAGGTCGCCGACCCCTCGGGGCTGTTCGTCAACCGCCAGGAGACGCAGGTCGAGGGCACCGCGGTGACGGTCATGGTCGAGGGCAAGCGCCCGCTGCTGGCCGAGGTGCAGGCGCTGGTGACGCCCACCCAGATGACGATGCCCCGGCGCGCGGTCAGCGGCCTGGACTCCGCGCGGGTGTCGATGATGCTCGCGGTGCTGGACAAGCACGGCGGTGTCAAGACCGGTGACCAGGAGGTGTTCGCCGCGACCGTCGGCGGCATGAAGGTCTCCGAGCCCGCCGCCGACCTCGCCGTGGCGCTGGCGGTGGCCTCGTCGCGCCGGGGCGTGCCGCTGCCGTCGAACGTGATCGCCGTGGGCGAGGTCGGGCTGGCCGGCGAGATCCGCCGGGTCAACGCCGTCGGCCGCAGGCTCGCCGAGGCCGCCCGGCTCGGCTTCGACCACGCGCTGGTGCCGCCGGACTCCGGTCCGCTGCCGCGCGGCGTGCGGACGACCGTCGTGCCCGACATCCGCGCCGCGCTGCGCGTCCTGAAGCGGGCCCGGGCGTGAACGAGAAGCTGCGCGCCACGCTCGGCTGGCTCGCGCCCGGCACGGCGCTGCGCGACGGCCTGGAACGCATCCTGCGCGGCCGCACCGGCGGGCTCGTCGTGCTCGGCTACGACGAGGTGGTGGAGTCGCTGTGCGACGGCGGCTTCCATCTCGACGTCGAGTTCAGCGCGACCCGGCTGCGCGAGCTGTCCAAGATGGACGGTGCGGTGGTGCTCTCCTCGGACGCGACCCGGATCGTGCGCGCCAACGTGCAGCTGGTGCCCGACGCCGGCATCCCGACCGACGAGTCGGGAACGCGGCACCGCTCGGCCGAGCGCACCGCCATCCACACCGGCTACCCGGTGGTCTCGGTGAGCCAGTCGATGAGCATCATCAGCCTGTACTTCCAGGGCCACCGCCACCTGCTCATCGGTTCGCCGGACATCCTCTCCCGCGCCAACCAGGCGCTGGCGACGCTGGAGCGCTACACGGCGCGGCTGGCCGAGGTCGCCCAGACCCTGTCGGCGCTGGAGATCGAGGACTACGTGACGCTGCGGGACGCGATGACCGTCGTGCAGCGGCTGGAGATGGTGCGCCGCATCGCCGACGAGATCGAGGTCGACGTGGTCGAGCTGGGCCAGGACGGCAGGCTGATCGAGCTCCAGCTCGACGAGCTGGTCGGCGCCGAGCGGGACACTCGCGGCACCAGGCAGGGCCGCCGGACGCTGGACCGGGTCGACATCGACCGGGAGCTGATCGTGCAGGAGTACCTGCCGACCGGCGGTCCGATGCCGACCTCCGAGGAGGTCGCCGAGGCGCTGGCCAAGCTGGACGGGACCGCCCTGCTGGACCTCACGGCGATCGCGAAGGCGTTCGGCTACCCCGGCACACTGGAGGCGCTGGACCAGCACCTCCAGCCGCGCGGCTACCGGCTGCTGGCCAGGGTGCCGAGGCTGCCCGCCGTGGCCCGCAAGCAGCTCGTCGAGTACTTCGGCTCGCTGCAGAACCTGCTGGCGGCGACCGCCGAGGACCTGAGCGTGGTGGAGTCGGTCGGCGAGTCGCGGGCGAGGCAGGTCCGCGAGGGCCTGTCCCGGCTGGCCGAAGCCTCGATCATGGACCGCTACGCCTGATCGCCGAAGTCCTGGCCCCGTCCGCCGCAGCGAGGTACCCGCGCGCTACGCCTGACCGATCAGGCGGAACGGCACAGGCCGGCTGGTGAGCCCGCCGAGCTTGGCGACCAGCAGGTATTCCCCGGCGGACGCGACCTCTGCGGTCGGCGGGCATTCCGGCGCCGAGCGCTCGCCGGTCCACAGGACGTCGTTGTGCACCGACTGGCCGGGCCGCAGCAGCGGGACCTCGTTGGTGGACTCGCGGTAGCAGTCGTTGCTGCCCCAGACGTGCTTGCCGTCGGGTGTGGTCACCAGCAGCTCGCGCAGCTCGCGGTTGGTGTCGCGCAGGCATGCGCGGTCGCCGTCGTTGATCACCAGGATGCGCAGGCCGACGCCGTCGCCGAGGCGGAACTCGGGCTTGAGGGGTTCGGCCACGATCCGCAGCGCGGGGTCCGGGCACACCGTCGGCGGTGGTGGCGGCGGAGGCGCTGAGGCCGCCCGCGGTTGCGGCTCGCCACCGGTGACGGCCACGACCGCCCATCCCGCGAGCCCCACCGCCAGGGCGGCGGCGGACAGCGCGACCGCCCTGCGACGCCAGTACACCGCGGTCGGCAGCGGTCCCATGGGGTCCATCACGCCACCGAAGGTAGCCCCGCCGCTACCGAGCGTGCCCGAAGCCACGCTCACCTGATCAGGCGTATCGGGAAATGTGGTGTGGATCAGGAAAGCCTTGTCAAAACGCCACGCCACGGGTTCCCTCGGACGCAGTAGCCGCGCCGCGACGCGGACCCCGACGTTCGGCCACACCTGCCGGGAGGAACAGTGACCGCCTGCGACGAGATCGTGCAGCGCAACGAGCTCCACGTCCGCGATGCCAGCGATCCCGGACTGCCTGCGCAGCCGTCGCTGCGGGTCGCGGTCGTGACGTGCATGGACTGCCGGATCGACCTCGGCGCGAGCCTCGGGCTGCACGCCGGCGAGGCGCACGTCATCCGCAACGCGGGCGGCGCGGTGACCGACGACGTCATCCGGTCGCTGGCGATCAGCCAGCGCAAGCTCGGCACCCGCGAGGTCATGCTCGTGCACCACACCGGCTGCGGGCTGGCGACCTTCACCGAGGGCGAGTTCAAGGACGAGCTGGAGGCCGAGACCGGCCAGCGGCCGTCGTGGTCGGTGGAGACCTTCGCCGACGCCGAGCAGGACGTGCGCCAGTGCATGGCACGCGTGCGGCGCAGCCCGTTCCTGGGCCTGACGACGAGCCTGCGCGGCTTCGTGGCCGACATCGGCACGGGTGCCCTGACCGAGGTCTCCGAGACCGCCGCCGACGCCTCCGCCCCCGCCGGGGCGCGCGGCTGACAGCGGCCCGGACCGCCGGCCGGACCGGCCGGCGAGCCTGGCACTATCGGAAGCGACATGAAGATCGGTGCCGAACGAGATGCCGCCACCTCCCCGCTGAACCCCGTCGAGCTCATCGACTGGTTCGCGGCGACCGCGCGCCCGCTGCCGTGGCGCGCGGTCGGCACGACCGGATGGGGTGTGCTGGTCAGCGAGACGATGCTCCAGCAGACCCCGGTGGCCAGGGTGCAGCCCATCTGGGAGGAGTGGATGGCGCGCTGGCCGCGCCCCTCCGACCTGGCGGCGGCGAGCCAGGCCGAGGTGCTGCGCGCGTGGGGCAAGCTGGGCTACCCGCGCCGGGCGCTGCGCCTGCACGAGGCCGCCACCACCATCGCCGCCGAGCACGGCGACGTGGTCCCCTCCGACGTCGACACCCTGCTGGCGCTGCCCGGCATCGGCGCCTACACGGCCCGCGCGGTCGCGGCCTTCGCCTACGGCAGGCGCGCTCCCGTCGTGGACACCAATGTCCGCCGCGTCGTGGCCCGCGCGGTGCACGGCGCCGGTGACGCGGGCCCGCCGTCGACCAAGCGCGACCTCGCCGACGTCGAGGCGCTGCTGCCCGACGGCGACGCCGAGGCCGCCCGGCTGTCGGCGGCGCTGATGGAGCTGGGGCAGGTCGTCTGCACCGTCCGCTCCCCCGCGTGCGAGTCGTGCCCGATCGCCCACGACTGCGCCTGGCAGCACGCGGGCAGGCCCGCCTACGCCGGTCCGCCGAAGAAGGTCCAGAAGTTCGCGGGCACCGACCGCCAGGTGCGCGGCAAGCTCCTCGACGTGCTGCGCGGCACCGAAGGCCCGGTCACCCGCGACCAGCTCGACGCGGTGTGGGCCGACGCGGGCCAGCGCGACCGCTGCCTCGACTCGCTGCTGGTCGACGGGCTGCTGGAGCAGACCGACGACGGCCGGTTCGCGCTCCCCGGAGAGCACTGAGCCATGGCGCACGCTCTCGGGCTGTTCTTCGACGACTCCGCCGAGGAGGCGGTCCGGGCGCTGTGGAAGCGGCTGGAGGCGGCCGGGGTGCCGAGCCTGGCCTCCCGCGGGCACCGCAGGCACCGGCCGCACGTCACGCTCGCCGTCGCGGGCAGGATCCCCGAGGGCGCGCGACGCGACCTGCGCGCCGAGCTGAGCCTGCTCTCGGTGCCTGACCTGTGGCTCTACACGCTGGGCACCTTTCCCAGCGACGAGTCGGTGCTGCTGCTCGGCGCTGTCGTCGACACCGAGCTGATCGCGGTGCACTCCGCGGTCCACGACGTGCTGGCGGGCAAGGTCTCGGCCCCGTCGGCGTACTACTTCCCGGGCGCGTGGATCCCGCACTGCACGCTGGCCATCGGGATCACCGGCGCCGAGCTGGCAACGGGCTTCGCCGAGCTGTGCCCGCCGGAGCCGATCCGGGCGCCGGTCAGCGAGATCGGCGTCATCGACACGCGCACCGGAGAGGTCGAGCCCGTGCTGGCGCTCTGACCCCGGCTCCGCCAAGTTCATTCCAACGGGGCATCCGGGCAGCCGCCCGGAACGGCCTGCTCCACAGTGGAGATCGCGCGGGCGGCTGTTACGAGTTGCCCACGTCCTCGCTGGCAGCCACTTTGGATCAGCCAGCGTGCGACGTTAGGAGCCTGCTGTGGACATCGACGGCGCCGACTTCTTCGCCAGGGGCATCACCGCGCTCGGCCCCGAAGGCATCGTCTTCGAGAACGTGGACCTTCGGTTCCGGCCCGGCGATCTCGGCGTGGTCACCGGTCCGGGCGGCAGCGGCCGGACCGCACTGCTGTACGCGCTGGCAGGCAGGCTGCGGACGGTCGCCGGATATCTGGAGGTCTCGGGCTACGTGCTGCCCGCGCGGGCCAGGGCGGTGCGCAGGCTGGTGCTCCCCGCGCGGCTGCGCCCGGGTTTCGAGCTGGAGGACAAGTACCGCGTGCGCGAGGCCGTGACCGAGCAGCGGCTGATCTTCGGGGTTTCCGAGCTCGACGTCGAGAAGTCCCTCGCGGCCGTGGGGCTGGACCCCGACCCGTGGGCGCTGGTCTGCGAGCTGCACCCGGCCGAGCGGCTGCTGCTGTCGGTCGCGCTGGCCATCGCCGCCGAGCCCGCCGCGATCGTGGTCGACGACATCGACGTGGGCCTGCCGCGGGGCAGCCGCGCGCGGGTGTGGTCCGCGCTGCGGGCGGTCGCCCAGACCGGCATGACGGTGGTCGCGGGCTCGACCGACGCGCCGCCCGGTGACGCGGCCGTGGTGCACCTGCCGCTGTTCCAGTTCGGCGAGCCGACCGAGATCCTCTCGTGGAACGGAGGGTTGCGGTGAAGGCGATCAGGCTTGCGCGACTGGAGTTCCTGCGGTTCCGCGGACCGCTGCGGCGCTGGGTGCCGCTGGTGCTGATCCTGGTACCGCTGCTCTACGGCGGGCTCTACCTGTGGTCGAACTGGGACCCCTACGGCAGGCTCGGCGCGGTGCCGGTGGCCGTGGTCAACAACGACCACCCGGTGCGCCACGACAAGGAGCTCATCGACGCGGGCGGCCAGTTCGTCGAGCAGCTCAAGGCCGCCCGCACCTTCGACTGGCACTTCACCGACAGCGCCGACGCGCGGAGCGGCCTGGAGCAGGGGCGCTACTACTTCACCATCGAGGTTCCGCGCGACTTCAGCGCGAAGCTGGCCAGCGCCGCCGACGCCGAGCCCAAGCGGGCCGAGCTGCTGGTCACCAAGAACGACGCGAACGGCTTCATCGTCGGGATCATGGCCGACACCGTAAGGTCGCGGCTGCAGAACCAGATCAACGCCGCCGCCCACGCCAGCTACGCCCGCGCGCTCTACGGCGAGCTGGACCAGGCCCGCGAGAAGCTGCAGATGGCATCGGAGGCGTCCAAGGAGCTGGTCAAGAGCTCCGAGCTGGGTGAGCAGGGCACGGCCGCGCTGACCAAGGGCCTCAGCGGCGTGCGGGACGGCGCGGGCCGGATCTCGCGCGGGGTCTCCGACATCTCCTCGGCGACCGCGCAGCTCGACGCGCAGATCGGTGACCTCACCGAAGTCGCCACCGAGAAGCTGCCCGACGCGGTCGGCACGGTGGTCGGCGCCAGCGGTGTCGCGGTGCGCACCCTCGACGAGATCAGCACCGCGACCGCGGCCGTCCGCGACCGGTCCGCGACGGGCGCGACCGACCTGGAGGAGCTGGCCCGCAAGCACCCGGCGGTCGGCGACGACCCGGTCTACCGGCGAGCGCTGGACAACGCCCGGAAGCTCTCGTCCACCGCCACCGCCACCTCCAATGCCGCCGAACGCGCGCTCGGCACCGCGCAGGAGGCGGACTCCCGGGCGCGGGCATTGCAGAAGGACGTCCAACCGCTGCGGGAGCAGGTGCGGGAGAGCACCGGGCCGATGGAGACCCTCACCAAGGGCACCGGCGAGCTCGAAGCCGGGTCCAAGGGCGTCACCAGCGGGCTCAGCACGCTGGTCGCCAACAGCGGCGTGCTGCAGACCGGCGCGGACCAGCTCAACAACGGGGCCAAGCGCATCCAGGGGCTGGTCGCGGGCGGCCTCGACCAGATCCCGCCGACCAACCCGGGCCAGGTCGCCCAGGCCGCCGACGTCCTCGCCTCGCCGGCGCGGATCGAGACCGCCAACCTCAACCCCGCCGCGGTCTACGGCCGCGGCCTGGCCCCGTTCTTCTTCTCGATCGCGCTGTGGGTGTTCGGCCTGTTCGCCTACCTGGTGCTCAGGCCGCTCAACTTCCGCGCGGTGGCCGGACGGGTCGGCGCGACGACGATCACGCTCGCCGGCTACCTGCCCGCCGCGACGCTCGGAGTGGTCGGCGGGCTCCTGCTGTACGGGGTGGTCGACCTCGGACTCGGCCTCCAGCCCCGGAACATGTGGTGGACGATCGGGCTGGTCGCGCTCGCGGCCGCGGCGTTCGTGGCCATCGACCACCTGCTGCGCACGGCGTTCGGGGCGGTCGGCGGACTGCTCTCGCTGGTGTTGCTGATGGTGCAGCTCACCGCCTGCGGCGGGCTCTACCCGGTGGAGACCACCCCGGGCCCGTTCCAGGTGATCCACCCGTACCTGCCGATGACCTACCTCGTAGACGGCCTGCGCGTGACGATCTCCGGTGGCCTGACCGAGGTGCTGGTGGAGTCCGCGGTGATGCTGGCGGGCTTCCTGGTGGCGGCGCTGGCCATGACCACCGCGGTGGTGATGCGGCAGCGGATGTGGACCATCGGCAGGCTGCACCCGCAGGTAGCGCTGTAGTGGCAGCGCCCGGCCGAATGCGTAGGCTTGCTATATGGCGGTTGTGAAGATCAATGCGATCGAGGTCCCCGAAGGCAAGGGCCCCGAACTGGAGAAGCGGTTCGCGAGCAGGCACGGCTCGGTGGACAGCGCACCGGGCTTCCTGGGCTTCGAGCTCCTGCGCCCGGTCAACGGCGAGAACCGGTACTTCGTCTACACCCGGTGGGAGACGGAGGAGGACTTCCAGAACTGGGCCAAGGGCCCGGCCAAGGAGGCCCACGCCGGTGAGCACAAGAACCCGGTGGCCACCGGATCCAGCCTGCTGGAGTTCGAGGTGGTCCAGGAGTCCAAGCCGCAGGGCTGAGACCGGCGCGACCCGAGGTCTTCCGGGTTGGCATGGCGACCCGGAAGACCCACGGGTTTTGCGGCGGCCGGTCAGGTCGTCGGCGACGCCGGTCTCGTCGGCAGTGCGGAGTCCGCCAGCGCGTACGCCCGGTGCGAGACCTCGAGCAGTTCCCGCGTAGGCAGCTCCGCGTCGCGCACCTCGCCCTGTGCGACGTCGTAGGCGTCGTGCAGCTCGACCAGCGCGGCGCGCAGCGCCTGCGGGCGCGGCGGGGTCTCCGCGCTGAGGTCGCGTACCCGCGCCAGTGCCCGGTGCACCCGCCCCAGCCAGGGTCCGCGGGGCGCCAGCCACGCCACCCCCACGGCGATCGCGCCGCCGAGCAGCGTGGCCCAGAAGCGGTTCGAGGCCAGCTCGGCCGGTTCCGCGGGCGTGGCCAGCCCGCTGACGAGCAGGGCGACCGGCGTCGCGAAGAACAGACCCAGGGCGTAGTTGGCCATGACGGTCATCTCCGCACCCCACTGCAACACCGCCAGCACCACGACCAGCACCCACGGAGCGGGCTGCGCCGCCAGCACCGCGACACCGGCGAGCACGCCGAAGACCGTGCCCAGGACGCGCTGGATCATCCGCGGCACCGAGGTCGACGTGCTGGTCGCCTGCAACACCGACACCGCCGACACGGCGGCCCAGTACGCGTGGCCGATGCCCGCCAGGTCGGCCAGCGCGCCGGCCAGCAGCGCCGCGACGCCGACCCTGGCGGCGTAGGGCAGCAGCCAGCTCGCATGACGCTTCGGGCGCAGCGCGGCGCGCATGACGCCGCGGACGAGCACCCAGCGCGACCGCGGTGCGGGCGGCACGGCCGTCACCGCGGACCGCCCGGCCATCGGGAGCCGCCGGCCGGCGCCGACAGCGGTGGCGGCGGCGCGCAACGCGTTCACATCCGCGTCGCCGGCCTCCACGATCAGGGCCTCACAGGTCTCCACCGCGCGCACCAGGTCGAGGTGCGCCCTCGTCTCCCGGTGGCGTCGACCGACGAGCGCGACGCTGTTCCAGGCGGTCTCGACCGCGACCGCGGCGCGGTGGCGCGTATCCAGGTCGCCGCCCGGCGCCAGGTGCGCCGCGGTGGCCTCCAGCGCCGCCGCGACGGCCCTGCGCTGCGGCCCCAGCCCGCTGACCACGGCACCCGCGGTGCCCACCGCCCAAGCGAACGCGGCGCTGGCGGCTGCGACCGCGAGGTGCGGGCCGAGGTCGGCGGGTTCCAGCGCGAGGTGCGCGCAGGCTCCGGTGGCGAAGGCGAAGATCAGCCCGCCGGGCGCACCGACCTTCGCCGCGGTGGCGGCGGCGGTGGTCACGGCGCCGACCACCGCCGTGCCGAGCAGCGCCAGTGCCTCGTGCCAGACGTGCCCGGCGCCGAACACCGCGATGAGGTCGCCGGCCGCGACCGCCACGACCATCGTGGCGGCCACCGCCGCCAGCGTCCGCGCCTGCTGGCGGTAGGGCTCGCTGCGGCCGTAAACGCTGGTCAGGGCGCCGAACACGGCACCGGCGGCCAGGTCGAGGCGGTCCAACTGGAGGAGCACGGCCATCGGCGCGAGCACCGAGACGAAGGCCCGGGTCGCGGGCCAGACCACCGGCCCGCCCCTGCGCAGCCGGAAGGTGTCCCCGAGACGTCGAGTCAGCACAGTGGTCGGCACGTGCTGCTACGCTAGCCGAAGTATTTCACGAGTGAAACAACAGTGAGATGAAACGTACACCCGATCTGATCGACACCGCCCGGTCGCAGTGGCGGGAGGTCCATCCCGGCCTGGACACCAGCAGCATCGACGTGGTCGGACGCGTGCTTCGGGCCTCCGCCGTCCTGCGCCAGCGCCTCGACGCCGCCTTCGCCGAGGAAGGGCTCAACCGGGCGGAGTTCGACCTGCTCTGCGCCCTGCGGCGGTCCGATGCCCCGGTGACGCCGGGACGCCTCAACGGCCTGACGGTGTCCTCCGGTGCGGCCACCACCAAACGGATCCAGCAACTCGCCGAGCGCGGCCTGCTGGAACGCGCCGTCGACGCGCGCGACCGGCGCAGCGCCCGCATCGCCCTGACCGAGCGGGGACGCGAGGTGATCGACCGGGCGTTCCGCCGGAACCTGGAGGCCGAGCGGCAGCTGCTCTCCGGCCTGGACCCCAGTCGTCGCCAGGAGCTGGTCACCGGGCTGGCCGATCTGCTGGCCGCGTTGGAAGGTCCGGGGCCGCTGGGCTGACGCGGACGGACGGCCCCTCATCGGGGCAGGGTCACCCCCGGCTCCGTGGCGGTCCGTCAGCGCCCGACGACGAGGTGCGCGACGACGGCGCGGTGGTCGGCGCCCGCGACCTCGAACGTGCGGTAGTCCTGCACCACGACACCCTCGCTGACCAGCACGTGGTCGATCGTCACCGGTGGCGGCAGCCAGGCGTCGGCGCGCGGCCACGTCGGCCGCAGGCCGGCGCCGGTGACCTCGGCGGCGTCGGCGTAGCCGCGGCCGAGCAGACCGCGCAGCGGGCTGTGGTCGAGCGTGGCGTTGAAGTCCCCCGCCAGCACCCTCGGCGGCCGGCTCTCGGCGGGCGTGTGCGGCAGGACGGTGATCTCGCGCTGCCAGTCCCCCACCGTGTCGCTGCCGACCGGGATGACCGGGTGCACCGCGACGAGCTCGACGTCCCGGTCGCCGGGCAGGTCCACCAGCGCCGACGGCTGGCGCATCGTCGTCGGCGGCACCAGCGCCAGGCTCCGCAGCGGGTAGCGCGAGGCGATGCCGGTGCCCTCGGCCCCGGCGTGGGCCTCGAACACCCGGTGCGGCATCAGCTCGCCCAGGCCCGCTCGGTCCAGCGCCGCCGCCAGCTCGGGGGTGAGCTCCTGCAGGCTCAGGACGTCGATCCGGTTGCTGCGCACCAGCTCGACGACCCGCGCCGCGTCGGCCTCGCCGAAGTAGAGGTTCGCCGACATCACCTTCAGCGGGGTGCCCTGCACGGGGGTCGGCGGGTCCGGGATCGCGCGCGGCGCGACCGACGCCACCAGCGCCGCGGTCACCAGGCCGACGACGAGCGTAGTCAGCCAGCGGCGCAGCACCAGCGCCAGCACCACCAGCACCAGCCCGGCCGGCACCGCGTACTGCGTCAGCGCCACCAGCGCGGCCGCGTAGCGGTTCGAGTCGTAGCCGGTGAGCGGCAGCGCGGCCCATCCGGCGAACACCAGCGCCGCCAGCACCAGCAGAACCGTGACCGCCGGCGACTTGCGCCGGCCGGGCTCGCGGTCCTCGTCGGCTTCGACGTCGTCGAGCGTCCCCTCCACCTCTCCCCCCACCACGTCGGTTCCGGGCTGACACGGCCTGTTCCCCAGGTCACCCAGCCTGTCAGCGCTGTGTGCGAAGTCTGTCAGCGGGTGCGCCGAAAGTGGGACGCGGAGCCCCAGAAGGAGGTTGCATGTCATTCGCGATCCAGGCCGAGGGTCTGGTCAAACGCTTCGGTTCCACCACGGCGCTGGCGGGCGTCGACCTGGAGGTGCCCGCCGGTTCGATCCGCGGGGTGCTCGGCCCCAACGGCGCGGGCAAGACCACCGCGGTCCGCATCCTGGCGACCCTGCTGCGCCCCGACGCCGGGCGCGCGGTCGTGGCGGGCCACGACGTGGTGCGCCACCCGGTGGCGGTGCGCAACCGCATCGGCCTCGCCGGGCAGTACGCGTCGGTCGACGAGGAGCTGACCGGTACCGAGAACCTCGTCCTGATCGGCCGCCTGCTGGAGATGACGCGCCGGGACGCGCGGGCGCGCGCGGCCGAGCTGCTCGACCGCTTCGGGCTCGCCGACGCGGGCGGCAGGGCCATCAAGACCTACTCCGGCGGCATGCGGCGGCGGCTCGACCTCGCCGCGAGCCTCGTCGGCCGCCCGGAGGTGCTCTACCTCGACGAGCCGACCACCGGGCTGGACCCGCGCAGCCGCAACCAGGTCTGGGACATGGTCCGCACCCTCTCCGGCGAGGGCGTGACGGTCCTGCTGACCACCCAGTACCTGGAGGAGGCCGACCAGCTCGCCGACCGCATCAGCGTGATCGACCGGGGCCGCGTGGTCGCCGACGGGCGCGCCGACGAGCTCAAGCGCCGCATCGGCGGGCAGACCTTGCAGGTCCGGCCGAGCGCGCTCGCCGACCTGCCGACGGTGCGCACGATCCTCGCCGAGCTGACCGGCGCACAGCCCAAGGTCGACGACGACAGCGGGCTGCTGACCGCGCCGGTCGACGACCCGGTGCTGCTGTCGACGCTGGTGCGCAGGCTCGACGACTCGGGCATCACCGCCGACGAGCTGGCGCTGCGGCTGCCGAGCCTGGACGAGGTGTTCCTGGCGATCACCGGCGAATCGGCCGGCCTCGACGACGAGAAGGAGGGCACGGCGGCATGACGACGACCCTGGAACCCACCCCGGGCGCGACCAGCGCGGCGCCCGCGCCCTCCGCCGAGCGGGTCGGTCCGCTGCGGGCGATCCGGCACGGCCTGACGCTGGCCGGGCGGAGCATCCTCAAGATCCGCAAGTCGCCTGCCGGGCTGCTCGACGTGACCCTGCAGCCGATCCTGTTCCTGGTCATGTTCGTCTACCTCTTCGGTGGCGCGATCTCCGGTGACACCGGCGCGTACCTGCAGATCACGCTGCCCGGTGTGCTGGCGATGAACATGGTCTTCGCCAGCCTCGGCACCGGTATGCAGCTCAACAACGACATCACCAAGGGCGTGTTCGACCGGTTCCGCAGCCTGCCGGTCGCGCGGTCGGCGCCGCTGATCGGCGCGGTGCTGGGCGACGTCGTCCGCTACGTGGTGTCGATCGCGGTGCTGCTGGTGTTCGGCACGATCATGGGCTTCCGCATCCAGACCGACGCGGTTTCGGTGCTGCTGGCGGTCGTGATCGTGATCGCCTTCTCGCTGGCGATGTGCTGGATCTCGGTGTTCCTCGGGATGCTGATCCGCAGCCAGCAGGCGCTGCCGGGCGTGGCGATGTCGTTCATGTTCCCGCTGACCATGGGCAGCAACGTGTTCGTGCCGCTGGAGACGATGCCGGGCTGGTTGCAGGCGTGGAACGGGATCAACCCGGTGACCAAGCTCGCCGACACCGCGCGGGGGCTGATGATCGGCGGGCCGGTGGCCGGGCCGCTCACCGCGACGCTGATCTGGATGGTCGTGCTGGTGGCCGTGTTCTTCCCGCTGGCCATGTGGGCCTACCGCCGCCGGGTCTGACCCGGGCCGCTCGCCCGGGGCGTTTCGGGGAACTTCCCGGGCTCGAGCGCACTCGTCCCCTTCCGCGATCTGGACGCGGGAGGGGACGAGTCGTTTTCGGCGGCATTCGCGGCGGCGATTTCGGCGAATTCCGCCGGACGTGTCAAATAATCCGCTCCGGAATTGGGAAACCGGTTCGCGAACCGACCGCATGTTCGGCGCAATGCCAACGACCCCGCTCGGCGAGGACGCAAAAATGTGCCGGCCCCGTGAAGGGACCGGCACATTCGTCACCGACGTTGCGAGAGCGCGGAGCGGCTCAGTCCTCCTGCGGGGCGGCGGTGGCCGAGCCGCCCGCACCTCCGTTGGAATTCGGGTTGCAGCCACCGGCGGCGTTCGGGTTCGCGACACCGACCTCGACCAGGCAGCTCAGCGCGTTCGTGGAGTTGCCCGCGTTGCCGCCGTCACCGCCGCCGCCGTTCTGGGCCGCGGCAGCCGCGGTTGCCGCGCCCGCGGCACCGGCGTCGGCGGCGAAGGCCGGGGCACCGGCCGCCACCGCGGCCGCAACGGCGGCGGCCACTCCCAGGATTCGAGCGTAGTTGCGCATGCTGTCCCATCCGTAGAAACGAGATATGATTTTCACGCCTGCCGACCGCGCACTCGGACACCTCGAATTGCGAGCATCCGTTCTTGATCGACTTCGCCAACGCTAGGGATCACCGGCGCGCTCGGCAAACCATGTAACGCCATCGAATTCCAAAAACACCCTTATCGGACCAGTGATCACGCACCGCTGATCTTCGATTGGGAATTCGCCAGTCTTACAGGGCATCGCCTTCCACTGACCGTGGCGCGGGCGGGGCTTCGCCTGCTAAGCGCGCGGGCCGAGCACTTCCCGGAGCGCGGCGAGCGCGGCCTCGTGGGTGAGCGCGGCGCCGCGGTCGCGTTCGGACCGCAGGTCCGGTGCGTCCAGCGCGGGCAGCACCGCCCGGATGTCGGGGTCGCCCTCGTCGAGCATGCCGCGCAGCGCGACCGCGACCCCGAGCAGGTAGGACGCCTGGCGGTGAGCTCCGGCGGCGAAGCGCAGCAGGGCCGTCTGCTCCGCGATCATCGCGATCGTCGGCATCATCGGGATCTCACCGCTGCTGTCCAACGACTCGCGCAGCCGGGTGCGGGCGTCGTCGAGCCGGTGTTCGTCGATGTCGGCCCGCGCCTCCATGGCGAGCGCAACCTGGCGCAGGGGCGGCGGGGTCATCGGCGAGGCAGCCAGCAACTCGCGCGCCTGCGCGAAGTAGGCGCGCGCCCGCTCCACATCGCCCGCGCGGCGGGCGGCTTCGCCCAGCGCGGTCAGCGATCCGAGCCGCGCGAACTCGGCGAAGGAGGCCGCGGCCAGTTCGTCGGCCTGCTCCAGGCAGCGGCGGCCCTCCGCGATGTCGCCCGCCCGCACGTGCTCCATGCCGATGCGCACCATGGTCGGCACGACCTCTTCGTCGGAGCGCAGCTCACGCAGGGTCTCGGCGGACTCCTCCAGCGCCTCGACGGCCCCCGCGTGGTCCCCGCGCAACGACCGGAACCCGGCCAGGCTCCCCATCGACTGGGCGATGCCCCAGCGGTCGCCCAGCTCGCGGAACGCCCGCGCCGCCGCCCGCATGTGTTCCTCGCCGCCTGCCGCGTCACCACCGTGCTCGGCGCCGAAAGCGCGGGAGAACAGCGCCGCCGCCCGCGCCCACGGGTCGGGGTGCTCGAGGTTGCGCCGCACCGCGGCGTCCATCTCGGCCCAGTCGCCGACGAACATCCACGCCATCGGCTCCATGATCGTCACGTACAGGTAGCGGCGGGCCGCGCCGGTGTCGCGCAGCCGGGCGGCGGCCGCCCCGATCCGTTCGGTCCACGAGGCGGTCTGGCTCATCATCGCCTGGATGAAGTCCAGCACCGCCCTGCCCTCCGGCGGGGCGTCGCCCGGCATCGAGGTCAACGCCTCGAGCCGGGAGACCAGCTCGCCGTGGGCCGACATCGACCAGTACCACGCCAGCGCGCCGCCCATCCGGACGCCGAGGCCGGCGTTCTGGCTGCTGATCGCCCAGCGCAGCGCGGTCATCAGGTTGTCGTGGTCGGCGTCGAGCCGCGCCAGCCACTCCACCTGCTCGGCACGGTGCAGCCGCGGCGAAGCGGTTTCTGCCAGCTCGACGAAGTGTTCCGCGTGCGCGGTGCGCACCCGGTCGCGCTCGCCGGACTCGGCGAGCCGGTCGTCGCAGTAGGCGCGCACCGTCTCCAGCATCCGGTAGCGGTCACCGTCGACCGCCTCCACGAACGACTTCTCCACCAGCGAGGACAGCACGTAGAAGACGTCATCGGCGGGCAGCCGCACGTCCGAGCACACCGCCGCCACCGACTCCGCCCGAGCCGGGCCCGCGAACACCGACAACCGACTGGCCAGCAGGCGCTCCGGTTCACCGAAAAGGTCCCAGCTCCACTCCACGACCGCGCGCAACGTCCGGTGCCGAGCGAGCGAAGCGCGGTTTCCGCTGGTCAGCAGCCGGAACCGGTCGTCGAGCCTGGCGGCCACCTGCCGCACGCTCATCGCCCGCAGCCGCGCGGCGGCCAGCTCGATGGCCAGCGGCATGCCGTCGAGCCGCCTGCAGACCTCGACCACGTCGGCGGTCGTGGCGTCGTCGAGCACGAAGCCGGGCCGCGCCGACCGCGCCCGGTCGGCGAACAGCCGGACGGCGTCGGCCTCCAGCGGCGCCTCACCGTCCGGCAGGCCCAACGGGCCGACCGGCAGCAGCTCCTCCCCGGTGAGCGCCAGCGGCTCGCGGCTGGTGGCCAGCACCCCCAGCTGCGGGCACCAGGCCAGCAGGTCCTGCACGAACTGCGCGGCGGCACCGATCACGTGCTCGCAGTTGTCCAGCACCAGCAGCGCGGGAGCACCCGACAAGCCGTCGACAAGCCTGGTCATCGCATCCGCGGGCGTGGTGTCGAGCAGCCGGGTCTCGCGGACCCCGACCGATGCCAGCACCGCGGAGGGCAGGTCCTCGCCCTGGCGCACCGACGCCAGCTCGACGAACCACGCCCGGCGATCGTCGACACCGGCCGCGGTCTCGGTCGCCAGCCTGGTCTTGCCCGCCCCGCCGGGTCCGAACAGCGTGACCAGCTTCGAGCGGCCCATAGCGGCCCGGACCTGCTCGATCTCGGCCTCCCGGCCGACGAAGCTGCTCAGCCTGCTCGGCAGCACCGGCGGCCGGTCCCGGTGCTCGCGAGGCTCGCCGCGCAGCACGGCGCCGTGCAGGTCGCGCAGCTCCTGCGACGGGTCGACGCCCAGCTCGTCGGCGAGCCTGCGGCGCAACGCCTCGTAGGCGCCGAGCGCGTCGGCCTGCCGCCCCGCCGCGTACAGCGCCCGCATGCGCAACCCTGTGAACCGCTCCCGCAGCGGGTGGCGGGCGCAGAGCCCGTCCAGCTCGGCGACGAGCTCGACCAGTTCGACGGGCTCTCCGTCTCGCCCGGCGCGCAGGTCGGCATCGATGCGGTCCTCCATGGCACCCAGGCGCAACTCCTCCAGCCGGGCCGCCTGTGCCGCGGCGAAGGGCGCGTCGACGAAGTCGACGAGCGCCCCGCCGCGCCACAGGCGCAGCGCGTCGCGCAGCGTGCGCGCGGCCGCGGCGAAGCGGCCGTCGCGGAGCAGGCCGCGGCCCTCGGCCGCCAGGCCCGCGAAGCGGTGCGCGTCGACGTCGGCGGCGTCGGCCTTGAGGGCGTAGCCCGTCGCGGCCGACTGGAGCACGAGGTCGTCGGGGAGCGCGCGCCGGGCGCGGGAGACCAGCGACTGGAGCGCGTTGAGCGCGCCCGACGGCTGGTTGGCGCCCCACAGGTCGTCGATGAGGGTCTCGGTCGGCACCGTGCGGCCGGCGTCCAGCGCCAGCCGCGCGAGCAGCATGCGCACCCGTGCGCCGCCGACGTCGATCGGGTGACCGTCGGCCGCGCACAGCCGGAACGGGCCCAGCACCGCCACTCGCACCCCGACAGCTTCGCAGAGAGCGGCGCGCGTGCGCTCCTGGATTGCCGACGGTCCTGAGCACCCCCTCAGGAATGGCATAGATCACACTGCCGACGACGGAAGTGCGCCCAACGGCTGGGATCATGGCGATAACGGACATACCGCCCCCGCTTGGAGACGTTCATGCCCCTGCCAGCCACTGCCACCGCCGAACCGACGGGCTTCACGGGGTGGGTGATCGGGGTCATGGAAGCGCTCGGCGGACCCGGCGCTGGCTTGATCATCGCGCTGGAGAACCTGTTCCCGCCGATCCCCAGCGAGCTGATCCTGCCGCTGGCCGGGTTCACCGCCAGCCGCGGCGGGATGACCGTCGGCGGCGCGATCTTCTGGACGACCCTCGGCTCCCTGCTCGGCGCGCTGGCTCTCTACGCCCTCGGCGCGAAACTCGGCAGGGAGCGCACGCACGCCATCGCCGCGAAGATGCCACTGGTCAAGCTGGAGGACGTCGACCGCACCGAGGCGTGGTTCGCCAAGCACGGCGTCAAGGCGGTGTTCTTCGGCCGGATGATCCCGCTGTTCCGCAGCTTCATCTCGCTGCCCGCCGGCGTCGACCGGATGCCGGTGAGCACGTTCGTGCTGTTCACCACCCTCGGCAGCCTGGTGTGGAACTCGATCTTCGTGATCGCCGGTTTCTACCTGGGCGAGAACTGGCACCTCGTCGAGCAGTACGCGGGCGTGCTGTCGAAGGCCGTGCTGGTCGCGGTGGCGGCGGCCGTGGTTTGGTTCGTCGTCAAGCGCGTGCGACAGGACCGCCGGACGAAGAACCAGGCGGAGGCCCCGACGGAGGAGTTCGCGGCGGTGGGCGTCGGCGCCGGACCCTTCGAAGGCGCCACGTCGCGGATCCCGAGCCGGGAGCCGAGCGAGGCTCCGACCGTGCAGTTCCGCCGCGTCCGCTGAGGAGCCGCACACCCGGCCTGACGTGGCCGCGAGGAGCTACGCGCCCGGGACGCCGTTCTCGATGAGGATGCGACCGATGGCGTCGGCCAGCCGCTTTCGCTCGGCCCGCGGCAGCGCGCCGCCCATCTCCTCCAGCCGCGCGGCGACCGCCGAGTGCGACTCGTTGCCCAGCCGGACGCCTTCGGCCGTCAACGCGATCCGGCACGCCCGCCGGTCGCGGTCGTCGCGCACGCGCTCCACCAGGCCGCGGCGCTGAACCCGGTCGACCAGGCCGGTGAGGCTGGACTTCTCCAGGTGCAGCAACCGGCTGAGCTCGCCCATGCCGATCGGTCCGTCGATGAGCATGCAGAGGAGCTGCGCCTGCTGCGGAGTCAGGTCGAAGTCGCGGTTGACCTCGGCGAACACGTGCTGCACCAGGTGCGTCAGCCGCACCAGCCCGGCCGCGAGCCCGGTCTCCATACCGCACTCGGCGCCGTGATCGGCCCCTCGATCGGTGCCGTGATCGGCTCCCCGGCCTGGCTCCGCAAGCGTCTCGGTCATCACGTCCCTCCGCGATCAGTGTACTTGACGTTGGTTCGCATCACGAACTAATGTAGTTCGTAGTACGTACTGTTGGTACTACGAACTAGGAGGGGTCATGACCGCAACCGTGGCCGTGCTGGGTGGGGGATACGGCGGGATGGCCGTCGCGAGGGCGCTCGACGACGTCGCCGCCGTCGTGCTCGTGGAGCCCCGGGACGCTTTCGTCCACAACGTCGCCGCGCTGCGCGGTGTCGTCGACAGGGAGTGGACCGACCGGCTCTTCTACCGCTACGACCGGTTGCTCGAACGCGGCCGGGTCGTACGCGACCGGGCCGTTCGCGTGTCCGGAACCGAGATCGCGCTCGGCTCGGGGCAGACGATCGAAGCCGACTACGTCGTCCTCGCGACCGGCTCGTCGTACCCGTTCCCGGCGAAGATCGACGCGCTGGACAGCGCCGGCGCGAAGGACAGGCTCCACGCCACGCGGGACTCGCTGGAGCGTGCCGACCGGGTCCTGCTGCTCGGCGCCGGACCGGTCGGGCTGGAGTTCGCCGGCGAGATCAGGGCGGTGTGGCCGGAGAAGGCCGTGACCATCGTGGACCCGGCCGGTGACGTGCTGCCCGCGTTCCCCGCGGAGTTCCGCAGCGAGCTGCGCAGGCAACTCGAGGAACTGCGGATCGAGCTCGTCATGGGCACCTCCCTGCGCGAGCAGCCCCCGTCCGAGCCCGGCGAGCACAAGACCTTCACCGCCACGACCGGGACCGGCGCGGAGATCACCGCCGACATCTGGTTCCGCTGCTTCGGCGTCGAACCCGCGACCGGCTACCTCGCCGGCGACCTGGCAGCCGCCCGCACCGCGGCCGGCCACGTCGAGGTCACCTCCGACCTGCGGGTGCCCGGCCAGGAGCGGGTCTTCGCCATCGGCGACATCACCGCTCTCCCGGAAGCCAAGATGGCGAAGTCCGCGGGCGACCACGCCGACGTGGTCGCGGCCAACATCCGCGCGCTGATCAACGGCGGGGGCGAACCCCTGACCACCTACGAGCCCGCGCCACCCATGATCGCCTTGCCTCTCGGCCCGAAGGGCGGCGTCTCCTACACAGCCGACACGGGCGTCCTCGGCCCCGACGTCACCTCGGAGATCAAGGGCGCGGACCTCAGGGCGGGCCACTACGCCGAGCTGTTGGGCTGACGCCACGCCCCGGCCGTCAGGGTGGGGCGCGTGGGCTTTCGGGGCAGTTGCTCTTGCGGGTCGCGGTGAGAAGCGGTGCGCGTGGGTTTGCGGGGATTCACCCTGGCCTTGCGGGTCGCGGTGGGTGGGTGCTTCTGGGGCGCTCGCCGCCCCCAGACCCCCGGCAGGTCTCCGGGATGAGGGCCCTTGCTCGCAGGCTGCGGTCCGTTCGGAGCCCTGGTTCTCATCCCGCCGACCTCCACAAGGGCTATCAGACCGCGTCAAGGGGGCCGGTATTCGAGGCATCCTGCGGCTCGCGTCCAGCGGGCCCCCTTGACCCGGCCTGATCGGGCTGGCGCCAGGTCGACGGGATGAGAACTGAGGCTCCTCTCTCGTGGTGAGCCACAAGTTGGCCCGAGCGGGGCGACGCCGTCGCCGCGGTGGAGGCACAACGCGAAGTGGCCCCCGCACCGTTCGGTGCGGGGGCCACTGCCGCTGCTACGTCACTCCTGGTCGGAGGTGCCTTCCGACTTGTCGTCGGTCGACGAGCCGGTGGAGCCGGCGAGGTCGACCGGTGGGGCGTCGGGCACCAGCGACGGCTTGGTCTCACCGCGGAAGGTGAAGTGGGCCTTGTCGTCGGAGCCTTCGCCGTCCCAGCCCTCGACGTCGACGATGACGATCTGGCCCGGCTCGATCTCGCCGAACAGGATCTTCTCCGAGAGCTTGTCCTCGATCTCGCGCTGGATGGTCCGGCGCAGCGGCCGGGCCCCCAGCACCGGGTCGAACCCGCGCTTGGCCAGCAGCTTCTTGGCCAGCGTGGTCAGCTCCAGCGACATGTCCTTGCCCTTGAGGGCCTTTTCCACCCGCGCGCCCAGCAGGTCGACCATCTGGATGATCTCGGCCTCGGTGAGCTGGTGGAACACGATCACGTCGTCGATGCGGTTGAGGAACTCCGGCCGGAAGTGCTTCTTCATCTCCTCGTTGACCTTGCTCTTCATCCGCTCGTAGTTCGACTCGGAGTCGGTGCCGGCGGAGAAGCCCAGGCCCACGGCCTTGGAGATGTCCTGGGTGCCCAGGTTCGAGGTGAAGATCAGCACCGTGTTCTTGAAGTCCACCGTGCGGCCCTGACCATCGGTCAGGCGGCCGTCCTCCAGCACCTGCAGCAGGGTGTTGTAGATCTCCTGGTGGGCCTTCTCGATCTCGTCGAACAACACCACCGAGAACGGCTTGCGGCGCACCTTCTCGGTGAGCTGACCGCCCTCCTCGTAGCCGACGTAGCCCGGAGGGGCACCGAACAGCCGCGAGGCGGTGTAGCGGTCGTGGAACTCGCCCATGTCGATCTGCACCAGCGCGTCGTCGTCGCCGAACAGGAACTCCGCCAGCGCCTTGGACAGCTCGGTCTTACCGACACCGGACGGGCCGGCGAAGATGAACGACCCCGACGGCCGCTTCGGGTCCTTCAACCCGGCACGGGTGCGCCGGATCGCCTGCGAGACCGCCTTGACCGCGTCGTCCTGGCCGATGATCCGCTTGTGCAGCTCGTCCTCCATGCGGAGCAGACGCGTGGTCTCCTCCTCGGTGAGCTTGAACACCGGGATACCCGTCCAGTTCGCCAGCACCTCGGCGATCTGCTCGTCATCCACCTCGGCGACGACGTCGAGGTCGCCCGCCTTCCACTGCTTCTCGCGCTCGTCCTTCTGCCCGAGGAGCTGCTTCTCCTCGTCGCGCAGGCGGGCGGCCCGCTCGAAGTCCTGCGCGTCGATCGCGGACTCCTTGTCGCGGCGCACGTCGGCGATCTTCTCGTCGAACTCGCGCAGGTCCGGCGGAGCGGTCATGCGGCGGATGCGCATCCGCGCGCCGGCCTCGTCGATCAGGTCGATCGCCTTGTCCGGCAGGAAGCGGTCGTTGATGTAGCGATCGGCCAGCGTCGCAGCGGAGACCAGCGCGCCGTCGGTGATGGACACCCGGTGGTGCGCCTCGTAGCGGTCGCGCAGGCCCTTGAGGATCTCGATGGTGTGTTCCAGCGAGGGCTCGCCGACCTGGATCGGCTGGAAGCGGCGCTCCAGGGCCGGGTCCTTCTCGACGTACTTGCGGTACTCCTCCAGCGTGGTCGCACCGATCGTCTGGAGCTCGCCGCGAGCCAGCATCGGCTTGAGGATGCTCGCCGCGTCGATGGCGCCCTCGGCGGCACCCGCGCCCACCAGGGTGTGGATCTCGTCGATGAACAGGATGATGTCGCCGCGGGTCTTGATCTCCTTGAGCACCTTCTTCAGGCGCTCCTCGAAGTCACCGCGGTAGCGCGAACCAGCGACCAGCGAACCCAGGTCGAGGGTGTAGAGCTGCTTGTCCTTGAGCGTCTCGGGCACCTCGCCCTTGACGACCTTCTGCGCCAGGCCCTCGACCACGGCGGTCTTGCCGACGCCCGCCTCGCCGATGAGCACCGGGTTGTTCTTGGTGCGCCGCGAGAGGACCTGCATGATCCGCTCGATCTCCTTCTCGCGACCGATGACCGGGTCGAGCTTGGACTCGCGGGCGCTCTGCGTCAGGTTGCGGCCGAACTGGTCCAGCACCAGTGACGACGACGGGGTGCCCTCGCCGCGGCCGCCTGCCTCGGCCGGCTCCTTGCCCTGGTAGCCCGACAGCAGCTGCAGCACCTGCTGGCGAACCCGGTTGAGGTCCGCGCCGAGCTTGACCAGCACCTGCGCGGCCACGCCCTCGCCCTCGCGGATCAGGCCCAGCAGGATGTGCTCGGTCCCGATGTAGTTGTGCCCCAGCTGCAGCGCCTCGCGCAGCGACAGCTCCAGCACCTTCTTCGCCCGCGGGGTGAACGGGATGTGACCGCTCGGAGCCTGCTGACCCTGGCCGATGATCTCCTCGACCTGCTGGCGCACGCCCTCAAGCGCGATACCCAGCGACTCCAGCGCCTTGGCGGCGACACCCTCACCCTCGTGGATCAAGCCCAGGAGGATGTGCTCGGTGCCGATGTAGTTGTGGTTGAGCATCCGGGCCTCTTCCTGGGCCAGGACGACCACCCGCCTCGCGCGGTCGGTGAACCTCTCGAACATTCGCACTCCCTGACTGCTGCGCCGGCGGTCTGTTGCCGGGACACGGCTCCTGTTACGCCGAGGCCCGCGTTGGGTTCAGCACTCTTCCCGACCACTGTAGTAGTCCGACCCCATCGCGGTCCGTGCCCGCTGGCGGCCTGCTCTTCACATTCTCGTACGACACACTCCGCAACGACCCGCTGGCCTGCGGCATTCCGGCTTCGACCTGGTCAGGCGACGTTGTCCGCTGAGCGCGAACAGCACCGAGGACCCTCGGTCGCACCTTCACCCGAAAGAGTCAGCCGCCGTTCGTCATCCGCCGTCCACCGACCGGGACGACCATCGGGGTGCCCACCACGGGATCGGCGATGACCCGGGCTTTCAGGCCGAACACCTCGGCCAGCAGCTCCTCGGTGAGCACCTCGTCGGGGGCCCCCTCGGCGACGATCGCACCGTCCTTCATCGCCACCAGCCGGTCCGCGTAGCGGGCGGCCAGGTTGAGGTCGTGCAGGACCATCACGACGGTACGCCCGCTGTCGTCGTGCAGCCGACCGATCAGGTCCAGCACGTCCACCTGGTGGGAGAGGTCGAGGTAGGTCGTGGGCTCGTCCAGCAGCAGCAGGTCGGTGCCCTGGGCCAGCGCCATCGACAGCCATGCGCGCTGGCGCTGGCCGCCGGAGAGCTCGTCGACGGTGCGCTCGGCCAGGTCCTCGATGCCGGTCATGCCCAGCGCCTCGGCGACCGCGGTCTCGTCGTCGGAGGACCACTGCCGGTACCAGGACTGGTGCGGGTGCCGCCCGCGCGCGACCAGGTCGGCCACGGTCAGCCCCTCCGGCGCCTGCGGCGACTGCGGCAGCAGGCCCAGGACCTTCGCGACGTCCTTGGTCGCCATCTTGTGGATGTGCTTGCCGTCGAGCAGCACGCTGCCCCGCTGCGGGTGCAGCAGCCTGCCCAGCGCGCGCAGCAGGGTCGACTTGCCGCAGCCGTTCGGCCCGATCACGGCGGTGATGGTGCCGTCGACGACGTCGACGTCCAGGCCGTCGACGACGACCCGCTCCCCGTAGCCCAGCTTGAGGTCCCTGGCGTGCAGCCGCTGCCTGCCGTCCTCGGCGGCGGCCGTGCCGGTTCGCTGGGTGGAGACTCCCGGTGTCATGCGCGGACCTCCCGGTACCGACGGACGAGCAGGTAGATCAGGTAAGGGGCGCCCAGCACCGAGGTGACGATGCCTACGGGCATCTCGATGCCGCCGAAGGCGGTGCGCGAGATCAGGTCCGATCCGACGACCAGCGCGGCGCCGAGCACCATCGACGTCAGCAGCGGCGGCATGGCGGTGCGGGCCAGCCGCAGCGCGATCTGCGGCACCGCCAGCGCGACGAACTGGATCGGCCCGGCCGCGGCAGTCGCCACCGCGGCCAGCAGGACGGCGGCGATCAGCAGCGCGCCGCGGGCGGCGTCCATCCGGATGCCCAGGCCGCGAACGGTGTCGTCGTCGAACTGCAGCGCGCCCAGCACGTGCGCCCCGACCAGCGTCAGCGGCACCAGCAGGGCCAGCGCGATGGCCACCGGGACGACGTGCTCCCAGCCGCGCGCGTTGAGGCTGCCGGTCAGCCACACCATCGCCCGGCCCGCGTCGTTGACGTCGCCGACCGACAGCAGCCAGTAGGTCGCGTTGCCCGCCAGCGCGCTCATGCCGACACCGACGAGCACGAGGCGGTAGGAGTCGACGCCGTTGCGGTAGGACAGCGCGTACACCGCCAGGCCCACGAGGAGCCCGCCGGCCAGCGCCACCAGCGGCAGCCCGACCGACTCCAGCGCGCCGGTGATGGTGCCGACGCTGCCGCCGAGCACGATCACCGCGGTGGCCGCGGTGCCCGCGCCCCAGGTGATGCCGAGCATGTCCGGGCTGGCCAGCGGGTTGCGGGCGATGGCCTGCATGACCGCCCCCGCCGCGCCGAGCGCGGCGCCAACCAGCAGGCCGGTCAGCGAGCGCGGCATCCGCAGCTCCCAGATGATCACCTGCCCCGCCCGGTCGCCGCCGCCGACCAGCGTGCTGAGCACCTCGGCCGGGCTGATCTGGTACTCCCCCAGCCCGACGTTGAGCACGAAGAGCAGCAGTAGCAGCGCCAGCCCGGCGAGCAGCACCAGCGCCGGCCGCAACCGCAGCACACCGGAGACCGGGCCCACCCGCACGGACGTGCGGCCCGCGACCGCCGGCGTCTGCACAGTCCGGGTCACAACCGCACCAACTTCCTGCGCCGCACCAGTCCGATGAAGAAGGGGGCGCCGACGACCGCGAGCATCACGCCCACCTGGATCTCGGCGGGCCGGGCGACCAGCCGACCGAGCACGTCGGCCAGCAGCACCACCGACGCGCCCATCAGCGCCGCGAAGGGCAGCAGCCAGCGGTAGTCGGCGCCGGTGAAGAAGCGGGCGACGTGCGGCACGATCAGGCCGACGAAGCCGATCGGCCCGCAGATCGCGACCGCCCCGCCGACGAGGACCGCGATGGCCGCGATGCCCAGCCGCCGCGACCACTGCACGCGGTGGCCGAGCGAGCGGGCGACGTCCTCGCCGAGCGAGAGCGCGTTGAGCCCGGAGGCGTTGGCCAGCCCGATCACCACCCCGACCGCCAGGAAAGGAAGCACCTGCCAGATCACCGAGCTGTCGGTGACCGCGATCGAGCCGACCTTCCAGAACCGGTAGGTCTCCAGGCTCTGCTGGTCGACCAGCACCAGCGCCGAGGTGATGGCCTGCAGCAGGTAGCCGATGGCCATGCCGGCCAGCGCCAGCGTGACCGGGGTGGGTCCGCCGCGGCCGATGGAGCCGATGGCGAACACCGCGAGGGCACCCAGCAGCGCGCCGCCGAAGCCGAACCAGATGAAGCCGAACAGGCTGGTGATGCCGAAGACGTAGACCGACAGCACGATGCCCAGCGCCGCGCCGTGGGTGATGCCGAGGATGCCGGGGTCGGCGATGGGGTTGCGGGTGTGGCCCTGCATCAGCGCACCGGCGAGTCCGAGCGCGATCCCGGCCAGCACTCCGACGATCGTGCGCGGCACCCGCAACTCGCGGACGATCAGATCGTTCTCGGTACCGGTGGGCGCGAACAGCGCGCTCCAGACCGCGTCGAGGGACATGGGCTTGGCACCGAGCAACACGCTGAGCAGGCAGCTCAGCAGCAGGAGCAGGGCGAGCACTCCGACACCGACCAGCCGTCTGCGGCGGCGGGCCGCCAGCCGCCCGCCCGCAGCGGGCTCGCGTGCGGCCTCGGGCGGGTCGCCCACGA
Source organism: Saccharopolyspora erythraea (assembly GCF_018141105.1). Classification (NCBI taxonomy): domain Bacteria; kingdom Bacillati; phylum Actinomycetota; class Actinomycetes; order Pseudonocardiales; family Pseudonocardiaceae; genus Saccharopolyspora; species Saccharopolyspora erythraea. The sequence goes on along the minus strand of NZ_CP054839.1, from coordinate 461,910 downwards.
TCGCGCTGCGGCTCACATCCCACTCCCTCTGCCGTCGGCCTGCGTACTTAGGTATGGCGCACCTAGGTTAGGTCGGCCTAAGACTAGCCGACGACACGCGTGGCGACGTCCGGGTCCGGCGAGGCGTGCGCACGCCCGCGCACGAGCGCGCCCATGCCTGCGATGACGGCGGCGTCAGGCGGGCGGGGCCGGTGGACCGCGTCAGCGGGACAGGCCGGCGGGGACGGCCGACTACGGCCGCGGGAAACGCCGGGCGGGGACGGCCACTACGGCCGCGGCATCGAAACGCGCCCGGTAGGGCTCAGCGCCGCCGGAGGCCCGCGGCATGAAGTACCGCCAAAGCCCGCCCGCGCCCCGGCAGGGCCGCCGGGGCACCGCCCGTGGGAAATCGACGCCAAAAGATCGCGAGGCGCCAGCGGTTGGCAAAAACGCGGGATCGGGCCCGCGCAACGTGAAAGACGGTAAGAAACACCGGGGCGTTCCCGGCCACCGAAAGCCGAGAACGCCCCTATCGCGGTGCCGCGTTCAGTTCGCCTTGTGGTACTGCTCCACCACGTCCGCGGGGATACGCCCGCGGTCGGAGACCTTCAGACCCCGCTTCCTGGCCCATTCCCGAATGGCCTGGTTCTGCTCCCGGTCCGCGCTCGTGGAACCACCGGCCGACCGGCCGGCACCGGGACGCGGACCCGGCTTCTTGCGACCGCCCGCACGACGCGCGCTGGAGACGTAGTTCGCCAGGGCGTCCCTCAACTCGGTCGCATTATCGTTGGAAAGGTCGATCTGGTAGGACACGCCGTCCAACGCGAACTCGACGGTTTCATCGGCCTGCCCGCCGTCCAGATCGTCGACAAGGGTGACCGTGACCTTCTGTGCCATCTCGGAAGTCCTCCCCGGAGTTATTAGCAATAACGGGACGTCGGTCAGCTCCGTTCGAGTGCACCAATATCCGTCACCGAGTCATTCTGAGGGGTAGGTTAGCGCAGTAACTGCGCTAACGCACTCACCCCGGCGAGGAAAATTCTGCCGGCCCCGGCCGGGACGGTCATTCCGGACGGACCAGCGGGAACAGGATCGTCTCCCGGATACCGAGGCCGGTCAACGCCATCAACAAGCGGTCGATCCCCATTCCGACGCCGCCGCTGGGTGGCATTCCGTACTCGAGCGCCCGCAGAAAGTCCTCGTCGACGTGCATGGCCTCCTCGTCGCCGGACGCCGCCAGCCTGGCCTGTTCCTCCAACCGGGCGCGCTCGACGACCGGGTCCACCAGTTCGGAGTAGCCGGTCGCAAGCTCGAATCCCCGGGTGTAGAGGTCCCATTTCTCGGCCACACCGGGCTCGCTGCGGTGCTGACGGGTCAGCGGCGCGGTCTCCAGCGGGAAGTCGCGCACGAAGGTCGGCGCGTACAAATGATCGCCCACCAGGTGTTCCCACAGCTCCTCGACGAGCTTTCCGTGCCCGTGGGCCGGGTCGGTCTGCAAACCGACCGAGTCGGCGTGCTTGCGCAGGACGTCCACCGGGGTTTCCGGGGTGATCTCCGAATCCAGGGCCTCGGACAACGAGCCGTACATCGTGACCGACGACCACTCGCCGGACAAGTCGTACTCGGTGCCGTCGAACCAGGTCACCACCTGCGAACCGGTGAGCGCCTCGGCGGCCTCCTGCACCAGCCGCCTGGTCAGCCGAGCCATCCCGTCGTAATCGGAGTACGCCTGGTAGAACTCCAACATGGCGAACTCCGGCGAGTGGGAAGAATCACTTCCCTCGTTGCGGAAGTTCCGGTTGATCTCGAAAACCTTCTCGATGCCGCCCACCACGCAGCGCTTGAGATACAGCTCCGGCGCGATGCGCAGATACAGCTCCATGTCGAAGGCGTTGGAATGCGTCACGAACGGACGGGCCGCGGCACCGCCGTGCAGGGTCTGCAACATCGGGGTCTCGACCTCGATGAAACCCCGTTGCTGGAAGGAATCCCGCAGCGACCGCTGCACGGTGGCCCTTGTTCGCACGGTGTCGGCGGCCTGCTTGCGCACGATCAGGTCGACGTAGCGCTGCCGGACCCGGGTCTCGTCGCCGAGCTCCTTGTGCGCCACCGGCAGCGGGCGCAGCGTCTTGGCCGCCAGCCGCCACTCGTCGGCCATCACCGACAGTTCGCCGCGGCGGGAGGTGATGACCTCGCCGTGCACGAAAACGTGGTCGCCGAGGTCGACGTCGCTCTTCCAGGCGGCCAGCGCGTCCTCGCCGACCTGCTTGAGGCTGAGCATCGCCTGCAGTTCGGTGCCGTCGCCGCCGCGGAGCGTGGCGAAGCAGAGTTTTCCGGTGTTGCGCAGGAACATCACCCGGCCCGCGACACCGACCTGGTCCCCGGTGTAGGTGTCCGGGGCGAGGTCGGGGTGGGCGGCGCGCACCTCGGCCAGGGTGTGCGTGATCGGCAGATTCACCGGATAGGGGTCGACACCCCCGGCCAGCATTCGCTCCCGCTTCTCCCGCCGGACCCGGAGCTGTTCGGGCAGGTCGTCGACGCCCTCGGCGTCCGCGGCGGTGGGGATGGAACGGTCCTGGTCAGTCACGGGCAACAAGGGTACGTACCTGCTCACGGCGACTTGACACCAGGCGTCGGACCGCGCTCGGGGCGCGGCGGCGGTCTCAGGAACCGAAGTTGCGGTCGTACACCAGGCGCAGGCCCAGCAGGGTCAGGTCCGGCACGTGGTGGGAGATGGTGTCCGACTCGGTCACCACCAGCGGCGCCAGCCCGCCGGTGCCGATAACCGTCGTCGGCCCGCCGTGGGTGGACTCCAGCTCCGCCACGATGCGGCGCACCAGGCCGTCCACCTGGCCGGCGAACCCGTAGAGGATGCCCGACTGGAGGCACTCCACGGTGTTCTTGCCGATCACCGAGCGCGGCCGCACCAGCTCGACCTTGCGCAGCTGCGCCGCGCGGGAGGCCAGCGCGTCCAGCGAGATCTCGATGCCGGGCGCGAACGCGCCGCCGAGGAACTCGCCCTTGGCCGAGATGGCGTCGACGTTGGTCGAGGTTCCGAAGTCGACGACCACGCAGTTCGACGCGTGCAGGTGGTGGGCGGCCAGCGTGTTGATCACCCGGTCCGCCCCCACCTCCTTCGGGTTGTCGACCAGCAGCGGGACCCCGGTGCGCACGCCCGGCTCGACGACCACCCGCGGCACGTCGCTCCAGTAGCGGCCGAGCATCACCCGCAGCTCGCGCAGCAACGACGGCACCGTGGACAGCGCCGAGATGCCGGTGATCCGGTCGGCGTAGGAGCCGAGGAGCCCGCGCACGGTCAGCGCCAGCTCGTCGGCGGTCATCCGCGGCTCGGTGCGCATCCGCCAGTCCCGGACCAGCACCGGGTCGACGCCCTCCGCCGGTTCGTCGGCGTAGAGACCGAGCACGATGTTGGTGTTACCGACGTCGATGGCGAGCAGCACCGTCTTCCCTTCCCTTGGCGTGTCGTGCGGGGCGCGGCCGCCCGCTGGGCGTCGATCAGTGCTCGGGCTGCTGGAGCAGGGCGTCGAGCTTGGCCGCGTCGTCGGTCTCGGCGCCGGCCTCGGTGATCGCCGAGGTGACCGAGGCGGCCGTGCTGGCAAGCCCGGAGCCCACCGGGGCGTGGCCCGGGTCCTGACCGCGCTCGACGATCCGGTTGTCGGCGTCGACGAAGATCACCTTCGGCCGCACCGACCGCGCCTCCAGCTCGTCCATCACCCCGTAGGAGATCAGGATCACCAGGTCGCCGGGCTCGATCAGGTGCGCGGCGGCACCGTTGATGCCGATCACACCCGACCCGCGCTCGCCGGTGATCACGTAGGTCTCCAGCCGCGCGCCGTTGGTGACGTCGACGATCGCCACCTGCTCGCCTTCGAGCAGGTCGGCGGCGTCCATCAGGTCGGCGTCGACGGTGACCGACCCGACGTAGTGCAGGTCGGCCTGGGTGACCGTGGCTCGGTGGATCTTGGACTTCAGCATCGTGCGGAACATCGCAGACCTCCTTCGGGGGGAGCCGGACCGCTGGCCTCGTTTCGGGGGTGGCTCAGGGCCGGCTGTCGCCCTGGTCGCCGAGCAGCACCAGGGCGTTGTCGATCAGTCTGGTCTCGCCGACCTTCGCCGCGACCAGCAACCGGGCCTCGCCCTCGGCGGGGGCGGCGCCGAGTTCGGTGTCCCGTAGTTCCAGGTAGTCCGGCCGCACCAGCGGCTCGGTGGCCAGCACCTCGCGGGCGGCCCGCAGCACCGCCTCCGCCCCGTCGCGGCCCGCGTGCGCGCCCGCGGCCAGCGCCGCCGACAGCGCGAGCGCGGCCCGGCGCTGCTCGTCGCTGAGGTAGACGTTGCGCGAGGAGAGGGCGAGCCCGTCGGGCGCCCGCACGATCGGGATGCCCTGGATCGCGGTGTCGAGGTTCAGCTCGCGCGCCATCCGCCGGATGAGCACCAGCTGCTGGTAGTCCTTCTCGCCGAACAGCGCCAGGTCGGGGCGGACGATGCCGAGCAGCTTCGCCACGACGGTCAGCACTCCGGCGAAGTGCCCCGGCCTGCTGGCGCCCTCGAGCTCGTCGCCCAGCGGTCCGGGGTGGACGGTGATCTGCGGATCCGGGCCGTAGACCTCGTCGCGGTCCGGTGCGAAGACCAGCTCGACACCCTCGGCGCGGCACGCCTCGACGTCGGCGTCGAAGGTGCGCGGGTAGCGGGTGAAGTCCTCGCCGGGCCCGAACTGCAGCGGGTTCACGAAGATCGACACGACCACGACGCTGTTGGAGTCGCGGCGCGCGCGGCGGACCAGCTCCAGGTGGCCCTCGTGCAGCGCGCCCATCGTGGGCACCAGCGTGATCCTGCGCCCGGTCGCGCGCAGCGCCCGGGTGACCTTGGCCAGCTCGGCGGGACGGTCGTGCACGGTCAGCGCGCCCGGGGCGAAGCCCGGACCCGCGCCGACCCTCTCGGGTGCGGTCATCGCAGCTCCTCGGCGGCTCGGGGAACACCCGCGCGAGGGGTGTCGTTCAGCGGACGCCCGGACGGGTGGCTCACGGCTCCCCCTCCAGCGCGTCGCGCACGTCGGATGCCATGTCGGCGCGCAGCACGCCCGAACGCACGGCGCGCTCGGCGGTCCGCTTCGCCAGCGCCCGGTAGCCGGGCACCGCGTCGGGGTCGTCGTCGTTGAGCGCCGCCAGGTGCGCGCGCACCGTGCCCGCGTCGCCGCGCATCACCGGTCCGGTGATGGCGCGGTCGCCGAAGCGCAGCGCGTTGTCCAGCGACGCCGACAGGATTGGCGCCATCACCCGGTCGGGGATCTCCACCCCGGCGTCGCGCAGCAGGTCCGCGCAGTCGTTGACCAGGGTGATCAGGTGGTTGGCGCCGTGGGTCAGCGCGGCGTGGTAGAGCCTTCGCGCCTGCTCGGGAACCCGGACCGGCTCCATGCCCAGCTCCAGCGCCAGGGCCTCGGCGACGCTCCAGCCCGCCTCGTCCTCGCCCGACGCGGTCACAGCCATGCAGGCGGTCGCCAGGCGCTCGACGTCCTCGGCGCGGCCGGTGAAGGTCATGGCCGGGTGCAGCGCCAGCGACAGCGCGCCGATCTCGGTAGCGGCCGAAAGCACGTCGGCGCCGTGCGCGCCGCAGGTGTGGACAACGATCTGCCCCGCGCGCAGCGAGCCGGTGGCGACCAGACCGCGCGTCAGGCCGGCGATCGCGTCGTCGGGCACCGCCAGCAGCACCAGGTCGGCCTGGGCGGCGACGTCGTCGGGCGGCAGCACCGGCACGCCCGGCAGCAGTTCCTCGGCCCGCCGCAGCGACGCGGCCGACACTCCGGACACCGCCACGACCTGGTGACCCGCACGGTGCAGGGCCGCGCCGAGCACGGCACCGACCCTCCCCGCGGAGATCACTCCGACCCGGAGCCGGGGGCCCTCTCCGCGCCTAGGCGGGCGACCAGCAGCCACGTTCGTCCTCCCAACCGTTCCAGTCCCGTCTGCCGGGTACCGGACAGCAGCGCGAGAGTAGCCCGAAAACATGCGCGTCGTGCCACCCGGGTGGCACGACGCACAGCGGATGCGGCTGATGCCGCGGCGCCGCCGGTCAGCCGCCCTGCGGCGGGACCGGCCCGTTCTCCGGCGGACGACGCGACCCGTGCTCGGGCGGCGCCGCACCGCGCGGCGGGTGGCCGGGGCCGCGCTCCTGCGGCGGGACCTGGCGGTGGTCCCCCGGCCGGCCGTGGTCCTGGGGCTGGTGCGGTCCGCGCTCCTGGGCGGGGGACGGGACCTGGTGCTGGGACGGGAACCGGCTCTGGTCCTGGGCCGGGAACCGGCCGTGGTCCGGGGAGGCGTGCGGGCCGCGCTCCTGCGGGGGCACCTGCTCCGGAGGCGTTCCGTGGATCGGCGGGCCGACCGGAGTGCTCCGCTTCGGACGCACCGGCCCGTCCGACCGGCGCGGGCGCTTGAGGTTGAGCTGGGTCAGCTCGTGGATCTTGATCCGCGCGGTCTGGATCGCCTGCTGGCTGCCCGCGGCCGACCGCCGGGCGTGCTTGAGGTCCTCGATCAGCTTCTCCCGCCGCGCCCGGCGGACGGCGCTGGTGGTGCGCCCCTCGGACGCGCGGTGCTGGAGGAACGCCAGCTCCGTGACGGCGATCTGGTAGTCGCGGACCGCCTTGGCGGCCTCGCCGCCTGCGCTGCGCCGGACCTTGCGCAGCCAGCCCCGGCGCCCCGCAAGGCTCGCCAGCATCTCGACCTCGCTGCGCACGATCAGCCCGGCGCGCTGCAGCACCGGCAGCTGCTCGGCGACGATCCGCTGCTCGCGCCTGCGCTGCCAGAGCACGATCCACCCGGTGCCGAAGAAGATCGGAACCATGAACAGGAAGTAGATGTTGAGGAACTCGACCCCGCCGAGCAGCGTCGAGGCGTTCCACACCGCGTGCAGCACCACCGCGGCGATGAACCCGAACACCGGCCACAGCACCCGCATCCGGCGGTTGGTGGTCCGCGAGGCGATACCGATCCCGATGCCGACCATCGCGGTGAACAGCGGGTGCGAGAACGGAGCGAGCACCCCGCGCAGGATGAACACCGCGACAACGCCGCCGCTGACGCCGCCGAGACCGCCCTCCGCGAAGGCCTTGCCGAAGTAGAGGATGTTCTCGGTGAAGGCGAAGCCCGCCGCGGTCAGCGCCGCGTAGACGATGCCGTCGACCATCCCGTTGAACTCGGCCCGGCGGCGGAACCACAGGCCGACCACGAACAGCGCCTTGGCGGCCTCCTCCACCAGCGGCGCCATCACGGCCAGGCTGAAGAAGCGGTGGTCGTTGGCCCCCAGCAGCAGGTCACCCAGCCCGGTGACGGCGTCGTTGAGCATCAGCGCGCACGCGGTGGCTCCGCCGGCTCCCCACAGGAACGCGCCGAGCAGCAGCAGCGGCGGCTCCGGCTCCCAGCGGTCGATCCAGACGATCGCGGCGAAGACCACCCCGACCGGCAGCAGCGCGGCGACCGCGCCGACGAGAGCGGGCAACGAACCGACTCTGGAGGTCGTCACGCCGACCATCACGAGGCCGCAGATCCCGAGCACGATCAGGCCCGCGATCGGCCACCCGACGACGTGGTGCTTGCGGGTCTGGAGCCGGCGCGCCCCGGAGAGGTCGGGCGCCGGCTCCCGAAGATCAGGTGTGGACACGACAAAACCCTAAAACGCCGAGCCGTCCACCGGCATCGGACCGTCCGTTGACGTCATTCCTTCCGGCGGCGCCTGCGCTTGGTCCCGCCCGAGCCGCCGTAGGCGGCCAGCAGCTCGTCCACCGAGGTCCCCTCGGCGTGCGCACCCGCATCCACCTGCGGAGACGGCTCATCGACGGGCTTGGGCGCGGGCACCTTGCGGGTCGTTTCGGCGGCCGGAGCCTCTTTACCCGATCGGGCCTGCTGGCCGGAACGCGAACCGGCCGCGTCCGGACGCTCGTACTGCGGCTTCTCCCGCCTGGCGGGCGCCGGGTGCGCGGCGTGGGTCTCGTTGCGCGCGGGCTGGGGCTTCGGACGCGGGGGACGGGTGGGCCTGCGGCGCTGCTCGTCCCGCGGCGGCTCGCCGCCGAGGCGGTTGATCAGCTCGGTGTTCTGCGCGCCGCCCGCCTGCCCGCTCGTGCCTCCCGGCGCGGGGATGGGGTCGGTGATCGGCGTGGAGCCGCCACCCGCGTGGCCCCGCTTCCCGCCGGCGGGCGTCGTCCCGGCCCCCTTGGCCGGAGGGGCGCCCTTCACCGGACCCGCACCCGCGGCAGGAGCCGCGCCGGTGGCCGACACCGTGCCGTTGACGGTCGTGGGCGGGACGCTCCCGGCGGGGCCCGCCGGCGCGGCCGTGCCACCCGTCTGCGTGATGACGCCACCGGTGAGCCTGCCGTTGACGTGTCCGCCGGGCCCCGAGGTCAGCTCACGGCCCCAGCTCTGCTGGATCGACGTGCTCTGCGCGCTCGTCCCGCCGTTGTCGGTCAGCGACCGCACCCTGGTCGACTCCGCCCGCAGCGCGATCCGCTCGAACAGGACGTCACCGCCGAGCATCTGCTCCAGGCTCTCCCGCAGGTTGCGCAGCTCGGTCTTGAGCGCCTGGATCTCGCTGTCGGACTCCTCGGCGGCCCGGCGGCGCGCCTCGGCCTCGGCCTCCAGCTCGAACTCGCGGCGGGCCGCCACCTCGCGTTCCAGCTCCAGCTCGTAGATGCGTTGCTGCTCGGCGGCGCGTTCGGCGTCCTCGGCCGCGCGCCCGCGCAGGCGCGCCACCGCGAAGGCCGCGATCAGCGCCGACCACAACGCCGCGACCAGGCCGAGCTTGAGCAGCCTGGAGTCGTTGCTGAGCACGAGGACCGCGGTAGCGGCCGCGGCGAGGAAAACCGCACCGACCCACAGCGCCGTCGCACGCCCGTCTCGCGACGCGGATTCGGTACTGCCACGGTCGGACATGGGCACCACGGTACCGGGCGTTTATCTGTTCGAGACCTGGAGGCGAACAACGCGGCTCCACTTTGGTCTGATCGGCCCACTCTCGAACACCCGATCAACGCATCCGGACGGGCCCGATTTCCGCGCCCCGGCCGCCAATCCCCGTCCCCACCACCGGCCGTTCAGTCCCCGCCATCGGCCATTCAGTCCTCGTCGAGCGGTTCCTCGGGCTCGTCGGGGTTGCGCAGGCAGTGCTCCAGCCACAGCCCCGCCGCGACCAGCGCGGCCGCGCTGACCAGACCGACCACCGCGGCGACGGTGTCGGCGCCGGCCGCCTGCACGGTCCCGCGCTCCGGCAGCAGGTAGGCCAGCAGGCCGACCCACACCCCGCCCATGATCGCCCCGGCCAGCGACGACGCCTTCGCCAGCGCCACCGCGCGCGCCGCCGTCAGCGGGTCGACCGGCTCGGTGCCCGGCCTGCGCTTGATCCGCGGGCGCATGGTCAGCGCGAACACGACGTCGATCAGCGCGATCAGCAGCAGGGTCGCCCCGGCGAACGTCGGCAGCTGCGGCAGCACCCCGTAGGCCATCCGGACGAGCAGGTAGACCAGGACCGCCGCGACCAGGGCAGCCGCCACCAGTTGCCGTGGTTTGGTGAAGGACATGTGTTCGTGCTGCGGGTCCACGCCACAAGCATCCCACCCGCACCGCCGCTGACGGCAACGGCGGAGAATCAGCGCTTGAGTCTCCCCCTGCTGGAGGGTCGAAGGTGCTTTGACGTGGACGACACCAGGCTCTACACGATCGGCGAACTCGCCAGGCGCACCGGCCTGCCGGTGAAGACGATCCGGTTCTACTCCGACAGCGGCGTGGTGCCGCCCACCGACCGCACGCACTCGGGCTACCGCCTCTACGACGTCTCGGCGATCTCGAAGCTGGAACTGGTCCGCACGCTGCGCGAGCTGGGGGCCGGTCTGGACGAGGTCCGCAGCGTCCTGGAGCGCGAGACCACGCTGCCGAAGCTGGCCGAAGCGCACCTCGCACTGCTGGAAGAGCAGATGCGGTTGCTGCGGACCCGCCGGGCGGTGCTGCGCGCGGTCGTGAAACTGCGCCGCACGACCGAAGAGGTGAGACTCATGCACAAGCTGGCCAAGATGTCGGACTCCGAGCGCAACCGGCTCATCGACGAGTTCTGGGACGAGATGACCGAGGGGCTCAACATCAACCCCGACTTCGCCGAGTGGATGCGTTCGGCCAAGCCCAACCTCCCCGAGGACCCGTCGACCGAGCAGGTCGAGGCGTGGATCGAGCTCGCGGAGCTGGTCGCCGACCCGGACTTCCGGCACCTGGTCCGCAGCGCCTCTCAGGAGCACTCCGACCGCAGGGACGCCGGGGAGTCGATGAGCGGTCCGGCGCCGGAGGACGCCCACAAGTGGTGGGCGGTCACCGACCAGGCGCGACAGGCCGCCGAGGCGGGCACGTCGCCGGAGGGGCCGGAGGCCGCGGCGCTCGTGGCGCGGATCGTCGAGCTGTCGACGGAGGAGTACGGCAAGCCGGACTCGGCGGAGTTCCGCAACTGGCTGGCCGACCACTACCAGCAGCACGACGAGCGGCTCTCCCGCTACTGGGAGCTGATGGCCACGATCAACGGCTGGCCGCAGCACCCGAACACCGAGGCCGGCTCGAAGTGGCTCGCCGCCGCCCTGCGCGCGTCGGCCAGGTGACCGGGAGCGGGGCCGCCGGGCTCGGAGCGCGGCGGCCCCGCTCCACTTCGGACAAACCGGTTCCCGCTCAGCCGGACGGCCGCAGATCCAGGTCGGCGCGCAGCCGGACCCCGGACACCTCGTCCTCCGGCAACGCCGCGAGCAGCGCGGCGACCGGGCCGCGACCCGGGAGCTGCGCCTCCGGGTCGATCGAGTGCCACGGGATCAGCACGGTCGCCCGGCTGGGCGTGCCGGGGTGCGGCAGCAGCAGCTCGGGGTCGTCGCTGCGGACGTCGTCGACCGACACCACGTCCACGTCCAGCGTCCGCGGGCCCCAGCGCCGCTCCCGCACGCGCTCGGCGGCGCGCTCCAGCTCCTGCCCGCGCCGCAGCCAGCCCCACTCGTCGACGCCGGCCGACTCCACGACGATGACCGCGTTGAGGAAGTCCGGCTGGTCGGTCACGCCCCACGGCGCGGTCTCGTAGACCGGGGACGCCGCGACCAGCACGTCGGAGAAGCCCTCGACGGCCAGCCGCAGGTGCGCCAGCCGGTCACCGAGGTTCGACCCCAACGACAGCACTGCCCTGCTCAACGCGACCTCCCCGCTGCCGGCTCAGGCCGGGACGACGTTGCCGCGCCCGCCGCGGCGCGAACGCCGGATCGTCACCGCGACGTCGGCGAAGGTCAGCGGGATCGGCGCGGACGGCTTGTGGATGGTGACCTCGGCGGCGTGGGCCCGCCCGTCGGCCATGATGTCGTCGGCGATCTCGGCCGCCACGGTCTCGATCAGGTCTCGCGAGGGGCCGGCGACGATCTCCGCCGCGCGCTCGGCCATCTCCCCGTAGTGCAGCGTCTGCGCGAGGTCGTCGTCGGCGGCGGCACCCGCCAGGTCGATCCACACCGTGATGTCGACGAGAAAGTCCTGCCCGTCGCGCTTCTCGTGGTCGAACACGCCGTGGTTGCCGCGGACCTTCAGGCCGGTCAGGGTGATCCGGTCAGCCACCGAGCTCTCCTCCGCTGTTCCACGCGGCGGTCACCGCCACCGCGTCCAACGAGGCCACGACGTCGTGCACCCGCACGCCCCACGCGCCCCGGTCGGCGGCCAGCGCCGAGACCACGGCGGTGGCGGTCTCCCGCCCCGCAGGCGGCCGCGGTTCGCCGTCGGCGTCGGCCAGCAGCCTGCCGAGGAACCGCTTGCGCGACGCCCCGACCAGCACCGGGAAGCCGAGGTCGATCAGCACCTCCAGCCGCTGCAGCAGGAGCCAGTCGTCGGCGCCGGTCTTGGCGAAGCCCAGCCCGGGGTCCAGCACGATCGCGTCCTCGGCGACCCCGGCCTCCAGCGCGGCGTCGACCTGCCGCCGCAGCTCGTCGCGCACCTCGGTGACGACGTCGGTGTAGACGGCCAGCGAGTTCATGTTCCTGCTGTGGCCGCGCCAGTGCATCAGCACCCACGGCACCCCGGTCTCGGCGGCGACCTTGGCCATGTCGGGGTCGGCGAGCCCGCCGGAGACGTCGTTGATCACGGTCGCCCCGGCCCGCACCGTCGCCGCCGCGACCCGGGCCCGCGTGGTGTCCACGCTGACCGGCACGCCCTCTGCGACCAGCTCGGTGACCACCGGCAGCACCCGGTCGATCTCGGTCTCGGCGTCGACCCGCTCCGAACCCGGCCGGGTCGACTCACCGCCCACGTCGACGATGTCGGCGCCCGCGCGGTGCATCTGCACGCCGTGCGCCACGGCCGCGGCGCGGTCGAGGTAGCGGCCGCCGTCGGAGAACGAGTCCGGTGTCACGTTCAGCACGCCCATCACCGCGCACCGGCGCGGGTTCGGCAGCTTGGGGTGCATCAGGTGCCCCTGATCAGCGACAGCGCCTCGGACCGCGACGACGCGGAGCTGCGGAAGATCCCGCGCACCGCGGAGGTCGTGGTCATCGAGCCCGCCTTGCGGATACCGCGCATGCCCATGCACAGGTGCTCGGCCTCGATCACCACGATCACCCCGCGCGGCTCCAGCCTGCGCATCAGCGCGTCGGCGACCTGCGAGGTGAGCCGCTCCTGCACCTGCGGGCGCTTGGCGTAGAGGTCCACCAGCCTTGCCAGCTTCGACAACCCCGTGACCCGGCCCTTCTCGTTCGGGATGTACCCGACGTGCGCGACCCCGTGGAACGGCAGGAGGTGGTGCTCACACTGGGAATACATCGGGATCTCGCGGACCAGGACGAGTTCCTCGTGGGCCTCGTCGAAGGTGCGGTCCAGGACCTTGTCCGGATCGGTGTAGAGCCCCGCGAAGAGCTCCCGGTACGCGCGCGCGACGCGAGCCGGGGTTTCGCGCAGGCCCTCGCGGTCGGGGTCCTCCCCCGCCGCGAGCAGCAGCTCCCGGATCGCCGCCTCAGCGCGCTCCTGGTCGAACACCGGGTTGTGAAAAGCCGAACGGCCGGGCCCGGAGTCCTCCTCCGGCCCGACCGGCTCGCCGACCGTGCTGGTCAATTGTCGTTCCTCCACCGGAAACCGGCGGCCCGCGCGCAGCGGGCCGCCGTGTCCGGAGTCAAGCGGCTGTTCATCACCGGTTGGTGCTGGTGCCGTTCCCGTTCTCGTCGGTGGAGTCCGGGCTCTGCCCGGACTGCCCCTCACCCTGCGCGGGCTGCGCGCCGGGCGTCCCGTTGGAGTCGCCGCCGCCGGGCTGCGACGGCCCGGTCTGCGGCTGCTGGCTCCGCTCCCAGGACGGCACCCAGCTGTACTGGTTGCCACCCTGCTCGGCGCCCGATGGCACCGGAGAACCCGAGGGCGCCGAGCCCGAAGGCGAGGTCGCCGGGGTCCACCCGGGCGGCGCGCCGTAGTTCGGCGGCACCGCCTGCGGGACCGGCTGGCCGTACTGCCCGGACTGGCCGTGCTGCGGGTAGCCGCCCTGCTGGCCCTGCTGCTGCCCGGGGTGCGGGAACTGCACGGTGCCCGGGTGCTGGCCGTACTGGCCCACGCCGTTGCTCTGCGACGCGTCACCCTGCTGCTGGCCCGCGCCGACCGGAGCGGGCGCCGGTGCCGGCGGCTGCTCGGTGACCGGGGGCCACGGCTCGCCGCGCTCCCTGGCCAGCTCGCCCGGCGTCTTGATCGGGGGCTTCTCCGACGGGGTGCGACCGCCGAAGTCGTTGAACGCGGTGATCCGCGGCCGCTTCTCGACCTTCGTGAAGATGCGCTCCAGGTCCTTGCGGACCAGCGTCTCCTTCTCGATCAGCTCGAGGACGAGCTCGTCGAGAACGTCGCGGTAGGTGTTGAGGATCTCCCACGCCTCGGTGTGCGCGGCCTCGATGAGCTTGCGCACCTCCTCGTCGATCTCGTGGGCGACCTCGAGCGAGTAGTTCGGCTGCTGGCCGGCCGAGCGGCCCAGGAACGGGTCGCCCTCCTCCTTGCCGTACTTCACCGCGCCCAGCCGGGCGGTCATGCCGTACTCGGTGACCATGGCGCGCGCGATCTTGGTGGCCTGCTCGATGTCGCTGGAGGCACCGGTGGTGGGCTCGTGGAACACCAGCTCCTCCGCCGAGCGCCCGCCGAGGGCGAACACCAGCCGGCCGATCATCTCCGACCGCGTCATCATGTCCTTGTCGTCTTCGGGGACGACCAGGGCGTGACCGCCGGTGCGGCCGCGCGGCAGGATCGTGAGCTTGTAGACCGGCTCCAGGTCGGGCATGGCCCACGCGGCGAGCGCGTGCCCGCCCTCGTGGTAGGCGGTGATCTTCTTGTCCCGCTCCGAGATGATCTTGCTCTTGCGGCGCGGGCCACCGATCACACGGTCGACCGACTCCTCCAGCGCGGCGGCCGTGATGAGCTGGCCGTTCTCCCGCGCGGTGAGCAGCGCGGCCTCGTTGACCACGTTCTCCAGGTCGGCGCCGGAGAACCCGACGGTGCGCTTGGCCAGGCCGTCGAGGTCGGCGTCCTGCGCCAGCGGCTTGCCCTTGGAGTGCACGCCGAGGATCGCGCGGCGGCCGCGCAGGTCCGGCGCGGACACCGGGATCTGGCGGTCGAAGCGGCCCGGGCGCAGCAGCGCGGGGTCGAGGATGTCCGGCCGGTTGGTGGCCGCGATGAGGATGATGCCCCCGCGCGAGTCGAAGCCGTCCATCTCGACCAGCAGCTGGTTCAGCGTCTGCTCGCGCTCGTCGTGGCCGCCGCCGAGGCCGGCGCCGCGCTGGCGGCCGACCGCGTCGATCTCGTCGACGAAGACGATGCAGGGGGCGTTCTGCTTGGCCTGCTCGAACAGGTCGCGGACCCGGGAGGCACCGACACCGACGAACATCTCGACGAAGTCGGAACCGGAGATCGAGTAGAACGGCACCCCGGCCTCGCCTGCCACCGCGCGCGCCAGCAGCGTCTTGCCGGTGCCCGGAGGGCCGTAGAGCAGCACGCCCTTGGGAATCTTGGCGCCGAGGGCCTGGTAGCGGCCCGGGTTCTGCAGGAAGTCCTTGATCTCGTGGAGTTCCTCAACGGCCTCGTCGGCACCCGCGACGTCGCCGAACAACGTCTTGGGCATGTCCTTGGTGAGCTGCTTGGCCTTGGACTTGCCGAAGTTGAGCACGCGGTTGCCGCCGCCCTGGACGTTGTTCATCATCCACATCAGCAGCAGCACCAGCAGGCCGATGGGCACGAGGTAGAACAGCATCTGCACCCAGAACGAGTCCTGGGTGACCTTGGTGTTCCAGCTCGGCACCTGGGCGCCGCGGATCTCCTGCACCACCTGGTCGGTGGCACCGGCGGGGTACTGGGCTATCAGCTCGGAGCTGTTCTCGAAGGTCTGGCCGTCCTTGAGGGTCAGACGAACCCGCTGCTCCTTGTCCTCGATGGTCGCTTCCTTGACCTTGCCCTGGGCGATCTGCTCCAAAGCCTGCGAGGTCGAGACTTCGCGGTAGTTGCGAGTCTCGTCGAAGAGCACGCTGAAGGCATAGATCAGCAGAAACGCCGTCAAGATCCATAGCAGCGGGTTCCGGAGAAGGCGCTTTCGGTCCATTCACTTGCGGCCGTCGGGCGGCCTCGACCCTCCCTGACTGTCACTTCGGGCCACGGCACATCTCGTCACCGCCGTCAACCCCTTCAGACCAGCGTACCGGCCGACGCGACCGCACGACTACGCCGAGCATTACGCAGGACTGCCAGCGTACCTCGCACGATACCGCCGCCGGTGACGCGTGCGGGGTCATCCAGGCACGAACGGCGATCACGCACCGGAGGTGTAGACCTTCGGATCGAGCGTGCCGATGTAGGGCAGGTCACGGTAGCGCTCGGCGTAGTCCAGCCCGTAACCCACCACGAACTCGTTCGGGATGTCGAAGCCGACGTAGCGCACCGGCACGTCGACCTGCACCGCGTCCGGCTTGCGCAGCAGCGTGCAGACCTCCAGGGAGGCCGGGTTGCGCGACGCGAGGTTCTTGAGCAGCCACGACAGCGTGAGGCCGGAGTCGATGATGTCCTCGACGATCACCACGTTGCGGCCCGCGATGTCGCGGTCGAGGTCCTTGAGGATGCGCACCACGCCCGAGGAGGAGGTGGACGAGCCGTAGGAGCTGACGGCCATGAACTCCAGCTGCGCGGGCTGGGGCAGGGCCCTGGCGAAGTCGGTCATGAACATGACCGCGCCCTTGAGCACCCCGACCAGCAGCAGATCGCCGCCACGCCCCGTCTGGTAGTCCTCGTCGACCTGCTTGGCCAGCTCGACGACCTTGTCGTTGATCTGCTGCTCGGTGATGAGCACGGAGGCAATGTCGCCCTCGTACACCCCGGATTCCCCTCTCCGCGATTCGGTGAGCGTGCGCGGCGCCGGTGTCCCCGGCCCCGCCGCGCCGCCAATTCTCACCGATCAGTAATCCGGCGGTTGCTTGACCGCCACTTCCACCCGCAGCGTGCCATGGGTCCGGCGCAGCACAAAGCCGCCCGGCAACGCATGTGGTCCCTGTCCCTTCCAGTTGCCGACCAGCGCGTCGGCGGCCCGGAGGTGGGCGTCGGAAACCTCCCGGACACCTTGGTCGAGCAGCCAGCCGCGCAGCACCCGGCGCCGCACCGCGGCCGGGTTCGCCGACAGGGCCCCGGCGTCGAGCGCGTCGCCGTGCTCGACCCGTTTCCGCACGTCGGCGGCCACCTCGTCGAGTGCGTCGGCGTCCTCCCGCAACTGCACCGCGGTGCGCGCCAGCGCGGAGGCCACACCGCCCTGGAGGACCTCCTCCAGCAGCGGGAGCACCTCCGCGCGCAGCCGGACGCGGGTGAACTTCGCGTCCGAGTTGTGCGGGTCCTGCCACGGCCGCAGACCGAGCGCCTCGCACGCGGCCAGTGTTGTGTCCCTGGTCACGTCGAGGAAAGGACGCAGCCATGGGAGGTCGACCGGGCGCATGCCCGCGATCGACCGCGCCCCCGATCCCCTGCCGAGCCCGAGCAGCACCGTCTCGGCCTGGTCGTCGCGGGTGTGCCCGAGCAGGACTGGTGCGCCGGCAGGGCGGACGGCCTCCAGTGCCGCGTAACGCGCCCGCCGCGCGGCGGCTTCGGGACCACCGTCACGGCCGACCTCGACCGGGAGCACGCGGACGACATCGCACCCCAGCTCCTCCAGCTGCTCCGCCGCCCGGCTCGCCACGTCGGCGGAACCCTCCTGGAGCCCGTGGTCTACGACGAGGCCGTGTACGGCGATGTCCCGGCGCCGCGCGACGTGCGTGGTGGCGGCCGCGAGCGCCAGCGAGTCGGCGCCGCCGGAGCACGCCACGGCGACCGCGCCGAGCGGCGCGGACGGCGACGCCTCGGCGGAGCCGAGGAGCCGCCGGACGGCGGCTCGCGTAGCGGTGACGGCGGCGGGGGCAGGCACGGCGTCATTGTCGCGCGTAGCGCGACATAGCCGCGGCGGCGCGGGCAGCGGCGGCGGCGCGACGCGCCGACGGAGTCGGCGGCGGCGGCCGTCGAGCGGCGTCAGCCGTGGACGCGGCGGAGCCAGGTGGCGGGAGCGGTGATCTCCGCGCGGGTGGGCAGGTGGTCGGGCGAGGCCCACACGGCGTTGAAGCCCTCCATGCCGACCCGGTCGACGACGTGCCTGGTGAACGCGGCGCCCTGGGCGTACTGCCGGATCTTGGCGTCGACCCCGAGCAGGCTGCGCAGGATCCGGTCGAGCAGCCCGCCGCCCTTGCGGCGCTCGGTGAACCGCTGGCGGATGGTGGCGACGCTGGGCACCACGCGCGGGCCGACGGCGTCCATCACGTGGTCGGCGTGGCCCTCCAGCAGCGTCGAGATCGCGATGATCCGGTCCAGCGCGGCGCGCTGCTCCGGGGTCTGCAGAAGCTCGATCACGCCCAGCACACCGGGGCTGGACTCACCGCCGCGACCGGTGCGCACCTCGCGCACCACGGCGGGCAACCGGCTGAGCAGGTCGCTGGTGGTTCCCTCCATCTCGGAGAGCAGCGAGCCGAGCGAGGCCGCGAAGTGGTCGCGCAGCCACGGCACGGCGGTGAACTGCAACCGGTGGGTCGACTCGTGCAGGCAGACCCACATCCGGAAGTCCTCGCCCGGCACCTCAAGCGCCTGGTGCGCCGCGACGATGTTCGGCGCGACCAGCAGCAACCGGCCGGACTGCCCGTTCGCGGCCGGCCCGAAGGGGTCGTACTGCCCGAGCACCTTGCCGCCGAGGTAGGCCAGCACGATCCCGGCCTGCACCCCGGCTCCCCGGGTGCTGATCCCGCTCAGCAGGTCGGGTCCGTCGCTCTCCACGCCGTGCGCCTTGGAGAGCGCCGCGTCGGTGAGCTCCGCGAGCCCGTGCGCCGCACCCCGCACCCAGTTCGGCCGGTCGACGACATCGCCCTCCAGCACCGGCAGGTGGGCGCCGAGCCCGGTCAGCTCGCGGACGTGCGTCTCGGCTTCCACGCTGTAGCGGCGCAGCGAGCGCACCGCCTCCTCCGCCTCCGCGCGCGGCACCTCGGGACCGGGCTTCATCAACCGGATGGCCGTGCTGATCGCGACGTTCCAGTCCAGCGCTCGGTGGTCCGCGGAGGCCCCGGGCCGCGGCGGCAGGGTCGACGAACGCGCATTCACACGCCCGACCGTACCCCGCCGCGACGCGGGGGCATACCGCACGATCAGCCGCACCCGCAGTCGCGCAGGGCGATGGCGAGATCGTCGAGAGCGGGGCGGGCCTGCGCGGACATGGTGCCGTTGGACATCAGCGCGAACACCAGCAGCCTGCCGTCCTCGGTGACGACGGTGCCCGCGAGGCTGTTCGCGCCGTCCAGCGTCCCGGTCTTGGCCCGCACCCAGCCGCGCCCGGAGCTGCCGGTGTAGCGGTCGTGCAGGCTGCCGCTGCCCGCGGCCACCGGCAGCCCCGGCAGCAGCGCGCGCAGCTTCGCGCTCTTCTGCACGAGTCCGCCCTCCGGCCCCGCCGGGGCGGTCGCCGTCGCCAGCAGGGAGCCGAGCAGCTGCGGGGTGACGCGGTCGTCCAGCGACAGGCCGCTGCCGTCGACCATCGTGTTGCCCGAGAGGTCAAAGCCGTTGCGCTGGAGCACCTCGCGCACCGCCTTGGAAGCCCCCGCGAAGGACGGCTCGTTGCCGGTGGCGATCGCGACCTCCCTGGCCAGCGCCTCGGCCAGCACGTTGTCGGAGTGCTGGAGCACGATCTCGGCCATGTCCTGCACCGGCGGGGACTTCACCTCGCCGAGGATCTGCGCGTTCGCCGGCGCGTTGCCCTCCTGCACGTTGCCCGCGCCGAGCTTCGACGCCAGCCGCTGCCCGGCCTGGAGCGCGGGCGTCTGGGTGCGCGGGCTGGTGTCCTTGGTCGGGTCGGCGCGACCGCCGTTGAGCATCAGCGGCTCCATCGGGGCGACGTAGCCGGCCTGGACGTCCTCGGGCAGCCAGCCCGGCGCCATCTTCGGCCCGGAGTAGCGGCCGACGTCGACGTAGATGCGCGAGACCGGCCCGCCGGTGGCCTTGCGGACCTGCTCGGCCAGGTCGTCGACGCGCGCGGCCCCGGCGTAGACGGTGTCCTCGCCGGGCCCCAGAGTCGACAGCGTCGGGTCGCCGCCGCCGACGAGCACGACGCTGCCCGGCTCGGGACCGCGCACCACCTTGGTGCTGAAGCGCTGCTGGTGGTCGAGCGCGAGCAGCGCGGCGCTCACGGTCAGCAGCTTTCCGGTCGAGGCCGGGGTGAGGGCCTGGCCGGGACTCTGCTGCCACACCGGCGCGCCGGTCTGCGCGTCGATGACCGTCCCGCCGAACGTCCCCAGCGCGGGGTTGGCCAGCGGACCGGCGAGCGCGGCCGACACGCGCTGCTGGCGGGGCAGCGGTGCGCCGTCGCCGAGCGGCTTGATCGACGGCTGGAGCCGCACCGGGGCGGGCGGCTCGGCGATCTGCGTCTCGGTGAGCGCGCGCAGAAGCCCCGGGCCGAACGCGATGCCCGCACCGAGGCCGACGACCAGCAGCAGCGCGACGGTGATCAGCGTCCCGCGCCGCTTCCGGCGCTTCGCAGGCGCGGCAGCGGGCGGCTCAGCGGGATGCGGCTCCGGGGAAGCCTCGGGCTCCGGCTTGGCGACGGGCTGCGTCGCGCCGGGAACGTACGGCTGCTGGGCGGGCGCGGGCGGCGGCTGGTGGGCCGGCGCCGGGGCGTGCCGGGTGACTTCGGGCGGCTGCGGCGCTGCCGGCGCGGGGGCCTGACCGGTCAGCCCGGCGAAGTCGTGGGGCTGCGCGGTGCGCGGCGAGGAGGTGTCGAAGTCCTGCGGCTGGGCGCTGCGCGGCGGACTGCTGAAGTCGGGCCGTGCGAACTGCTGCGTCTGCTCGGCGGCTCCGGGCGGCGGCACCAGCGGGATGCGCTGCGTCGGCGGACCGTCGACGCTCGGCGCCGCACCGACGGCGGGGATCCGCATCGTCGGCGGGCCCTGGTCGAGCTGCGGCGACGGCTTCGAGGGCCCGGGGTCGGTCGGCGGACCGGCGTCCTCGCCGCCCGTGTCGTCGGCGGGCTCCTCCCGCTCCGGTTCGATCCGCTGGATCTGCTGCGTCTGCTCGATGCGCGGAATCCACTGCGTCTGCTCGACCGGGCGGAACTGCTGGGTCTGCTCGACGCTGCGCTCCGGCGGGACGGCGGGGCGCTGCTGCTCGGGCTCGACGGCAGAAGCCTGCGCGGACTGCTCAGGTTCGGCAGGCGCCTTCGGCTCGGACTCGGCAGTCGCTTCCTGCTCGGATTCCGGTGCCGGCGCCTGCTCGGGTTCGGCGGGAGCGGTGGCCTCGGGTTCCTCGGCCGCTGACTGGTCGGGTTCCTCGGAGGTGGGCTCCTCGGCCTCCTCCTCGGCCGGTTCGACCGGGGTGGCCTGCGCCGACTCCTCGGCTGCGGGCTCCGCGGGCTCTTCGGCTGCCTCACCCGTCTCGACCGACTCGCCGGTCTCCGGCTCCGCTTCGACGCGCTCGTGCTCGTCGGTCGGCCACTCGTCGGCGTGCCGCTCGGGGGTCCCAGCTTCGGCGGTTGCGGTCTCGGCGGTTTCGTCGGCGGCAGCCTCCGGCTCCTCCACCGGGGTGGCCGCGTCGGCCTGGGAGTGCTCGTCCTCGGCTGCCTCCGAGTCAGGCGTCTGCTCAGCGGTCTCCGCCTCGTCGGCTTCCGGCTCGGATGACTCCGACTCAGCAGCATCGGGTTCGGTTGCCGCGGAGTCAGCCGTCTCGGGCTCGGCAGCAGTGTCAGCGGCCTCTGCCTCGGCGGACTCGTCCTCGGCTGATCCGGTCTCCGCGACCTCGGTTCCGGGTGCCTCGGGCTCGGCTTCCCGCTCGGCGGTCCCGGACTCGGATTGCTCGCCGTCCTCGTCCGATTCGGGCTGAACGGTTCCAAGCGCGACGGTGTCAGCCGAAGAGGATTCGGGCTCCCGGGCCTCGTCGCCCGCTTCCTCGGGCTCGCCGGCCGTCGAGTCGTCAGCGGTGTCCGACTGGTCCGGAGCGCCGGCATCCTCATCGGTCGCGGTCTGGGAGGGGGCGTCCTCGCTCTCCTCCGCCGAGGACTCGTCGGAGTCGACGTCGTCCGCCGAGCCCTCATCCTCCGGCGCCGCCGGCTGCTCCTCGGACGCGTCCGCCGGCTCGTCGCGGTCCGCGTCGGCTTCCGCCGTTTCCGCGGCCTGCGCCGGCTCGTCGGTCTCCGCGTCCTCTTCCGCCTCGGCGGATTCCCAACCGGAGTCTTCGGCCTCCTCGCCGGAGTCCTCCGGTTCCGCGGCGGCCTCGTCGGACTCGGGCTCTCGTGCCTCGCCGGACTTCCCAGCCTCGCCGGACTCCCCTGCCTGGTCGGACTCCACCGCCTCGTCCGGCCTCCCGGCCGCGTCGGCTTGTTCCGGCTTCCCGGCTTCCTTCGACTCCTCCGTGTCGATCCGGCCATCCATGCGGCCGCTGATCGGTCCGTCTATACGACCGGTGAGCTGGCCGTTCATCGACCCGCCCGCCGTGAACCGGCCCTTGAACTGCCCGCGCAGCTGACCGCCACCACCCGCGGAACCAGGCTCGCTCTCCTCGGAGGCGGCTTCATGGTCGCCGGCTCCGGCGGCCTCCCCGTCAGCCGACTCGCCGTCAGCCGACTCGCCGTCGGCAGCCGCCCGGTCGTCGTCCCCGCCTGCCGCGTCGGAAGACTCGCCCTCGCCGGCGGACTTCTCCGCGTCGTCGCCGCCGTCCTCTTCCGCATCCGCCGCGTCCCGCTCGCGCTCCTCGGTGCCCGCCGCGTCGTCCAGCGTCCCGGTCCGCGTCTGCGTCGTCTTCGCTGTACTCGCGCCCGAACCCGTGGCGTCCGACTGCGGTTCGGCTTCGGGTTCGGACACCTCACCCCTGGTCGTCTGGGGGTCGGGCACGTGTTCCTCCTCGACGGATCGCTGCGGGCGCCCCGGGAGGGCCTGCCTCTCCGCCCGCACGCGTTACCACCTGTACGAGTGACCAGCTATCGGGGCACCGGAACAGGCGGGAAACAGCCTCTCAGATGCGACGTCTCGCACTGCGGTGGGGCTCGGCGACGCCGCGTGGTCCACACTAGACGTGGCCGCTCGCGCGAGCGGGTGGCCGCATCCGACGCAAGACGAGTGAGGAACCGCGTGGACTTCGACGTCACGATCGAGATCCCCAAGGGGAACCGGAACAAGTACGAGGTGGACCACGAGACGGGGCGCATCCGTCTCGACCGGACGCTGTTCACCGCCACCCAGTACCCGGCCGACTACGGGTTCATCGATGACACCCTCGGCGAGGACGGCGACCCGTTGGACGCCCTGGTGCTGGTCCAGGAGCCGACGTTCCCCGGCTGCCTGATCAAGTCGCGGGCCATCGGCATGTTCCGGATGCGCGATGAGAAGGGCGGCGACGACAAGGTCATCTGCGTCCCCTCGGACGACCCCCGCCAGGAGCACCTGCGCGACATCCACCACCTGGCCGAGTTCCACAAGCTGGAGATCCAGCACTTCTTCGAGGTGTACAAGGACCTGGAGCCGGGCAAGAGCGTGGAGGGCGCGACGTGGGTCGGCCGGACGGAGGCCGAGGCCGAGATCAAGCGCTCCTACGAGCGGGCGAAGAACGAGGGGCACTGAAGACGCCCTGGTTCGCCGCCGCATTCGAAAGAGCCCTCACCTGCGACAGGTGAGGGCTCTTCCACATTCCGGGCCGCAGCCCAGGAGTTGTCCACAGAAAGGTGAGTTGTCCACAGGTTTGTGGACAACTCACCGCGTCGGGTACCGCGCTCAGTCCAGCCGGGTGTCCCGCAGGAACCAGGTCAGCACGAAGGCGACCCCGACGACGCACGCGCCGACGAAGAACACCGTGCCCATCGCGCTGGCGAACCCGTCCAGGATCGGCCGGGCCAGGCGCGGGTCGAGGTGGTACAGGAACGAGGTGTCGTTCAGGTCCGGCGGGGTCCCGCCGCCCATCCCGGCCAGGAAGTCGCGGTTCGCCGGGTCGGCCAGCACCGCCGGGTCGCGCAGGGCCGCGGTGAACTCCGGGCTCACCGCCGCGGCGCGCATCGAGTCCGCGATGCGCCCGCCGACCGTCGAGAACAGCACCGACAGGAACACCGCGGCGCCGACGGTGCCGCCGGTCTGGCGGAACAGGTTCACCGACGCGGTCGCGACGCCGAGGTCGGTGCGGGTCGCGTCGGCCTGCACCACCAGGGTCAGCGTCTGCATCAGCAGCCCCAGCCCCAGACCCATCACCACCGCGATCAGGCCGACCTGCACCAGCGAGGTGTCCGCGGTGAGGCGGCTGAACAGCAGCAGCGCGACGGTCATGATCCCCGAGCCGATGATCGGGAACGGCTTGAGCCTGCCGGTCTTCGAGATCGCCTTGCCCGCGATCGTCGTGGAGATCATGATCCCCGCGGTCATGGTCAGCATCAGCATGCCGGCCGCGGTCGGGTCGAGGCCCTTGACGATCTGCAGGTAGAGCGGCATCGACATCAGGCCGCCGAACATGCCGACGCCGACGATGAAGTTGAGGACGTTGCCCATCCGGAACGACGGCAGCCGGAACATCCGCAGCGGCAGCAGCGCCTCTTCGCCCATCCGGCGTTCGGAGACGACGAACAGCAGCAGGCCGAGCGCGCCGATCGCGTACATCGTCACCGACGTCGCCGAGGTCCAGCCCCACTCGCGGCCCTGCTCGGCGACGGTCAGCAGCGGCACGAGCATCACGACCAGCGACGCCGCGCCCCAGTAGTCGATGCGGTGGCGGACCCGCTCGGTCTCGACGTTGAGCACCTTGGCCACGACGACCAGCGCGATCAGGCCGACCGGCACGTTGACCAGGAACACCCAGCGCCAGCCTGCGAACCCGAGGAAGCTGTCCATCCCGGCGAACAGGCCGCCGATGACCGGGCCGACGACGCTGGACACGCCGAAGACCGCCATGAAGTAGCCCTGGTAGCGGCTGCGCTCCCGCGGCGGCAGCATGTCGGCGATGATCGTCAGCGCCAGCGACATCAGACCACCGCCGCCCAGGCCCTGGATGGCCCGGAACGCGGCCAGCTCGTAGATCGAGTTCGCCAGCCCGCACAGCACCGATCCGAGCAGGAACAGCGAGATCGCCGCGAGGTACAGCGGCTTGCGGCCGTAGATGTCGGAGAGCTTGCCGTACAGCGGCGTGGTGATGGTCGCGGTGATCAGGTACGCGGTGGTCACCCATGCCTGCGCGGTCTGGCCGTGCAGCTGGTCGGCGATGACCCGGATCGCGCTGCTCACGATCGTCTGGTCGAGAGCCCCCAGGAACATGCCCAGCATCAGTCCGGTGAGGACGGTCAGGATCTGCCGGTGCGTCAGTCTCGTGCCCGGTGGCGCGGGTGCGGCCCGTTCGGCCGTTTCCGACATCAGTTCTCCCCTCTCGGCGCCGTTTCCGGCGCATGGCCGACCAGCGGCCGTTGCTCCAGCACCGCCGTCAGCAGTTGCGGCAGTGCGCGCTCGTACTCGTCGACGAAACGGCCGAGCAGCCGGGCCAGCTCTGCGCGGTCGGTGCCCGGCCACGACTCCAGGAGCCGGGCGGTCGTCTCGTCTCGGCGTCGCCGCAGGTCGGCGAGCCGTTCCCGGCCTTTCGCGGTGATCGCCAGCGGGCAGGCGCGCTTGTCGTCAGGGTCGACGGTCCGCTCCACGAGGCCGTTCCTGACCATCTGCGACACGTGCCTGCTGATCGTCGACGGGTCCGCGTGCAACGCCTCGGCCAGTGCGTTGGACCGCAGCGGCCCCTCCGTCGCCAGCAGCTTGAGCAGGATGTAGCCGACGCGGTCGGCCCCGTGCCTGCTCGCGTGCGCTTCGAGGTGTCCCGAAGCGCGGGCGAGCCTGCCGAGCGCGTCGGCCACTCCGCTCGCGTCGGCGAGCAGCCGCTCGCGCTCTTCCCCCGACCCCAGTGCATCCACCCCCAGCAAGCGCAACCGATTTAATTGCGGCAACCAACTAGTTGCTGGACGCAAGCATGCATCGCGCGGACGGGCTCGGGCAACTCGGTTCTCTGTGCGCTTGGCCACTAGTCCCGATGCGGCCGAACAGCCCAATCTCCTTTGCCCGCAATGCCTTTCCGCCGGAAGCGGTGAGTGTCCACACGATCGCGCAGCGCGCGCGTTCCCCTTAATTCAACATGTGTTGATTTTGTTGCCCCCGCGGGGTTACCTTTCGGACAGGGCGCCCACCGGAGGGCGCCGCAGTCACGAGGAGGCGGCCATGAGCACCGTCGAGACCACCACCGGCGCGGTGCTCGACCTGAGCCGGATCGACGCGGGCATGGGCGAGCTCGTCGGCGGCAAGGCCGCAAACCTCGGCGAACTGCTGGCCACCGGAGTGCGGGTACCGCCCGGTTTCTGCCTCACCACCCGCGCCTACGACGAGGTCTGCGCGGCAGCCGTCGGCGACGCCCTCGACGGTCTGCCCTCGACCGCCGCCGAGATCCGCGACCGGCTCACCGGCGTGGAGTTGCCCGACGCCCTGGCCGACACGGTCACCGCCGCTTACGCCGCGCTCGGCGACGACGTTCCGGTGGCGGTGCGCTCGTCGGCCACCGCCGAAGACCTGCCGCACGCGAGCTTCGCGGGGCAGCAGGACACCTACCTCAACGTCATCGGCGCGTCCGCGCTGCTCGACGCGGTACGGCGCTGCTGGGCGTCGCTGTGGACCGACCGCGCGGTCGCCTACCGGGAGGCCAACGGCATCGACCACCGGGCGGTGAAGCTCGCGGTCGTGGTGCAGCGGATGGTCGACGCGCAGGTCTCCGGCGTCCTGTTCACCGCCAACCCGGTCACCGGAAACCGCGGGGAGACCGTCGTCGACGCCAACACCGGGCTCGGCGAGTCGGTCGTCTCGGGTGCGGTGAACCCGGACCACTTCGTGGTCGACACCGCGACCGGTGCGGTCGTGACCAGGCAGCTCGGCGACAAGGCCGTCAGCGTCCGGCCGAAACCGGGCGGCGGCACCGAGACCGTCGCGGGCAGCGGCGCACCAACGCTGGACGACGACGCGCTTCGCACGCTGACCGCCGCGGGCGCGGCCGTCCAGCGGCACTACGGCACCCCGCAGGACATCGAGTGGGCCATCGACGCCGCGGGCACGCTCTGGCTGACCCAGTCCAGGCCGGTCACGACACTTTTCCCGCTGCCCGCCGAACGACGCGAGGGCGTGCGCGCGTACTTCTCGGTCAACGTCGCCCAGGGCGTCTACCGGCCGATCACGCCGATGGGCGCGGCCGTCCTGCGCGGTCTCGGGATCGGGTTCATGCGCCGCGTCGGGCTGCCCGTCGACCGCGACTCGCCACCAGTGTGGCGGCAGGCCGACGGATGGCTGTTCCTCGACATCACCGACGTGGTGCGCCACCCGCTCGGACGCCGCATCCTGCCCAAGCTGTTCGCGATGATGGAGGCGCGGACCGGCAAGGTCGTCGAAGCGATGCTCCACGACCCGCGCTTCGCGGTCCGGCGCGCCTCGCCGCTGCCGCTGCTGCGCCGGTTCGCGGGAATCGCCGCACGGCTGCGGGCACCGATCGCCATCGCGCGCACCCTCGCCAACCCGGCAAGCGCCCGCGCGCACGCTTCCCGCGTCGCGGACGAGATCCGCGGACAGCTCGCCCGCCCGCAGCCGTCCGGCACCGCCGAGAGGTTGGCGCACACGCGGCGCGTCATTCCCGACATGGTGGCGCCCCGCGTGTTCGGACTGATCCCGAAGCTGTTCACCGGCCTGATCCTCAGCAAGTTGATGCCGTCGATCCTGGGACCGCGCGTCACGGCCGAGGAGGCCCAGATCCTGCTGCGCGGCATCCCGCACAACGTCACCACCGAGATGGACCTCGAGCTCTGGCGGCTCGCGCAGTCGGTGGAACCGGGCGCCACGGCGGAGGAACTGGCCGAGCGCTACCGCGAAGGCAGCCTTCCGGGTTCGGTGCAGGCGGCGCTGGAGTCGTTCTTCGACCGGCACGGGCACCGGGCGGTCGCCGAGATCGACGCCGGGATGCCGCGCTGGGCCGACGACCCGACGCAGGTCCTGGGCCTGGTCGCCAACTACGTCAGCTCAGCGGGCGGTGGCCACTCCGCCGACGAGCAGTACCGGCTCGGGGTCGCAGAGGCGGAGGCCAAGGCGGCCGAGGTCGTCGGCCGGCTGCGGCGCACCAGCCCGCTGCGCGCCCGAGCGGCGGCGTTCACCATCGACCGGGTTCGCGGCATCGTCGGCATCCGCGAGATGCCGAAGTACTGCATGGTGCTCGGTATCGCCCACGTCCGCCGGGAACTGCGGGCGGTCGGCGCCGACCTGGTGGCGGCCGGTCGTCTCGACGCGGCCGACGACATCTTCTTCCTCGACTTCGACGAGGCGGAGGAAGCCGTCGCCGGTGCCGACCTCCGCGGACTGGTCACCAACCGGCGCGAGACCCACGAGCGGGAACTCCGCCGAAGGCACCTGCCGCGGCTGCTGCTGTCCGACGGCACCGAGCCGGAGGCGGGGATGCACGCCGAGATCACCGACGGCGTCCTGACCGGGACCTCGGCGTCGGCGGGCACGATCACCGGCCTGGCCAAGGTGGTGCGGGATCCGGTCGGGGCCGAGCTGGCGCCGGGCGAGATCCTGGTCGCGCCGTCCACCGATCCCGGCTGGACGCCGCTGTTCCTCACCGCGGGCGGCCTGGTGATGGAGATGGGCGGACCGAACTCGCACGGCGCCACCGTCGCCCGGGAGTACGGGATTCCCGCCGTCGTCGGGGTGCCCGCCGCCACCGAGCGCATCCGCACCGGCGACCGGATCACCGTGGACGGCTCAGCCGGGACGGTCGAAGTGCTCGGCGCCGCCGAGGAGACCGCCACGACCTGACGAGCGGTCGCAGGGATCTCCCGCCGCATCGCCGCCGTGGGGTTTCCCGCGTCATGCGCCCGCCGCCTGTCCGCCGCCGCACGGGCCCCGGCACGGCGATGGCCCCCGCCTCCTCGGGCGAGGGCCATCGATCGGCACGCGATACCGGCACCACGGGTCCGGTCGATCAGGCTCCGATGTTGCCGCTGAGCGGACCGTGGGCCAGCACGTTGCCTGCGGCCTTGTGCACGCCCGTCGCGTCGGGGCTCTGCCCGGTGACGTCCGCGAGCGTGTGGGCGACCGCGACCAGCGGGCCCGCGGCGCTCCGGCCCATCGGGGGCGGGACCGGGGTGGACTGGTTCAGCGCGTCGCCGACCACCGGGGTGCTGCCGTTGCTGGTGCCGAGGGCGTCCACGGCTCCGCCGACCGGGCCGCCGAGCGGCGAGCCGCCGCCCTCGCCCATCAGCGGGTCGATCACGCCGTTGACCGGGTTGGGCGCGTTGCGGCCCGCCGGCATGTTCACCGGCAGCTGCTGCCCGTGGGGCAGGACGCCGCCGACGACGTCGAACGGGGAGGCGGTCTTCGGGGTGACCACCTGCTCGGCCAGCGGGCTGAGCACCTCGCCGACCGGGTTCGTGCTGTTCAGCTCGCCGGCCGGGCCGAGGGGGTGCGGGGTGTTCGAGCGGCTCGCGGACGGGCTCGCGGGCACCACATCGCCGACCATCTTGTTCGCGCTCTGCAGCGCGCCCGTGAAGTTGGACGAGGCAAGGACGGTGTCCTTGCCTTCCACGGGCATGTCGACGTGGAATTCCGGCATCTCGGCTGCGGTGGCGGCGCCGGCGAGGCCGGCGCCACCAGCCAGAACTGCGGCCGCGGCGCTCAGGCTGCGTTTCATCGCCTTGCTCCTTTCCTGCACAGGCTGATTCCTGTGCGCTCCGCGGGAGATTACGGATAGATCAACCACCACGATTCAGCGATCACACGAGCGTGAAAGATGAACGATCCGTGATCGACATACCGGAACTGCGCACCACCTTCGAGCGATAAATGGAAATGCGACTACTGTCCGAGCGCGCCCAGGACGTCGATCCGCGGCGGCGACGTCACGCCGTGCTCGGCGCGCAATGCCTCCACGGTGTCGGCGAACTCCGCATAGGCCAGCGCCTCGTCGTCGAACCGCCGGTAGCGGCCCACCCGCAGCTCGACCGACTCGTACTCGCGCTCCAGCGAGTCGGCGGTCTGCTGCAGCACCGCGCCCCGCTCCCGGAAGCGCCCGTGGCCCGCCAGCGCCGCGGCGACCGCCACCACCAGGCTCAGCGCCACCGCACCCCACCTCATGTCCACGATGGACACCGACAGCGCGGTCGCGCACGCCGCGACCACCGATCCGGCGATGACGACGCCCTGGAACGCACCGTCCCGGCGCCGGTGGCCGCGGGCCTCGGCCCGGTAGCGCTCGATGACCTCGGGCAGGTGCGCCCGGTAGTGCTTGCGGACGCCGAGCAGGTCCTCGGTGGCGAACTCCTCGAGGAGCTGCTCGCGGAACGCCAGCTCCATGGCGCGGACCTCCTGCTGCATCCCGCGCACCCGCAGGTGCTGCGTGTAGAGCAGCCGCGCCGAGAGCACGACCGAGATCAGCGTCGCGACCGCCGCGGCCACGGGCAGCGGCTGGGGCCCGGATAAGGCGAACCACCAGGCCGTCAAGGCGACCAGGCACGGGTTGGCCGCGTAGGACCAGACCAGCAGGAACCGTTTCACCAGCCCCGACCGGTAGAGCTGCTCCGACCGCTCGGCGATCCGGCGTTCCCAGTCCTGCGCCCGCGGATGCTCGGCTATCACGCCGCTGCCGATGATGCCCGCGGCGTCCACTTTGTCCATCACTTCGATCCTTCCGGCGCGTTGCGCTGATCGGACTAGACCCGCGCGCCGCCGGCGATCGGCCGCCAGGTGATTGGTCGCGGTGGCGCTGCGGGAGGAGTCGCTCCATTTCGGGGACTGCCTGGCTAGTCACTGTGTCAGCGCCGCCGATCTCACGGAAATCAGATCGGGACGCAACCGAATTCATCACCCGTCCGTATGAAAGATCGACGGCAATTCCCCACCGGGAGAGTGAATTGTGAGCGATGACGCGACGACCGTGCTCGTATCCGCGGCACGCCGGCGCAGACGCCTGCGACGGGTGCTGCGCGCCGCCCTGTTCACCGCCACCGCGCTGCTGCTCGGGGCGGTCGGCGCGTTCGCCGCCGGCTACGCGGTGTGGGAGGTGCCGGACCCGCGAGCCGTCGCCACGGGCACCCAGCAGTCGATCGTGCTCCAGTACTCCGACGGCACCGAGATGACCAGGATCGTTCCCGGCACCGGCAACCGCACCATGATCGGTTCGCTCGACGAGGTCTCGCCCGCGATGCGGCAGGCGACGCTCGCCGCCGAGGACGCCTCCTTCTACAGCAACGGCGGTTTCGACGTGCTCGGCATCGTGCGCGCCGCCTACGCCCAGGTCACCAACAGCCCCGGCGGCGGGTCGACGCTCACCCAGCAGTACATCAAGCTCGCGACCGGCGAGGACGAGCACAGCTACACCAGGAAGTTCAAGGAGATCGTGCTCGCCGCCAAGATGACCAACGAGCAGCCGAAGGACGAGATCTTCAAGGCATACCTCAACACCGCCTACTACGGTCGCGGCGCGTGGGGCGTGCACGCCGCCGCCAACGCGTACTTCGGGAAGCCGCCGCGCGACCTCGACGCCTCGGAGGCCGCCGTGCTCGCGGGCGTGGTGCAGAAGCCGACCGAGAACGACCCGCGGGTCAACGCCGCGCAGGCCGCGAAACGCTGGGAGTACGTCGCAGGCCAGATGCTGGCCAACCACATGATCACCGGCGAGCAGCGGCGGCGGATGGCGGTGCCCGAGACCCGGGAGCGGTTCGCCTGGCGCGGCGAGGAGATGTCCGGGCCGCTGTTCCACATCCGGGAGCGGGTGCTGGAGGAGCTGGAACGCGACGGGCTCACGGCCAGGGACCTGCACCGCGACGGCAACACCGTCGTCACCAACATCGACCGCGACGCCCAGCGCGCGGCCGAGGAGACCGTCGCCGCGATGGCCGAGGGCAGGAGCCAGAACCTGCGCTCGGCGCTGGTTTCGATCGAACCGGGGACCGGCGCGATCCGCGCCTACCACAGCGGCGACCGCCGGATCGGCGGCTTCGACTGGGCCAGGGCCGCGCAGCCGCCGGGGGCGGCCATGCAGCCGTTCGTGGTCGCGGCCGGGCTGATGCGGGGTCACGGGCTCGCCGAGACCTACGACGGCACGTCACCGCAGGAGATCATGGGGGCCACCTACCGCAACTCCGGCGTCGACTGCTCGAGCACGTGCACCGCGCGGATGGCGATGGCCGAGGCGGCGGAGACGGCTTTCGTCAACATGGCGGCGCGGTTCGGTCCGGCGGCCGTGCTGGACGCGGCGCAGCGCGCGGGGATGCGGGTGGACACCGGCGACGACGAACGGCGAGTCGGGCTCGGCATCGCGACCGGCGACTACCCGGTGAGCACCGTGGACTTGGCGCGCGCCTACGCGACGCTGGCCGCGGGCGGTGCCGACCACGAGCCCCGCTTCGTGCGGCGGGTGCTGGACCGGACCGGCAACGAGGTCAGGTCCTTCGAGCCGGAGCCGCGGACCGCCTTCGGCGACGACCCGGAGG
The DNA here is from genome assembly GCF_018141105.1 of Saccharopolyspora erythraea. Lineage (NCBI taxonomy): Bacteria > Bacillati > Actinomycetota > Actinomycetes > Pseudonocardiales > Pseudonocardiaceae > Saccharopolyspora > Saccharopolyspora erythraea. The sequence continues at coordinate 429,867 of NZ_CP054839.1, read as the reverse complement.
CGAGCCGGGACGTCGCGGGCAACGTCACCGAGTCGCTGAGACGGAGCGCGTGGGGGACGAGCTGGGCGCTGGACGGCAGGCGCCCGGTGGCGGTCAAGAGCGGAATCGCCCAGTTCGGCGGTTCCCCGGACAAGGCCCTGACGGCGTGGACGGCGGGCTACACGCCGCAGATCGCCACCGCGGTGTCGCTGAGCGCGAGCGACGAGCGCGGACGCCCGCAGCCGGTCGTCGACGCGACCTCGTCCCAGGCGGGGGACGCGCTGACCGGCCCGACCTGGCAGCGGTTCATGAACGCCTACCTCGCGGACGAACCGGTGGAGCCGTTCCCGGACTTCGGGCCCGTCGGCCGCTACGCGGAACCGAGCGGTGTCCCGTTCCCGCCGGTCAGTACATCGGTCCCGCCGCCGCCCCGGGTGGACCGGTAGGTGCCGGTGCACTGCCCGGCTGCCCCGGGTTCACCCCCGCAGTCCTCATAGGACATTCAGCCTCGGCCCAGCAGTGCGGCGAGGAGGGTCTGCCGCAGCCAGGACTCGTAGTCGTCGTAGGACCAGCCTGCCTCGGCGACGAGACTGTCGTGGACCCCTGCGCTCATCAGGGCCACCGCGACGTCGGCGGCCCTGGGGTCGACGCGACGGCCGGACTCGCGCACGCGGTCGACGATCATCTCGACGCCGAGGCGGTTGCGGCGCTGGGCCTCGGCCTGGGTGGCCGCGATGTCGGCGTCGACGGCGGCACCGGAGCCCATGATCGCGACGATGTCGCCGCAACGCTCCCTGACCTGGCGGCTCACCCTGGCCAGCAGGCCGATCAGCGCCTCCGGATCGGTCATCGCGTCGGCCTCGGCCATCAGGTCGGGGATGCCCGCCTCGTCGTCCAGCAGGTCGACGAGCCCGGTGAGCACGCCGGCCTTGGAGCCGTAGTGCGCGTAGATCGTCTGCGGAGCGACGCCCGCTTCCTTGGCGATCAGGCGGATCGGCGTGCGGGCGTAGCCGCGTTCGGCGAACAGCCCGCGCGCGGCGGTGAGGATCGTGCGCAGCGTCAGCGCCTCGCGCCGGTCCCGCAGCCGGACGATGCCGGGAAGGTCCGCGGGCATGTACCCTCCAGAGTTGGAACGTTGTTCTAGTCAGTAGATCGTCGCTCTAAACTAGCAGGGAGCGCAGAACCGTGACAGCAGTGGACGAGGTGCTCACCGAGATGGCGCGGGCGTGGAACGCCGGCGACGGCACCGCATGGGCGGCGAACTTCGCCGAGGACGCCGACTTCGTCGACGTGGTCGGGCGCGTGCAGCGCGGCCGTGACGTCATCGCCGCGGAGCACCAGAAGATCTTCGACACCATCTACCGGGGCAGCCACCTGGAGATCTGGCAGGTCGACAGCCGGCCCCTCGACGACCGCACCCTGCTGGTGCACACCGCGTCGACGCTGCGCGTCCCCGCCGGCCCGCGCGCAGGCGAGTGGCACGGCATCCAGACGAAGGTCTTCCGCGACGGTGAGATCCTGGCCTTCCACAACACCGGCCGCGCGGACCTGGCCGACTTCGCGCACCACGACGAAGCCCTTGCCGACCGCACACCCCAGGAGTGGGGCCGGATCGCGTCGAGCTGACCGTTCAGGCGCTGGGGATCGGCAGGGTGTGCGTGCCCGCGGACGGCCCGTCGATCAGGTGCAGCAGGAACGAAGCGGGGTCCGGGTACAGCGCGGGGATCTCCTCCCCGGTCGTGAAACCGATCTGGGTATGCGTGCTCGGCGCCGTGGTCAGCGTCGTACCGGCGAAGTCCGCCACCACGGCACGGTGCACGTGCCCGGCCAGCACGCGGACGACGTTGCGGTGGCCTGCGATCACCCCGGCGAACTCGGCGGCATCCTCCATACCCATCCCGTCCAGGTAGGGGACGCCGACCGCGACCGGCGGATGGTGCACGCACACGACCGCCGGAACATCGGGCCGGCGCGCCAGAACTTCGCCGAGCCAGGCGATCTGGTCCGCACCGAGCCGGCCACCCGGCGACCCGCTCACGTGCGAGTCGAGCGCCACGAGGGTGAAGGAGGGATAGTCCACCGCATAACGCGCTTCCCGTGCACCGCCCAGGACGCCCGTGCCGCCGAACACCTCCGCCAACCCTCGGGGGTCGTCGTGGTTTCCCGTCGTCAGATGGACCGGAACCGGGAAGTCCGCGATCAACGAACGCACGGCTTCGTACTCCTGCCGACGACCACCGTCCGCCAGATCACCGGTGATCACGACGCAGTCGGGCGACCGATCCAGCGCTCGCACGCACTCGAGCCCCCGGCTCAGCCGTTCCACGGAGTCGTCACCCTGCGCACCGGTGGTGATGTGCGGGTCGCTGAGCTGCGCGATGATCACCATCATTCCCGCATGCTCCACGGCACCCGCCAGCCCCGGCAAGCGATCATGTCAAGGGCGAACGGATCGGCAGGCGGACCACACGGCACGCTCGGCCCCAAGATGCAAAAAACCGCAGGCCACAGCGGGTGGCCTGCGGTTTTCGAGCGAGCCGCCTTGGGGAGTCGAACCCCAGACCTACGCATTACGAGTGCATTTCGCGTCTCATAGCACCCCGAAGCGTGGCGTAGCGCGGCGGCTCCACCGCAGGTCAAACCCCCTGTGACAACCACGCGATAGGCAGCGAGGCATAGCGTCAAATAGCGAGGCGCGCTGGCCGTTTGCTGCCCGTCGCGACCACAGTGGACAGACGTGCGGAGTAGTGAATGAACGACCGAACGGGAATCCCGAGGCGGCCCCGCCTGGCCTCGGTGGCAGCCCTCGCCCTACTGAACCTGACGACGATCGCCCTCCTCTGGGCGGCCGGCTCGGGCGTGTCCGGAACTCATGAGCGGCAGGCTCCGGCCCTCCCGACGGAGGCCGCCGCGCCCGGCACCGCTCCCCAGCCGCCGTCGTGGCTCGCAGCTTCGTCAACGGCACCCGCATCACCGTGCTGGCCCAGCAACACGAGCTCCATCCCTCCACGGTGCTGCGGCTGCTCCTGTTGGCCAACGTCGAGCGACCGCGCCGGCTGGCCCGCGCACCGCGCGGGAGCCGCATCCCACGCCAGTAATCCGACGCCGCGAGCACGGCCACCGCTGTAGTCCTCGGCGTGTCGGTCAGCGTCCGGCGTGTTGGTCCAGTGGCACCCGAACAGCGATCTGAGCTGTTCGGGTGGTCGTCGTGGGAATGAGTAGAAACCCCATCCTCACCCTCTGACCGCTTCGATACGGTCGCCACGATCAATACAACGATCATTCCCGTGATCAAGGGGAGGACACGCTGATGGGGGTCCGGATCGATCCGGCCAAACTCGGAGAAATGGCGGGCGGTTTACAGCGCGCGACCGATGACCTGAGCAAGGCACGGCCGCTCCCACCGGGTGATGCCGGACCTTCGAGCGCTGCGGTGTCAGCCACGGTCGCCGACTTGCTCCGCGCAGCCGCTGGATACGTCGAGACCGCGCACCGCGGGGCTGCGGATCTGGACGCAAACAAGGCGGACTACTCCTCGACCGACGACGACAACTCCGGCATGTTCCGGCAACTGGGGCGGTAGCAGTGAGCATGCTGAACACCTGGGTCGCAGGCAATCCTGGAGCGATGCGCTCCTATGCCGAGCAAGTCCGCGCCTACGGCACAGGCACCGAGCAGGTCGCCACCGGACAGCACCAGGCGCGCAAGGAAGCTGCTGGCGAATGGGAAGGTTCGGCGTCGGATGCCTTCCAGAACTGGGCTGCCGGGCAGGGAAAGGATGGCGACGGCCTGGCCGCGTTGTTCCCAGCGGTGGCGCGCGCGATCGATTGCTGGTCCGACGAGATCGACACGGTCAAGTCGCGGATGGAGCAGGCCAAGCAGGTGGCCCGCGACGGCGAGCTCACAGTCTTGGCCGATGCTATCCAGCCGCCTGCCCCGTTCACGCAGCAAGCAGCGGGACGGCCGACTGGTCCTATGTCCACCGCGGACAGCGCCGCTCATGCGGATGCGGTGGCCGGCTTCGACGCGGCCAAGGCCCTGCATGCGAAGAAGGAAGCTGCGTTCGCTGAGGCCCACGCGACTGTTCAGCAAGCGCGGGGGATGGAGCGGGCCGCGCACGAGAACCTCGTCCGGGCCCTTGATGGCAGCCGCGCCAACCTGGAAGGCATTCCCCACGCCGCGGAGTGGGCGAAGGCCGGTGCGCAACCAACCAGCCCGGCCGGGGCAGCGTTGGCCGAAGCCGCCACGGTGGTGGAAAACCGTGCGGCCGAGGCAAGCCGCGGAATGTTCGAAGGCGCGCTGAAGCAGGGGCCGGCCGCAGTGTCGGCGTGCTGGTCGTCTCTCTCGGCCTCGCAGAAAGCCGACCTGGTAGATCGGTATCCGCAGTTGGTCGGGCGCGCAGACGGCGTTCCCACCCTCGTTCGGCATGACGCGAACGTGAGACTGCTCACCAGCCAGCGCGCGGCGCTCGAAGCCAAGTACCGGGCTGTGCAGAACGGGATCAACAGCATCAAGCCCGGCGACGGCATGTCGGCCGAGAAGCAGCGGCTGGAGAGCCAAGCCGAGGAGATCCGGCAGGCGCTGGAGGGTCTGGACAAGGTCGAGAAGAAGATTCAGCAGCCTGATCACTACCTGCTCGGCATCGACGCCACGGCCTCGGGCGGCCGGGGTCAGGCGATCATCGCGCACGGCAATCCGGACACCGCGCAGAACGTCATGACCACGGTGCCAGGCACCTACTCGGACCTCGGCGATGTCGTCGACTACGTCAACAGCTCCGACAGGGTGATGCAGCGCGCCCACGCGATGGCTCCCGGGCAATCCTTCGCCTCCATCACCTACGCCGGTTACGAGTCCCCACCCACCTTGATCGACGCCTCGTTCGAGAAGTACGCCGAGCAAGGCAGCAAGGGGCTCTCCCAGTTCCAGGAAGGACTCCGCGCAAGCCACCAGCTCGACCAGCCCAGCAACAACACCGTGATCGGCCACTCCTACGGCTCAACCGAGGTCGGCTACGCAGCACGGGACCACGGCTTGCACGCCAACAACATCGTTTTCATCGGCTCCCCTGGCGTCGGCGTCGACCACGCCAGTGAACTCGGCGTGCCTCCCGACCACGTGTGGTCCGGTACCTCCGGCATGGACATCATCGACTACGCGACACCATCGCCGAACCCGGCCGACTACGGCCCCGGCGACAGCAACGAACCACCGATGCCGTGGGACGGCCCCAGCAATCCAGGCGGCGATCACGACGACCACTGGTTCGGAATGAACCCCTCCGACCCAGGCTTCGGCGGCCGGGAACTGCCCACAAACGCCTGGGGCTGGCATGGCGACTACTGGTCCTACGATGAGTCGCTGAACGGCATGGCCCGTGTGGTCGCCAACCAGGGACAGCAGCCCGCGCCGAACAACCAGGGGTAGCCCCATGAAGACCGACTCGACCAAGCCCGCGACAGGCGCCACCGCCATCGGCTGGATACTGCTCGCACTCGGCATCCTGATCTGGCTTGCGGTCATCCCGCTGACCGGGATGGCGCTCTTCCTCGCCAAGAAGATCACGATCGAAGCAGGCTTCTCGACGTTCGGTGCCGTCGCCTACGGCGTCGTAGGAGCTATCGGCCTCAGCGCTGTCGCCGCAAGCGAACACCGCACCACCCGCGCAGCCACCTGGACCTACCTGATCCTCCTGGCGATTGCGATCCTCGTCGCGCTGTTGCTGAATTCCACATCGTAGGACTGCGATGAGGCGAGAAGCGCCCCGCTCCGAGCTGATCAAACCACCGGAATGACCCGCATCCAGGACAGCTGGATGCGGGCGGTCTGGTCGAGGTAGCCAGCATCGACCACTCCCCGGGCGGCGTTGAGTGCCCGCATCCGCGCTTCGCTATCGCAGCGCGCTCGTGCAGCTTGCGGCGATCTGGATCTGCAAGTCGTTCAGCTGGCCGTCCGTGGCTTCCGGACTGATACAGCCACCGCGTGGGCGTTCGAAACCGCTGGGTCACGCATCGGTACCACGACCGAGCGGTACTCGCGCCCAGGGAAGGTAAACCCCGCCGACCGGGGCTATTGAGACTGAAAAATGAGCCGAAACTCCACCAGGCGCTTCCCGGATTCCCGGAAAGCGCCTGGTGAGAACGAGCCGCCTTGGGGAGTCGAACCCCAGACCTACGCATTACGAGTGCGTCGCTCTAACCGACTGAGCTAAGGCGGCGTTGCGCGTCCGAGTGTAGCGGGCGGCGCCCGGCGGACTCGCACGACCCCTCCTGCCAGGCCCGCCGCGGCACGGGCGCACACCTCGGCGAACGGTTCGTTACCGGGCGCAGGCGTGGTCGTTAGCAGACGTAGTGACCCCGGTCACTGCACACGCTGCGATCGGAAGGATGCCGGATGCGACCAAGCCGCCCGATGCGTCACCGCCCGATGCGCCGCTTGGCGGTCTGCACGACGGCGTCGCTGGCCGTGGCCGGGCTGGGCCTGCCCGCCGCGCTCGCACCGCAGGCGCTGGCGCGCGACGCGCTGGCCCAGGAGTCGACGTTGCCGACGACGCCGCGTCCGTCGCCGCACGACCCGACGCAGCCCCCGGAGTCGGTGCCGGTATCACAGCCGGGGCCGATCGTGGCCGACGCGGGCACCGGCATCGGCATGATCCGCATCCTGCCCAAGACGGTTCCCACCGGCACGATCCTCGACAACCCGGCTTTCGAGGAATCCCTGCCCAAGCAGGCCCTCGCCGAGCTGGGTATGGGCCTGGCCAGCGCGCAGGCGAACTCCGGCGCGTACCTGGCGCACGAGCGCGCGGTGGCCGACGCCCAGCCCTTCGGGTTCGCCGTCCAGGGCAAAGCACCGCGCTCGCCGCTGTCGCTGAGCCAGACAGCCGTACCCGACCACCCCGAGCCCACGGTGAACGAGCTCCAGCCGCCGGCCTCCCCGCTCGACGGGCTGGTGAAGCTCGGCGTGCTCGAAGGCAGCGCGCACGCGCGGTGGGACGAGGTGCTGGGACCGTGCGTGGAGCCGATCGCCGATGCCAGGACCTCGCTGGCCGGCCTGTCGGCAGGCAACGCGCTGCCGTCGTTCCCGGCCGAGCTGACCGGACTGACCGGTGCGGCGGGCGGCGGCGCGTCGCTGCTGAACGTCCCCGACGCGATGCAGGCGCACTCGAACGTCCAGCTCGTCGACGTCCCCGGCCAGCGGGGCAAGGCGGTGCGGGCCACGTCGCGGATGAGCGTCGCGAGCGTCCGGTTGTTCTCCGGAACCGACCGCGAACTGCGCATCGACGTCGTCAGCGAGCCGACGCTGACGGCTACCTCGACCGGAGACCCGGCGACGTCCACTGTGGAGTACCAAGCGCCGGTTCTGCGGGTGTCGCAGGGCGGCGAGGAGATCGGGACGATCGACGCCGCCAAGCCGCGGATGGACCTGCCGTTCGACCCGCGCAAGCTCGACCTCGGCGTCGTGCGGCTGAGCATCGGGGAGCTGCGCCAGGACGTCGTGGGGTCCGAGGTGCGGGCCGGGGCGCGGATGTTCGACCTGCACGTCCTGCCCGCGGACCGGCTCGGCATCCCGACCTCGCTGGCGCAGATCTCCTTCGGCGAGCAGGTGGCCAGGGCAGGCGCCCCGGAAGGCGGAGTGGTCTGCGAAGCCGCTCCGGCGACGAACCCCGCTCCCGTACCGATCGCGGAGGGCCCGAAAGCGCCGCCGCTCGCGCTGACCAGCGGCGCCTACTCCGCGGTGCCGCTGTTCTGGACCGGAACGGCGATGCTGTTGCTCGGCACGATCCTCGTGGCCGCCCTGCCGAGACGCCGGAACTGACGAAACAACGGCGACGACGACCACGGTCCTCCTGCCCCGCCGACGGACCGCTCTGGAGCGAGGCACCGCTGCACGGCGGGTTGTTCCACGCCCCACAACCGGGTTCCATGATCCCGTCGGCACCTGGCCGGGTCCGCGACCGACGAAACCGGCCGAACCACCCGGACGCACGGAGGAAACCCCATGAGCACCGAGCTGTTCCGCCTCGACGGCCGGACCGCGATGGTCACCGGCGCGCGCACCGGCATCGGCCGGGCCATCGCCGTCGGCCTCGCCGCGGCGGGCGCCGACCTGGTGCTGGTGGGCCACCGCGACGACCTCGGCGAGGTCGCGGAGGAGGCCGGCTCCCACGGCGCCGCGGTCGAGCAGGTGGCCGTCGACCTGCTCCAGCCGCGCGCCGCGGCGGAAGCGCTGGAGCCGGTGTTCGCCGCGCGGGACGTCGACGTGCTGGTCAACAACGCCGGGATCGTCCACCGCGGCCCGGTCGCCGAGCTCGGTCTGGACGACTGGCAGCGGGTGCTCGACATCGACCTCAACTCGGTCTTCGCGCTCAGCGGCCTCGCAGGCAGGCAGATGCTGGCGCGCGGCAGCGGGAAGATCATCAACATCGCGTCGCTGGTGTCGTTCCAGGGCGGTGTCATGGTGCCCGCCTACGCCGCGGCCAAGCATGCCGTGGCCGGGCTGACCAAGTCGATGGCCAACGAGTGGGCGCCGCACGGCGTGCAGGTCAACGCCATCGCCCCCGGCTACATCGCCACCGGCTTCACCGCTGCGCTGCGCGAGGACGCCGAGCGCAACGAGGAGATCACCAGGCGCATCCCGGCGGGCCGGTGGGGGCGGCCCGACGACCTGGTCGGCGCGGCCGTGTTCCTCGCGTCCGCGGCCTCGGACTACGTCAACGGCCACATCCTGGTCGTCGACGGCGGATGGCTGGCGCGATGACCTCGAAAAACACTTGATCCGCCCCGGAAGCGCATCCGGGTCATCGATCCCGCCCGATGCCGACAGCCGTGGTCCACTGTGCACGGATCGGGCCGGCCGCGCGCCGACTCAGCCGCGGTGCAGGGCGGCGGCCATCGCCTCCACCGCGATGATCGGCTTGACGTTCTGGGTCAGCGCGAGCCGGCACGCGAGCACCGCTTCCAGCCTGCGCAGGGTCGAGTCCGACGTCCACTCCGCGGCCGCCTTCGAAACCGAGCGGGCGAAGTCGGGGTGGTTCAACGCCGCCGTCGAACCGGAGCGCACCACCAGCACGTCCCGGTAGAAGCCCGCAAGGTCCACCAAGGCCAGGTCCAATGCGTCGCGCTGCGACCGGGTCGCGCGGGACTTCTGCCGCTTCTCCAGCTCCCGGATGGCCGCGTTCGCGCCCCGCGTGGCCGAGGCCGTTCCCTTGCCGGTGCCGCCTGCGCCCATCGCGGTGCGCAGCTCCTCCTTCTCGGATTCGTTGCGGTCCTCGTTGGCCGCGACCGCATCGGTCTCCGACGCCTTGACCAGCCCGCCTGCGGCGGTGAACACGTCGGAGAACCGGCGCAGTCCCAGCGGGACGCCGAGCACGGCCTCCCGCCGCTCGCGCGCCTCGCTGTCGGTGGCCAGCCGGCGGGCGCGGCCGATGTGCCCGCCGCTGACCGACGCGGCCCACTGCGCCATCCCCGGCTCGATTCCGTCGCGCTCGGCCAGCACTTCCGCGATCGCGTCCGGCCGGGGGGTCTTGAGCTGCACGACACGGCAGCGGGAGCGGATCGTCACCGACACGTCCTCGGGGTGGTCCGAGGGCGCGCAGAGCAGGAACACCGTCCGGTCCGGGGGCTCCTCGACCGCCTTGAGCAGCGCGTTCGACGCTCCCTCGGTGAGCCGGTCGGAGTCCTCGATCAGCACGACCCGCCACTGCCCGGTCGTCGGCCTTCGCGCCGACGCCTGCACCAGCGACCGCATCTCCGAAACCGAGATCGACAACCCCTCCGGCACGACGACCCGCACGTCTGCGTGCGTGCCCGCCTGGACCGTCCGGCAGGCCGAGCAGTGCCCGCAGCCCTCGCCGGAGGTGCACTGGAGCGCCGCGGCGAAGGACCTGGCGGCGACCGAGCGCCCGGAGCCCGGAGGGCCGGTGAACAGCCAGGCGTGGGTCATCGCTCCGGCCGGCGCGGGCTCGCCGCGAGCCAGCAGGTCGGCGGCGCGCACGGCCGCGCGCAGCGTTCGCACCGCTTCCGGCTGGCCGACGACGTCGGCCCACACGCCGGTGGTCAGCTCCGGGGTCACGTCCACACCGGGCACTGTACGGGTCGGCGCCGACGCGCCGGCGGCCGTCACGGCCCGAGGATTCCGAACTCCTCCAGCAGGCGGTGGACCACTCCCAGCGCGACCCCGCCCAGCACGACCAGCATCGTCAGGCATCCGACGACCTTGCCCGCCACGCCGCCCGAGCGCTGGTCGCTCGCGGGCTCGACGCGCACTTCCGTCTGCTCGGCCGGATGCCGGGCCGCACGCCGGGGCCGCACCGCGGCCAACCGCTCGTGCTCGGTCAGCTGCGGAGGCGCCACCGGCTGCGCCGGCCGGATGTGGCTGCGGACGATCTCACCGCCCGCGAGCACGTCCGGATACGTCGGCGGTGGCGTCAACGGCTGCGTGCCGTCCGGGCCGGACAAGGCGTCTCGCATCGCCGCCTCCCCTGGTCGGCGGGGTGTGCGCCGAAGTCTGCGCCGCGCGCCTCGCCGTCGCCAGGGGAATCAGGACTGCTTCGACGAGCTGGTCGTCCTCTTCCTGGTGGTGCCGCTCTTGGTCGTCTTCGAGCCGTTGGACGACGAGCTCTTCGAGCTGCTGCTCTTGGAGGCCGTGGTCTTGCTCGACGTGCTCTTGGACTTCGACGCCGTCTTCTTCTTCGCCGGCGCCTTGGCCCGCCGCTCGGCGATCAGCTCGACCGCGCGGTCGATCGTCAGCTCCTCCACCGAGTCGCCCTTGCGCAGCGAGGCGTTGGTCTCGCCGTCGGTGACGTAGGGGCCGAAGCGGCCGTCCTTGATCACCAGCGGCTTGCCCGAGTCGGGGTCGTCGCCGAGCTCGCGCAACGGGGCCGCGGCGGCCCGCCTGCCGCGCTGCTTGGGCTGCGCGTAGAGCTTGAGCGCCTCCTCGAGGGTGACCGTGAAGATCTGCTCCTCGGATTCCAGCGACCGCGAGTCCGTGCCCCGCTTCAGGTACGGGCCGAAGCGCCCGTTCTGCGCGGTGATCTCGGTGCCGCTCTCCGGGTCGGTGCCGACCACGCGCGGCAGCGCCAGCAGCTTGAGCGCGTCGTCGATGGTCACGGTGTCCAGCGACATCGACTTCAGCAGGCTGCCGGTGCGCGGCTTGCCCTTGTTGCCCTCCGGCAGCACCTCGGTGACGTAAGGGCCGAAGCGGCCCTCCTTGGCCAGGACCTCGTGGCCGGTCTCCGGGTCGGTGCCAAGGCTGCGCCCCTCCATCGGGGTGGCGAACAGCTTCTCGGCGATCTGGATGTCCAGCTCGTCCGGCGGCAGGTCGTCGGGCAGGTTCGCGCGCTGCGACTCGCTGTCGTTCAGCGGCCGCTCCAGGTACGGGCCGTAGCGGCCGACCCGGACGTAGACGGTGCGGCCCTCCTCGTCGGTGAACATCGGGATCGAGTTCACCTCGCGGGCGTCGATCTCCTCGACGCTGGAGCCGACCAGCTTCTTGAGCCCGCCCGCGCGGCCGATCGAGTCGTCCGGCCCGACCTCGCCGCCGAAGTAGAAGCCCGACAGCCACTTCGTGCGCTGCTGCCTGCCCTCGGCGATGCGGTCGAGCTCGTCCTCCAGCGCCGCGGTGAAGTCGTAGTCCACCAGCCTGCCGAAGTGCTTCTCCATCAGGCCCACGACCGCGAACGCCACCCAGGAGGGCACCAGCGCGGAGCCCTTCTTCCAGACGTAGCCGCGGTCCTGCACGGTGCTGATGATCGAGGCGTAGGTCGACGGGCGGCCGATGCCCAGCTCTTCCAGGGCCTTGACCAGGCTCGCCTCCGTGTAGCGCGGCGGCGGGTTGGTGCTGTGGCCGTCCGGCGAGAGCTCCGGCGCGGTGACCGCCTGGTCCCGCGCCAGCCGCGGCAGCCGGGACTCGGCGTCGTCGGCGACCCCGCCGGCCTCCGAGTCGACAGCCTCGACGTAGGCCTTGAGGAAACCGGCGAAGGTGATCGTGCGGCCGGACGCGGCGAACGTGCACTCCTCGCCGTCGGCGGCGGTGCCGGTGATGCGCACCGACAGGGTGGTGCCCTTGGCGTCGGCCATCTGGGAGGCGATGGTGCGCTGCCAGATCAGCTCGTAGAGCTTGTAGCCGTCGGTGTCGAGCTCGGCGGCCACCTGGCCGGGCGTGCGGAAGCTCTCGCCCGCGGGCCGGATCGCCTCGTGCGCCTCCTGGGCGTTCTTGACCTTGCGGTTGTACTGGCGCGGCTGCGGCGAGAGGTACTCGTCGCCGTAGAGGTCCCTGGCCTGGTTGCGAGCCGCCGTGATCGCCGTCTCCGACAGCGTCGTGGAGTCGGTTCGCATGTAGGTGATGTAGCCGTTCTCGTACAGCCGCTGCGCGGTGCGCATCGTGCGGTCGGCCGAGAAGCGCAGCTTGCGGCTGGCCTCCTGCTGCAGCGTGGAGGTCATGAACGGCGCGTACGGCTTCCGCGTGTAGGGCTTCTCCTCGACGCTGGAGACGCTCAGGCTCGCGTCGGTCAGCCCGGCCGCCAGCCTGCGGGCCTCCGCCTCGTTGAGCAGCCGGACGTCGTCGTTCTTGAGCCTGCCGTCGGGGCCGAAGTCGCGTCCGGTGGCCAGCTTGGCGCCGTCGACGCTGACCAGCCGCGCGCCGAAGCGGCGCGGGTCGGCGTCGGGACCGGCGTCCATCGTGGCCGAGATGTCCCAGTACTCGGCGGGCACGAACTTGATCCGCTCGCGCTCCCGCTCGACCACGATCCGGGTCGCCACCGACTGCACGCGGCCCGCCGACAGCTTCGGCATGACCTTCTTCCACAGCACGGGGCTGACCTCGTAGCCGTAGAGCCGGTCCAGGATGCGCCGGGTCTCCTGGGCGTCGACCAGGTCGCGGTCCAGCTCGCGGGGGTTGGCCGCGGCCGACTGGATGGCCGACTCGGTGATCTCGTGGAACACCATCCGCCGCACCGGCACCTTGGGCTTGAGCGTCTCCATCAGGTGCCAGGCGATCGCCTCGCCCTCGCGGTCACCGTCCGTGGCGAGGTAGAGCTCGTCGACTTCCTTCAGGGCGTCCTTGAGCTCGGTGACCGTCGCCTTCTTGTCCGGGGTGACCAGGTACAGCGGCTCGAAGTCGTTGTCGACGTCCACGCCCAGCCTGGCCCACGGCTGGCCCTTGTACTTGGCGGGCACGTCGGCCGCCCCGCTCGGCAGGTCCCGGATGTGGCCTCGCGAGGACTCCACGACGAAGTTGGAGCCGAGGTAGGAGGCGATCTTGCGGGCCTTGGCAGGCGACTCGACGATCACCAGCCGCCGCCCCCCGGCGCCCGCCCCGTTGGCGGACCCCGAAGACCGGCCGGTACCGCCGTTCTTCTTCGTCCGTGTCGACCCAGCCACGCTTACCTGCTCTCTTCTCGCGGAGGCTTCCGTTCCCTCGTGTTGCCCGAGCTACCCCTGGCGACGCCTTCGGCACCTCGGGTCGTCAGCACCTCGCAACCCTAGGCACCTCCGGCACGTCCAAGTTCCTCAGTGTGCACCGTGCACGGGCCATTACGCCGTGCCGGGGACGAACAGCGTCGCACACAACACAACGGTGCTCGCGCTCGTCATCCTGAGAAACGTATCGGGCACGGGCCGTGTTCCGTTGCTTGACCTGGCGTGATGTGCGTCAAACGCGTCAGGACACCAGCGGCCACGTTCGCTCGATCGCACCATCGGGAACCGGTCCGACCAGTTCCGCCAGCCGGGCGATCCGGCGCTTCCCGGTGACCCGCAGTGCCGGTCCGCCGGCCCGGGCGCCGATGAACCTGGCGGGCAGACCGCTGCGGGCCAGCGCCGCGACCAGCGGTTCGTGCGTCTCGGGGGCGTGCGGGTCCAGGCCCAGCAGGTAGCCGCCGGGCTCCAGCCTGCCCGCGGTCAGCGCCCAGAGCCGCAGCGCGCAGCCGTCCGGCGCGAAGTCGGCGGGCACCGACTTCACCGCACCGCGCAGCCAGTGGCGGGCGAGCTCGGTGAGGTCGGCGCGGAAGGCGGTGCGCACGAGCGGACGGCCCTCGTCGGAGCGTCCCAGCTCGGCTTCCACGCCGCGGTCCGCGCACGCCAGGACCAGGGATCGGGCCCGCCACTCGTCGTCGACCACGACCGAGAGCCGCGCCGCGGTGCCGCGCCCGAACCCCACCGCCTGCGCCGGCCCGCACAGCAGCCCCGCGAGATCGGCGATGCGGGGGTGCCGGGCCTCAGCCGAGTAGAAGGACAGCTGGTCCACGGCGACCGATCGTAGAACTGCCGTTCGAGCATGGCCAGCGCTGTCACGCGGAAGCGGCCGAAATTCCCCGGTCCGCAACCTCGACTCACACGTTCGGGTGAAGCTAGTGACGGCGAACGGGGGCGCCCGGTGCTCCAGGCGCCCCCGAATCGGTTCGGAGCCGATCAGCTCAGGCGGTGGCTATTTTGCCCTCCTCATCGCTGGCGGGGGTGTCGGCGATCGCCGTGCTGCGGCGCTTCGACACCACCACCGCCGCGACGACGACCACGACCGCGACGGCCGCGATGCTGAACCGGATCACGGGCGACTCGGTCGCGCCGACGCCGAAGGTGACCACGGCGGGCGCGATCAGCACCGACACCAGGTTCATCACCTTCAGCAGCGGGTTGATCGCCGGACCCGCGGTGTCCTTGAACGGGTCGCCGACGGTGTCACCGATCACCGTTGCAGCGTGGGCCTCGGAGCCCTTGCCGCCGTGGTGGCCGTCCTCGACCAGCTTCTTGGAGTTGTCCCAGGCACCACCGGAGTTGGCGAGGAAGATCGCCATCAGCGTCCCGGTGGCGATGGCACCGGCGAGGTAGCCCGCGAGCGGCCCCACGCCGAGGCCGAAGCCCACCGCGACCGGCGCCAGCACCGCCAGCAGACCCGGCGTGGCCAGCTCCCGCAGCGAGTCGCGGGTGCAGATGTCGACGACCCTGCCGTACTCCGGGCGCTGCGAGCCGTCCATGATCCCCGGCATGTCCTTGAACTGGAGCCGCACCTCGTAGACCACGGCACCCGCCGCCCTCGACACGGCGTTGATCGCAAGGCCCGAGAAGAAGAACACCACGGCCGCCCCGATTGCCACGCCGACCAGCACGTTCGGCGCGAACACGATGAACTCCATCTCCGAGAGCGCGCCACCGGCGCTGGCCAGCGCCTGGTTGATGGCGTCGCGGTAGGAGCCGAACAGCGCCGTCGCCGCCAGCACCGCGGTCGCGATCGCGATGCCCTTGGTGATCGCCTTGGTGGTGTTGCCGACCGCGTCGAGCTCGGTGAGGATCTGCGCGCCCTCGCCCTCGACGTCACCGGACATCTCGGCGATGCCCTGCGCGTTGTCGCTGACCGGGCCGAAGGTGTCCATCGCGACGATGACGCCGACGGTGGTCAGCAGGCCGCAGCCGGCCAGCGCGATCGCGAACAGCGCCACCGCCAGCGAACCGGACAGCAGGAACGCGCCGAACACCGCGGCGCCGACGACCAGCGCGGTGTAGACGGCGGACTCGAAGCCCACCGACATGCCGCTGAGGATCACGGTCGCGGCACCGGTCAGCGAGGACTTGCCGACATCGCGCACCGGGCGGTGCTCGGTGGCGGTGAAGTAGCCGGTCAGCTTGAGGATGACCGCGGCGAGCACGATGCCGATGATCACCGCGACCAGCGCGATGACGGCCGGGTTGCCGCCGGTCGCGCGGATCTCGTCGGACACGCCGGTGAGGGCGGAGAACGAGCTGGGCAGGTACAGCAGGGCCGCACCGGCGCACAGCACGGCGGAGATCCCCGCCGAGATGAAGAAGGAGCGGTTGATCGCCGTCAGCGCGCTCTCGCCGGCCCTGGCCTTGGTGATGTAGACGCCGATGACCGCGGTGACCACACCGATGGCCGGGACGATCAGCGGGAACAGCAGGCCCTGCAGGCCGAACGCGGCGGTGCCCAGGATCAGCGAGGCCACCAGCGTGACCGCGTAGGACTCGAACAGGTCGGCCGCCATGCCGGCGCAGTCGCCGACGTTGTCGCCCACGTTGTCCGCGATGGTCGCGGCGTTGCGCGGGTCGTCCTCGGGGATGTTCTGCTCGACCTTGCCGACCAGGTCGGCGCCGACGTCGGCGGCCTTGGTGAAGATGCCGCCGCCGACCCTCATGAACATCGCCAGCAGCGCCGCGCCGAAGCCGAATCCCTCCAGGACCCGCGGCGCGCCGCCCGCGTAGACCATGACCACCAGCGCGGCACCGAACAGGCCGAGGCCGACGGTGATCATGCCGACCACGCCGCCGGTGCGGAAGGCGACCCGCATCGCCTTCTCACGGCCCGCCTCCTTCTCCCGGGCCGCGGCCGCCACCCGGACGTTCGCCCTGGTCGAAAGCCACATGCCGAGGTAGCCGATGACCGCGGAGAAGGCGGCGCCGAAGAGGAAGAAGATCGACCGGCCGACGGCCTCACCGGTCGACTCCGCGGGAAGCGCGAACAGCAGCAGGAACACCACGACCGCGAAGATCGCCAGGGTCCGGAACTGGCGGTTGAGGTAGGCGGACGCGCCTTCCTGGACCGCCTTGGCGATGTCCTGCATCTTGGCGGTGCCCTGTCCGGCGGCGAGCACTTCCCTGATCAGTACGTAGCCGAAGGCCAGCGCCGCCAGGGCGATCACCATGACCGCGCCGACGACGGCGTAGTCCGCGGTGGCGAGCTCGATGCCCGTGGCGTGCTGGGCGAGGTCCATCCGGTGCGACGAGCTCGGTGGTGCAGTGCCCTGGGCCCAGCCTTGCTGGACCGGGGTGAGCAGGGACATCCGTCCTCCTGGTTTGTGCTCGGTTCTGCGCCGGCGGTGCGCCGATCCGACGGCACTGCCCTCCGGCGCGCGTTAGGCGGCCCCGCCTCGGGCCGACCTTTGGTCGGCCGTGGCGACGTCGTGGCCGGGAAGTCTATTCAGGCCACGAGTGGCTTACCTCACGGTGTGATACGCGACTCGTCTCGACGTGCACATTCGTTACGGAAAAATCGATTCAGCGGCCTACTTGATCACCCGAAAGGTGCGATCTGGATTTGGACCGAACGGGTGACATGTAGTAGGGCGCAGCTTTCAGTGAAATCCATCCTGCAGATGAAGACCACCCGATCGTCGGAGCGCCCCGCATGCGGGCGCTCGGGCACCTCCGGCACGCGGCGCCGAAGTGGCGGGCGAACCGCTGTGGTGCCCATGCGGGCGCCCGATGCGGATGGGGCGGAGGAGGCTGCTGAGGGGACACGGCGCCGAGATCGCGTGCATCCGGGCAGCGGCGCCATGGGCGGCGGCGCTGGCCGAAGCGACAGACGGCGGCGTGGGCGGCGGCACTGGCCGGGACGACAGGCGGCGGCGTGGGCGGCCGATGCCGATGTGGCGGCCTCGGGCGATACAGCAGCCTCGGCCGATGCGGCACCCCAGGCGGCGGCGTCAATGCGGCTCGATGTGGCGGAGCAACGCGGCGTCGCGGTGGCGGAGCAACGCGGCGTCGAGGTGGCGGATCACAGTATGTCCGGGCGTCCGTGCACGTCCGGACGTCCGCCCGGAGACGCCTCCAGCGCCCGGACCCGTCGTCCAGCCGCGCCACGTCCAGCGAAGTGCCTGGTCACCTGCCCGGTCCCCCGCCTTCTCCGATACCGCACCGCCGTGCCCGCCCCGCCCCTGCTCCCCTCGCTACCCATCCGCGCGGACAGCCCCGACCCCCGGCACGCGGGCTGCCTCGACGTCCGTCGCGCGGACAGCCCGGCTCGGCCGCGTCGGCCTGTGCAAGGCTCGGAGGGTGACCGCAGAGAGCAAGGACAGGGGACGGCACCTGCTCGACCGCGTGCTCGCCGGGGTTCCCGCCGCCGAGTCGCCGCTGCGCCACGTCAAGCACCTGCCGGAACGCTCCGCCCGCACCGCGGAGTGGCCGTCGTGGGTGCCGTCCGAGGTCGTCGACGCCTACGCCGCGCGCGGGCTCAGCGAGCCGTGGGTGCACCAGGCCGAGGGTGCTGACGCGGTTCGGTCCGGGCAGCACGTCGTGGTCGCGACCGGCACCGCGTCGGGCAAGTCGATGGTGTACCAGCTCCCGGTGCTGTCTCGGCTGCTGGAGGATCGCACGGCGACCGCCCTGTACCTCTCCCCGACCAAGGCGCTCGGCGCCGATCAGTTGCGCGCCGTCGAGGAACTGGGGCACGAAGGCATCCGCGCAGCGAGCTACGACGGCGACACTCCGAAGGTCGACCGCGACTGGGTGCGCGCCTACGGCCGCTGGGTCTTCACCAACCCGGACATGCTGCACCTCGGCGTGTTGCCCGCCCACAGCCGTTGGGCGCGGTTCTTCCGCAGCCTGCGCTATGTCGTCGTGGACGAGTGCCACACCTACCGGGGCGTGTTCGGCTCGCACGTCGCGCTGCTGCTGCGACGGCTTCGGCGCATCGCACACCACTACGGCGCGGACCCGGTGTTCGTGCTGGCGTCGGCGACCGTGTCCGACCCCGGCGATCTCGGCGAGCGGCTCACCGGAGCGCGGTGCCGGGCGATCACCGACGACGGTTCGCCGCGCGGCGCCCGCACCGTGGCGCTGTGGGAGCCGCCGCTGCTGGAGGAGGTGACCGGGGAGAACGGTGCTCCGGTCCGGCGGTCGGCGGGCTCGGAGACGGCGCGGATCATGACCGAGCTGGTGATCGAGGACGCCCGCACCCTCGCCTTCATCCGCTCGCGGCGAGGGGTGGAGGTCGCGGCGCTGTCGGCCCAGCGCGCGCTCGCCGAGGTCGACTCGAGCCTGCCCGACCGGGTCAAGGCGTACCGGGGCGGCTACCTCCCGGAGGACCGCCGCGCGCTGGAACGCGCCCTGCTCGCCGGTGACCTGCGCGCGGTTGCGACGACGAACGCCCTGGAACTCGGGGTCGACATCGCCGGCCTGGACGCGGTGGTCGTCGCCGGCTACCCGGGCACGCTGGCCTCCTTCTGGCAGCAGGCGGGCCGGGCGGGCCGCGACGGCGAAGGCGCGCTGGTGGTCTTCGTCGCCAGGGACGACCCGCTGGACACCTATCTCGTGCACCACCCGCCCGCGGTGCTGGAACGTCCGGTCGAGGCCACCGTGCTCGACCCGGCGAACCCGTACGTGCTCGAACCGCACCTGGCGTGTGCCGCGTCCGAGCTGCCGTTGAAGGAGGAGTGCTTCGACGCCTTCGGCGGGGCACCGGCCGCGGAGGCGGTCCGCGCGCTCACCGCCGACGGCGTGCTCCGGCGGCGTCCGCACGGCTGGTACTGGACCTCGCGGGAGCGCCCGCACCGCAGCGTCGAGCTGCGGGGTTCGGGCGGCTCGCAGGTGGCGGTGGTCGAGGGCGACTCCGGTCGGATGCTCGGCACGGTCGACCCCGACTCGGCGTGCGCCACGGTCCACCCGGGTGCGGTCTACCTGCACCAGGGCGAGTCGTTCGTGGTCGACGAGCTGGACCTGGACACCGACCTCGCGCTGGTGCACGCGGAGAGCCCGGACTGGACGACATCTGCGCGGGAGTCGGTCGACATCTCGGTGCTGCGGACCGTCGAGCACCGGCAGGTGGGGCCGGACGTAACGGTGTGCCTGGGTGATGTGGAGGTCACTTCGCAGGTGGTCGGCTACCTGCGCACGCTGCCGTCGGGACGGGTGCTCGACCAGGTGCCGCTGGATCTGCCCGCGAAGAAGCTGGTGACAAGAGCGGTCTGGTACACGATCAGCCCGGGGCTGCTGTGTGGCAGCGCACCGGGGGGCGCCGGGCTGGATCCGGCGCGCATCCCCGGTGCGCTGCATGCCGCCGAGCACGCGGCGATCGGCCTGCTACCGCTGTTCGCTACCTGCGATCGATGGGACATCGGCGGTGTCTCCACCGCCATGCACGCCGACACCGGGGAGGCGACGGTGTTCGTGCACGACGGTCATCCGGGAGGGGCCGGATTCGCCGATCGCGGCTTTGCCGCGCTGTTCCCATGGCTGGCCGCGACGCGGGAAGCGATCGCTTCCTGCGAGTGCCCGGCTGGGTGCCCGTCCTGCGTCCAGTCGCCGAAGTGCGGGAACGGCAACGAACCGCTGGACAAGGCGGGGGCGGTGGCTGTTCTCGACGCGGTGTCGACCGCGGGCCGGCTCGCAGGATCGGCTGGGCTGCACGAGCGGCGTCAGCGGGACTGAGTGCGATTCGCGCTCGTGCGCAGCGCGGTTGTCGCTCCTCATGCCGCCGGTCGTGTTCTCGGGGTGCCCAGGGCGCGGTGCCGATGCCTGCGGTGCGGACCAGGTCGACATGGCGGTCATCCGCCTGCTGCGACGAGGTCAGCCACGTTGTGGTCCTGGTTGAGCCCTTGGACGAGGGCGTCCTGCACGAAGTCCAGCGATGGCAGGGTCCACCCGCAGACCTCGGGCTTGACCCGCCAGTGCGCCGCACCGTGCGGGTAGGTGGTCGGCGGCATGGGGACCCAGCTGCCGGCTCCGTGCAGCCTGACCTCGGCGAGATCGGCCAGTTCGGGGGCCAGCCGATCTCCGCCGGAGGTCAGGAAATACCAGCGCCCGTTGGGAACGGCCACGATCGGGACCGGGAATCCCAGCGTGCGCAGGGCGACGGCGGCGCGGTAGCCGAGCGCCGCGTCGACCTCGACGGCGTTGACGGCCGTCCCGGTCGCGAGCAGCAGGCTGTGAGGACGGCTGGACCACCAGGCGGCCACCTGGTCGGGGTTGGTCCCGAGCCGTTCCTCCCAGTCCTGGTGCACCGGCATCGGACCGTCGGCTTCGCCGCCGTCGCGTCCGATCCACCGGGTGCCCACCGGATAGGTCCCGGGCAGCACCGGCCAGCCGCGCGAAGCGAAGCCGATCGCCTCGACCCGCAGCTCGATCCGGTTGTTCAGCAGCCCGGCCTGGAGAGCCCGGACGCCACCGAAGGCGTCCTGCCACTCATCCGCCGACCAATCCATCTCTACTCCGCCTCCCTGTTCAGCAGTGCGCGCGGTTCCCGGTGATTCGGGGGTGTCACCTGAGTCCCGACTCCTTTGTCGTGGACCGTTGGGTCCCGCGCTCACACCACTAATGAACGTCACGAAGGCACCCGCGGTACACCCCCGCGTCGATGACCGGTCATTTGGCTTCGACGAACGCAGCAGGCGTGAGAGAGCGGCCGATAGATCAACCTGACGAACGGCGCGGGAAGGAGCGCCGAAGTCGCGAACTTGTTGCAACAACGGCCATCCCGAACCGGTCGCCGACCTCTCGTCGGGTCGTGCTGACCGCTCGTCGTGGATCAGCGGCGGAGCGGCGTCCGCCGACCTGACTCCACCGGGGGTTGACCGGACGACGACCGGGCGGCCGGAGGACAGCGCGTCGACGGGCGGAAGCCGAGCGGAAATCCGACGGGTGGAGCGGACCGATCACGATCACGTACCCGTGGACGTCGTCCAAACCAACATGCCAGTGGACGGCCACGTGCGCCACCACATTGAGCAGTGCTGCCGAACACATCCGGCCATACGGAGCAGCGAAACCGCCGCCGCACAACGCGTCACCGCTCGGCACCTGGAGCAGCTTGGCGTTGCAGACGCCGTGAACGGTCGGAAATCCCGGGCATGCAACAGCATCATGCGCGTTGATCGGGCTGCCCAACCCGCTCCTGTCCGTGGCCCCAAGCGCCCTGCGCTCCCACCTCTCGGGTGTTGCCGCGCTTACCGTTGTGCCACCGCCAGATTCGCGTGGGCGCGCCCGTGTCCGGGCGCACGCGTGTGCGCGTACGCGCACACGCGTACTGGCGCCCGCTTGCACGTGCAGGTGGACCCGCTCGCAGCGTCGTCCACGAGCCAATGGCAACACTCGGCAACACCGTTGGCTAATAACAACGTCTCAAGCTCAGCAGTATCCCAATCACCTCAATCTTTCCGAGATTTCGTCAGCAATCTTGAAGTTCGTCGGCAGTCAGCCCCCGGCCGGTCCAGCACGGGCGCGTGCGGTGATGGCTGTGAAGTTGCCCAGTACGGGGGAGTCCGCCCGCACCTCGATGCGCGCGTTGGCACCTTCCAATCGGCACGACGCGATCGCGATGGCCATACCCCGCGCCACCCAGTCCGCGCGTCCGCACGCGAACTCCGGCCCCTGCACCACGTGCGCCGCTGCCGCCAAGGCGGCGAGGTCGGCGGCACCCTCCGCTCTGTGCCGCGCAACGACACCGGAGGCCAGCTGCAACGCCAACGCCAGCACCGCGACCAGCGCGATCGAGAGCAGCGCGGAGAACACCGTCGCAGCACCGCCATCACCGGCCAGCGAGGCACGTGTCGTCATGGCACACCTCGTTCTGGAGAACGTGGTTCCGCGGCGCTCGACGGCGGACGCAGATCGCCGCCCAAGGGTGGTCGATCAACACGCGGGCCAGCCGTGACCGGGACTTCACCGGGAGGGTCGCCGGTCGCTTGGACGTCGGCTGTGGCGATGTCGGTTGTTGGGGTTCTCGACTCGTTGAGGGGTGGATCGGGCTCGTTCGGTGTTTGCGATGTGGTGGGCTCGTTCGAAGGTCCGGCCTGGCCGGAGCCCGGGTTCGGGTCGACCGGCGGGACTTGCTCGGCCGATGGGACTTGCTCGGCAGGCGGGACGTGCTCGGTCGGCGCGGGCTCGACGGCCGGCGTGGCCGAGCCTGGTTCCATGACGGCCAATGCCGTGCTCTTCAGCCACTTGCCGGGCAGGAACCCGCCGGGAAGCGGCGACCGCACCTCGGCGGTGACCTGGTCTCCGGTGACCGAGACGGCCAAGGTCGCTCCGGTCGGCGCCAGCCGTTGCACCGCGCCTGCGGCCTCGGCCTGGCTGCCGCGCGCGGTCAGCCGCGCGGCCTCCACCGCGGCGTCCGTGCAGCGGAGCTGCCCGATCACCGCGCACAATCCGCCGACCGCGAGTGCGAACACCAAGACGAGCGAGCAAATGCCGAGCGCCGCCTCGACCGTCACGGCCCCGCGGTCACCGGCCAAGGCGCGGAAGGTGACCAGTCGCCGGAAAGGCAGGGCTACAGCCATGGTCGATTGCGCGGTTTCCCTTGTGCGCAAGGGAAGTGTTTCAGCCCCGTGGCCCCGGAAGGGGACCGGTGTTCGGACGCCGTTGCCGGCGCCGCCCGGGGGCAGCGGCGCCGGCACGGCTCGGATGCACGACATCAGATACCCGCGAATCCGCGTTCGAGCAAAGCGGTTACGGCCCCTTTGATCGTGTCGCTGTTCACCGCGGTGTAAAGGATCGCGCCGAGTGCGGCTGCGGCAAGAGTGCCGATCGCGTACTCCGCGGTACTCATCCCGTCGTCACCTCGCAACAGAAAGCGGAGGCGTCGCAACAACAATCCCGCGCGGGAAGTACTCATCGAAACTCGACTCCGGACGATGAGGTTGCTCTGCATGCTGATTCCTCTCTCTTCATCAGTTGAACGGGTCGACTTGATCGTTCGTCCTCAGTGGACATTCACCAGGTGGCGACGATTCGGTTGAGCATTCCTGCGACCACCGGGAGGACACCGAGACACAGGAACGCGGGCAGGAAGCACAGACCCAACGGCAGCGCGACCCACACCGTCGCCCGTTGGGCATGGGCTTGGGCTCGTGCACCGACGGACGCGCGGGCGTCCGCGGCGAGGTCGGCCGCCACGTCGGCCAAACCTGTCCCGGTCCGCGCCGTCCGGCGGGCCGCGCGGGCGAGTTCCTCCGTGTCGGGGTGCCGCAGCGCGGGTTCCCATGCGGCCACGGCATCCGCGCCGAGGGCGAGCAGCCGAGCCACCTCGTCGAGCACACCCGCCGGGGCGCCGTCGAACTCCGCCGCAACGGCCCGCAAGATCACCGGCACCGGCAACCCTGCTCGCATCCCGGCGGCGAGCAGGTCCCACCCGGCGGCGAGCACGAGAGGGTCACTCCTCGCGGGTCTTCGGCGGAAGCGATCAACCCACCGGCTAGCGCCCATGGAGGTGGCGAACCGGGCCACCGCCATGCGCACAGCTCGCGACCAGGTCGCCAGCGACCCCACCGGCTCCCGCGCCGAGGGGTGGTCGTGAAGACCGGCCGGGGGCCTTGCTGGAGAGGAGTCGGTGCGGAGACCGTCCGGGAGGTCTGCGGGGAGGCCGCTCAGGAGATCGGCGGGCAGAGCAGGCAGCGGTCGTCTCGACCAAGGGCCTGCACGGAGATCTATCGCGGGTCCAGCCGACGGGTACCCGATGGCGAAACCGTCCGGCGGGGAGCCAGAGGTGGCGCTTGAGGAATGGCCGCCGGTGGCGAGGTCCGAGATGCTGCCCTCGAACGGCCAACCCGGCACGTGCTCGGTGCTGTGAGACACCGTGAGGACACCCGACAAGAGGTGGGCCGCGGGGTCACCCGGCACGGCGGTGATTGTGGGTTCGAGGGTTGTCCGGGCAGGCGAAAGACCATCGCTGAGCTTGAGTGCGGTCTCGGGAAGGACCGTTCCCGAGGAGGCCGTTCCCGGGGTGGCCATACCCGAAGTGGCCGTCATCGAGGGGAACGTCCCTGGGGCGGCAGCGCCTGGGGTGGGTGTGCTCCGGACTGGCGTGCCGGGAACGACCGTGCCCGGGGTGGAGATGGCCGAGGTGCTGTACTCCGAGTCGAAGACCGCCGACGTGCGGTACCCCGAGTCGAAGACCGCCGACGTGCCGTGCGCCGAGGTTGGGGTGGCCGAAGTGCTGTTGCCCGGGGTGGACGTATCGGGGGCGGCGGTGTTCGGGGTGGGTGCGAGCCGACGGCCGGCCGGTGCGGGGTTGGGTCGTGGCCAGGCAACGGGGAGGTCGAGCAAGCGGGCGCGGGCGGTGTTCACGGGCGCCAGCAGGGCTGCGAGTGCGAGCAGTGCCAGCGCGAGTGCGAGTGCGCTCATGGCGACATCGCTCCCTCCGTCAGCCGAAGGGTCCAGAACAGCCCCGCGCACAGCAGGCCGACGCCCACGACCAGGACGGCCTGGCCGAACGCCTGCCCTGTCAGCACGGACAGCGGTGCGGCACCGACCGCTTCGCCCAGGAGCAGGCCGAGGAGAGGCAGGCCGGCGAGCATGGCCGCGGTAGCGCGCGGGCCCGCCATCTTCGATTCGAGATCGCGGACGAAGGCGACCCGGTGGTCGACGTCGCGCCGCACCGCGTCCAGCAGATCCGCCAGTGCCACGCCGTGCCGCTCGGCGAGCCGCCACGCCCGGCCCAGCCGCGCCAGCGGTTGCCGGAGCTCGGCGGGGTGGCCGCCGTTGTCGAGCACCGTCGGGACGTCTCCGCCGAGCTTCGCCGCGGACGCCAGGTCGCGGAACACCCCGGAGATCGCCGGTGCCGAGTCCTCGGCCGCCCCCTCCGCCGCCACGGCCGGATGCGCGCCGGCGCGGAGCCCGGCCACCAGCAATCGGATGCCACCGGACAGTTCGGCCGACCGCTCCACACCGGCGCGGAAGCTCCGCCGGGACCTCACGTATCGACGTCCGAGAACGGCCAGTGCCACGGCCGCGAACAGGCCGCCGACACCTGCGAGGAGGGCTCCGAGCGCGGCGGTGGCCGGTATCCAGCCGATCCGTGCGGCCCGAACCGCCGCTGCGCCCGGTTTCCCCGCGGTGGTCGAGGTCAGCGCGCAAAGCCTCCGCTGCGCCCGCAGATCGGGCCAGCAGAGCAACGACAGCGCGAGCAGGAAGAACGTCAGCACGGCAACGCACCTCCCCGGGCGGACAGCATCGCCGCGAGGGCTTCCGCGCCCGGCCCCCAACCGGAGTGCTGCTCCCACGCCGGGCGGACCTCGATGTGGTCGCCGGCGCGGAACGGCACGCCCACCGCGGCCAGCCTGCGGCCCTGCCGCGTCCGCTGGACGTGGAGAACGACCTGCACCGCCGCGGCCAGCTGGCTGTGCAGCGCGGCGCGGGAGAGACCGCCCAGCGCGGCCAGTGCCTCCATCCGCGCGGGCACCTCACGGGGCGAGTTCGCGTGCAGGGTGCCGCCGCCCCCTTCGTGCCCGGTGTTGAGCGCGGCCAGCAGCTCGCAGATCTCGCCGCCGCGCACCTCGCCGACGACCAGGCGATCCGGTCGCATCCGGAGGGCCTGCCGCACGAGGTCGCGTACCTGGATCTCCCCAGCGCCCTCGATGTTCGGCGGCCGGGTCAGCAGGCGCACCACGTGCGGGTGGTCGGGTTGCAGCTCGCTGGCTTCCTCGACGCAGATGATGCGTTCGGCGGGACTGACTTCCCCGAGCATCGCCGCGAGCAGCGTGGTCTTGCCCGCGCCCGCACCTCCGATGACGAGGAACGCCAACCGGGTGGTGACGATCGACCGCAGCAGTCCGGCGGTCGGCGCGTCGAACATGCCCTTGCGGTGCAGCGCTTCGAGGCCGTGCACCGCCGGACGCAGGACCCGCAGCGAGATGCAGGTGCTGTCGGCCACCGGCGGCAGCACCGCGTGCAGCCGGACGGCGCCGGTCGCGCGGGGAAGCCAGGCGTCGACCCACGGCTGCGCGTCGTCGAGCCTGCGGCCGCTGGCCAGTGCCAGGCGCTGCGCGAGGCGCCGCACGGCGTCCTCGTCGGCGAAGGTCTCCGCGCAGCGCCGCAGTCCATCGCCCCGGTCGACCCACACCGCGTCGGGCGCGGTGACCAGCACGTCGGTGACCGCCGGGTCGCGCAGCAGCGGTTCGAGCGCACCGGCCCCGAGGAACTCGCGCTGCACCTGGCGGAGACGGTCGAGCACGTCGGCGTCGCCGACCAGCCCACCCGCTTCCGCCCGCACCGCCGTGGCCACCGCCGACGACGTCAGCGGCACCCCGCTGCCCGCGAGCCGGTTGCGCACCCGCTCGATCAGTTCCCCGTTCATGCCGCACCTGCCAGGGCGCGTTCAGCAGGGGTGTCGGCTCGGCCGAGCGCCCGCAACACCTCGGAAGCGGCTCGCTCCACGGTCCGGCGCAGACCGGCGCGCGTCGCGCAGAACCCGCCGCGGTCCAACGCTGTGGACAACCCGGGCTGCGGTCGCACGGCGGCGAGGACTTCGACGCCGACGGCGCGGCCGACGTCGGACACGCGCAGTCCGCTGGAAGCCGGTCCGCGCACCACGAGCCGCAGCCGTCCGGCCGTGCGGTCGCGGATCTCGGCGACCAGCCGGGCCGCCGCCGCGCAGGCTCGGACCTCGGCGGCCACGACGACCAGGGTGAGATCGGCCTTCCGCAGTCCGGCCAGCGCGGCCTCCGAGAGGTGCCTCGGCAGGTCGCACACCACGGTCTGCCCGGCACGCCTCCCGGCATCGACCACCGCGCCGACCGCCTGCGGCGTCAGCCCGGAAGACGGGCCGTCGCGGTCGCAGGCCAGCACGGCGAGGGAGCCGGAACCGACGCGGCGCTGCGGCAGCGCGTCGTGCAACGCACCCGCCGCCACCCGGCCTCCGCTGACGCTGAGTCCTGACCAGCGGACGCCGTCGGTGCTCTCCGCGCCGACCGCCAGGTCCAGGCCACCGCCCAGTGGATCGCAGTCCAGCAGCAACGAGCGCTGGCCGCGCCGCGCCGCCGTCACCGCCACACCGGTCGCCAGCACCGACGCGCCCGCGCCTCCGCTGCCGCCGATGACGGCGAGCACCCGCCCCGAACGCGGCGCGGAACGGTCGACCGCCTCGGCGAGCAGCTCGATCAGGTGCCCTTCGTGCGCGGGCAGGATGACCTCCTGCTCCGCACCCATGTGGAAGGCGGCGCGGTACAGATCACCTCCCGGTGCGCGGGCGAGCACCAGCACACCCGGTCTTCGCGGCAGGCCGTTGGCCACGCCCGCTTCGGCCGCGGGACCGTCCAGCAGCACGAGTGGCGCCGTGCGCCAGCGGTCCCCGACCGACAACGGGTCGGGCGCGCGGTCCAGTTCGCATCCCGCTGCCGCGGCCAGGCGCAGGACGTCCTCGGCCAGCTCGGCATCGCAGGTGATCAGCAGGGGACGTGGCCCTCCGGGCGCGGTGGGCGGAGTGGAAGACGGCAAGGTGGTCGCGGCGGACATCATGGGCTCCGATTTCCGGGTTCGGGTGCGGACTGCGAGTCCGCGGCTTCCGGTTGAGGAGCGCGGCGGTCTCGACATCCACAGTGGCCGGACGCCGTCGAGCCGCCCAGAGTCAATTCGCAAATCTGTGGACAACTACCCCGGCTGTGGACAACTCAGCACCGGACGAAATGTGAAAGGAAATCGGTTCTGCCGGAACCGGCTCGAGAAACAAGACGACCCCCGCCAGGGGGGAGGGACGGGGGTCGTCGGCGGTTCAGCTCCGGGGGGTCGAGCTGAACCATGTCCGGCGGACCGGACTCACACACTGTATCGCCCCGCTCCCCAGGCATGTCCCCCGTCCATTAGAGGGAACGTCCTTGCGCCGAGCCGCCATTCCGCGCCCCGTGAACCCCCATTCGGGTCAAGAAATGTTTCCCGCTCAATGGAATCCGGATCCGGGACGGCACCCAACGTGAAAGGTGCTGCGGTATTGCGGGGACCCCGCCGCGCGGAGCCGGACTCGTATGCTGGGCGGCGTGACAGAGCCCGCGAACCACCCGGTCGCCCCGCAGCCACGTGTGGCAGCGTTCTTCGATCTGGACAAGACGGTCATCGCGAAGTCGAGCACGCTCGCCTTCAGCAGGCCGTTCTTCCAGGAAGGACTGATCAACCGGCGTGCGGTGCTCAAGAGCGCCTACGCCCAGTTCGTGTTCATGCTGGCCGGCGCCGACGCCGACCAGATGGACCGGATGCGCGCGCACATCACCTCGCTGTGCACCGGGTGGGACGTCGAGCAGGTCAACGCCATCGTCGAGGAGACGCTGCACGACATCGTCGACCCGCTGGTCTACAAGGAGGCGACCCAGCTCATCGCCGAGCACAAGGAGCAAGGTCACGACATCGTGGTGCTCTCGGCGTCGGGCCAGGAGGTCGTGGGGCCGATCGCCAAGCTGCTCGGCGCCACGCACTCGTCCGGGACCCGGATGGTGGTCTCCGCCGGGCGCTACACCGGCGAGGTCGACTTCTACTGCTCGGCGGAGAACAAGGCCGCCGCCGCCCGCGAGCTCGCCGAGGAGCACGGCTACGACCTCTCGCAGTGCCACGCCTACTCCGACTCGGTCACCGATCTCCCGCTGCTGGAGAGCGTCGGGCACCCGACTGTGGTCAACCCCGACCGGGGCCTGCGCAAGGAGGCGGTGCAGCGCGGCTGGCCGACGCTCGCCTTCGACCACCCGGTGTCGCTTCGCGCCCGCATCCCCACGCCGTCGCGCGCAGCGGTGACCGCTGCCGGGGTCGGCATGGGCGCCGTCGCGGCGGCGGGGGCGGCTTGGTGGGGCGTGCGGTACTGGCGTCGCCACCGGTGATCCGGCCCATTCCGTCGTATGCGCCGCGGATTGCATGAAAGCGCGGGTTCCCGGCTTGCGATGCAGATTCGCAAGACCCTTGCAGTGACGCGCGTCACGGACTACAAAGGAAGTGCGGAACCTGGATTGGCCAGGGACGTTACGGAGGAGAAGTAACGTCCACCCCATACCTGGCTCCGTGCGCGGGACTCGGAACACCCACGCGCAGCCGCCGCGGGAGGCTGGTCGTCCACAGGGTCGCGTACCGGGACGCCGGACGCCGGGCCCACAAGTTACGACAAGAGTTGCACGCTTGGTAGTCCGAGATCTCGCGCGGAGGGCGGCGCCCGCCAACCCAGTTGGCGGGCGCCGCCGCATGTCTGGCGGGTGATGGCGGGGCGGGGCGGCCACCGGGGCGTGGACGGCCAGCGGGGTGGCGGTGCGGAAGCGCCTTGGAGCGGATGGCGACTGGGGCGCCTACAGCGGCTGAGGCGGAGGGGCGCGGAAAGCGGACCCCGCGGCCGGGATGGTGGCGGCAGGCAGCGGCGTGGACAGCGCCTGCGCGAGATAGGTGGCCGCGCGGACAGCAGCTCGGTACACGCAGCGACCTGGCGGTAGCGCGACCGCAGGTGGCCACGGACCGCGACCCAGCGGCAGGCGGGCCATCCGGCGGCAGCGCGACGGCAGGCGGTGGCGGGCCGGAGCTGCGGAGAGCAGAGCTTCGAGCCCCGGCAATCAGCAGTAGATGACTCTTGCAGCGCTGGACTGGAACAGGCAGCGGATCAAGCCCTGCGACGGTGCCGCGGTGCGGGTGGTGGCCGCCGAACGCCTTCGGCGGCTCGGCGAAGCGGGCGAAGGTGGCCGCGGGCCGCCGACGCCGTCCGCAGCCACGCCGTTGCGCAGCGTTGACCACCGCCTCGCACGTGGGTAGCTTCCCAATTCGACCGATTTCCCCGTGAACTTCCGACCGGGCGTTGCCGGACGGACCGCCGTCAGGAGGCACAGTGGGCAGGAAAAGCCGCCTCGCCGCGGCCACGATCAGCGCGGTAGCCGTCGTATCCGCCAGCCTGACCGCCATCGGCAACGCCGCTCCGGCCGGTGACGCCCACTCGTGGGCCACCCGGACCATGCGCGGCATGACGCTGGAGGAGAAGGTCGGCCAGCTCTTCGTCACCTACGCCTACGGCCGCACCGCCGACACCCCGCACCAGGCCAACCGGGACGAGTTCGGCGTCGCCACCCCCGCCGAGGTGGTGCAGAAGTACCACCTCGGCGGCGTCATCCACTTCAACTGGACCGACAGCATCTACGACCCGAAGCAGATCGCCGAGCTGTCCAACGGCCTGCAGCGGGCCGCGGTGACCTCGGGCGCGAAGATCCCGCTGCTGATCTCCACCGACCAGGAGCAGGGCCAGATCACCCGGATCAAGGAGCCCGCCACGCAGCTGCCCGGCAACATGGCGCTGGGCGCCGGGCGCTCGCCCGCCGACGCCGAGCACGCGGCGGTGATCACCGGCCAGGAGCTGCGGGCCATGGGCCTTGCGCAGAACTTCGCGCCGAGTGGCGACGTCAACGTCAACCCCGCCAACCCGGTCATCGGTGTCCGCTCGTTCTCCTCCGACCCCGGGCTGGCCGCCGAGCTGACCGCGGCGCAGGTCCGCGGCTACCAGGGCTACGGCGCCGTCAGCACCTCGGTCAAGCACTTCCCGGGTCACGGCGACACCAACCAGGACAGCCACGAGGAGCTGCCGGTCATCGAGCACGACCGCCAGCAGTGGGAGGCCCTCGACGCGCCGCCGTTCCGCGCCGCGATCGACGCGGGCACCGACACCGTGATGAGCGCACACATCGTCGTGCCGAAGCTCGACGACTCCGGGGAGCCCTCGACGCTCTCGCGCAACGTGCTCACCGGGATGCTGCGCGAGGAGCTGGGCTTCCGGGGCGTGGTCGTCACCGACTCGCTGCAGATGGAAGGCGTCCGGCACAAGCACCCCGACGCCGAGATCCCGGTGCTGGCGCTGGAGGCCGGTGCCGACCAGCTGCTGATGCCGCAGCACCTGCAGGTCGCCATCGACGGCGTGCTCGGCGCGGTGCGCTCCGGCAGGCTCACCGAGCAGCGGATCGACCAGAGCGTGGAGCGCATCCTGCGGATGAAGGCGGGGCGCGGCGTGATCGACCGGCCCTTCGTCGACGTGTCCAAGGTGGACCAGATCGTCGGGTCCCCGCGCAACCTCGAAGCCGCGCAGAAGATCACCGACCGCACCACGACGCTGCTGCGCAACGACGCGGGCGCGCTGCCGTTGCGGCAGCCGCCGGGCCGGGTGCTGGTGACCGGTGCGGGCGCGAGCCCGACCAAGGCGCTCGCGGGCAGCATCACCGCCCGCGGTTCGCAGGCGACCTCGCTGGACACCGGCATGAAGCCGACGCCGCAGCAGATCGACCAGGCCGTCCAGGCGGCCGGGCAGAACGACCTGACCGTGGTGCTGACCAACGCCGCGTGGAACGAGACCAACGCGGCGCAGCGCGACCTGGTGCGCGGATTGCAGCGAAGCGGTAAACCGGTGGTTGCGGTCGCGGTCCGCGACCCCTACGACGCCGCCCACGTGGAGGAAGTGCCGACCTGGCTCACCACCTACTCTGACAAGGCGGTGGCGATGGAGTCGCTGGCCAAGGCGCTGTTCGGGGAGATCACCCCGGCCGGCAAGCTGCCGGTCCCGGTTCCCGACCCGACCAGGCCGGGAACCGACCGCTACCCGTTCGGGCACGGTCTGAGCTGGTAACCGCACGAACCACGAGAGGCCCGCGAGACATGGATCGCCGCAGCTTCCTCACCACCTCCGCGCTGTCGGCGTCGATGCTCGGGCTCACCACCGGCGCCGCCTGCGCCGCGCCGCCGACCCCGGCC
Source organism: Saccharopolyspora erythraea (assembly GCF_018141105.1). Taxonomy (NCBI): domain Bacteria; kingdom Bacillati; phylum Actinomycetota; class Actinomycetes; order Pseudonocardiales; family Pseudonocardiaceae; genus Saccharopolyspora; species Saccharopolyspora erythraea. The sequence continues at coordinate 397,708 of NZ_CP054839.1, read as the reverse complement.
CCGAACCGCTCCGGGGTGCTGACCGGTGCCGACGTGCTGGCAGCCGACGGCTGGCGGCCGATCACCGGCCGCCGCATCGGCGTGGTGACCAACCCGACCGGCGTGCTGGGCTCGATGCAGCACGTCGTCGACGCCATGCACACCGGCGGTGACGTCGAAATCGTCGCGGTGTTCGGGCCCGAGCACGGATTCCGCGGCACGTCGCAGGCGGGCGGGTCCGAGGGCGACTACGCCGACCCCCGCACCGGCCTGCCGGTGTACGACGCCTACGGCGCCGACGCCGACAAGCTGGCCGGGATGTTCCGCAAGGCCGGGGTCGAGCAGGTGGTGTTCGACATCGCAGACGTCGGGGCGCGCTTCTACACCTACATCTGGACGATGTACGTCGCGATGGAGGCGGCCGCGAAGGTCGGGGCGTCGTTCCTGGTCCTCGACCGGCCGAACCCGATCGGCGGGACGCAGGTCGCCGGTCCGCAGCTGGACCCGCGCTTCGCGTCGGGGGTCGGTCTGCTGCCGATCGTGCTCCAGCACGGCATGACCGTCGGCGAGCTGGCCAGGATGTTCGCCAGGGAGCACCTGCCCGGAACGCCGGAGCCCGAGGTCGTGAAGGTGCAGCGCTGGCACGGCCGCGGTCCGGATACGGGTCTGCCGTGGATTCCGCCGAGCCCGAACATGCCGACTCCCGACACGGCCGCGGTCTACCCGGGTACCGGTCTGTTCGAGGGCACGACGTGGTCCGAGGGGCGCGGGACGACGCGGCCGTTCGAGATCATCGGCGCCCCCGGGGTGGACTGGCGGTGGGCCGACGAGCTCAACGCCGCGCGCATCCCGGGCGTGGGGTTCCGCGAGACCTACTTCGTGCCGACGTTCTCCAAGCACACCGGGGTGACGTGCGGAGGCGTGCAGGTCTACCGATACGGCGAGATCGACTCGATCCTCGTCGCGGTCACCATGATCGTCACCGCCAGGAAGCTGTACCCGTTCGCCTGGCGCGAGGACGGGATGATCGACAAGTTGTTCGGATCCGACCGGTTGCGCACGATGGTGGACGCGGGTGCGGACGTCGGCGAGATCGTCGGGTCGTGGCAGGACGAGCTGGCGGACTTCCGCCGCCGGCGCGAGGCTTATCTGCTCTACAGCTGAGGTGGCGGATGGGGAAGACGGTACTGGCGATCGCGGTGTTGTCGGTCGCCGCGCTGACCGCGGGGTCGGCCTCGGCTTCCCCGGTTGGTGGTGGGCGCTTCGACCGGCCGTGGGACGGGTTCGCCCCGGCGAGCACCGAGCTGCGTGACGGCGACCCCTCGGACGCGGGACTGCGCTCCAAGCCCATCGACCAGGCGGTCCGCCAGATCGAGGCGTGGACCGAGACCGTGCCCGGGCGGGAGCACCCGATGTACGCGGGCGCGGTCGGCCTGGTGGTGCACAACGGTGTCGTGGTGAGCCGGTCGCAGGCCGGGTACGAGGTGCGCTACGCCGACGGGCAGGGCACCGAGCTGCCGGCCGACCAGTGGGAGCCGGTGGACCGCGACACGATCTTCGACGTCGCCTCGATCTCGAAGCTGTTCACCTCCATCGCGGTGTTGCAGCAGGTGGAGGCGGGTGCGGTCGACCTGGACTCGCCGGTGGCCGGCTACCTGCCGGAGTTCGGCGCCAACGGCAAGCAGACCATCACCGTCCGCCAGCTGCTCACCCACACCTCGGGACTGCCCGCCGAGGTCAAGCTGTGGACGCTGCCGCCCCAGGACCGCGTTCCGACGGTCATGGCGCTCGAGCCCAAGAGCCCGCCCGGGACCGCCTACACCTACTCCGACCCGAACATGATCACGCTCGGCGTGCTGGTCGAGCGGGTCACCGGTGAGCGGCTGGACGAGGTGGTGGACGAGAGGATCACCGAACCACTCGGCATGCGCGACACCGGCTACAACCCGGACCAAGGCGAGCTGCGCCGGATCGCCGCGACCGAGTTCCAGGCCGATCCGCCGCGCGGGATGGTGCGCGGCCAGGCTCACGACGAGAACGCGTGGTCGCTCGGCGGCGTGGCCGGCCAGGCCGGGGTGTTCTCCACCGCCGGCGACCTGGCGATCCTCGGTCAGACCCTGCTCAACGGGGGTGCCTACGCCGGTGAGCGCATCCTCGGCGAGCACAGCGTCGAGCAGATGCTCACCAACTTCAACAGCGCGTTCCCGGGCAACTCGCACGGCCTCGGCTTCGAGCTGGACCAGCGCTGGTACATGGCAGGGCTCAGCGGCCCGCACACCGCGGGGCACACCGGCTACACCGGGACGTCGCTGGTGATCGACCCCGCTTCGCGCTCGATCGTCGTCCTGCTGACCAACCGGGTGCACCCGTCGCGGTCCTGGGGCTCCAACAACCCCGCGCGCCAGGCGCTCGCGCAGGGCCTCGCCGAGGCCATGTCGGTCCGCCCGGTGCGAGGGTCGAAGTCGTGGTTCGCCCCGCCGCAGGGCCCGGCGACGCTGACGACCGACTCGCTGGGCCCGGTGACCGGGGCCGCCCAGGTGACCTTCGACGCGTTCGTCGACACCCAGCTGGACGGCGACGGCGTGGACGCGCTGTCGGTGGAGGCCAGCGGCGACGAGGGCGCGACGTGGCAGCCGGTGCCGCTCAGTGCCACCGGTCCGGGAGCGCCCGAAGGCCCTCAGCAGTCGCTGGCGGGGGCGGGCCATCGGTCGTGGTGGCGAGTGCAGGGCTCGGTGCCGGAGTCGTCCAAGCCGCTGCGGCTGCGCTGGCGCTACGCGCCGGACGACCAGTACGTGGGGCGCGGGGTCAACATCGACGGCATCTCGGTGGCAGACCGCGCCGGCGTGCTGCTCGACGGCGAGCGCGACGACGAGCGGCTGACGCCCGAGGGCTGGCTCCAGACACCGCGCTAGACCGTCGGTGGGCCGGGAGATGATGGCGGCACCACCACGACCGAAAGAGGTTTCCGATGCCGACCCTGGTCCGCGCCGCGGCCGACGACCGCGACGCGTTGGTCGTTTTCCTGGAAGAACAACGCGCGTCGCTGCGCCGTGCCGTGCACGGCCTCGACGACGAGCAGGCCGCCGCTCGTCCGGTGCCGAGCAGCGACCTGTGCCTGGGCGGCCTGGTCAAGCACGTCGCCAACGCCGAGCGCAACTGGGTGGACATCGTCGCCGGCCGCCCGTCCCCCGCGCGGGACTGGAGCACCGAGTTCGGCATGGCCCCGGAGGAGACGCTGGCCGACCTGCTGACCAGGTACCGGAAGATCTCCGACGAGACCGCGGCCGTGTTCGCCGGCATCTCCGACCTGGACCGTGCGCTGGACATCGGCCCGCTCAGCGCCCTGATCCCCGACGGCACCGAGCGGACGCCGCGATGGGTGCTCTCGCACCTGATCCAGGAGACCGCGCGGCACGCCGGGCACGCCGACATCCTGCGCGAAGCGCTGGACGGCTCCACGGCGGCGGACCTGGTGGAGGCCACCGGCACGCCGTTCTTCACCTGACCCCGCGCAGGCCGGGCACCTGAACTGCAGCGGGCTGTGCAGCGCGTCGCCCAGCACGACCGTGTCGTCGGGCACGGGTGCGATTGGCGAGTCGGTCAAGCATCCAGGGACCCTCGACTCCATCCTGCGCAAAGCGCTGCGAGCCCGTTGAATCGGTGACGACGTGCCGCACCGACGGAGAGGAAGCAACATGGCGGTGATTCCGCGAGACCGCGAGGACATCCTCAACAAGCGGGCGTTCGCCCACGTGGCCACGATCGGACCGAGCGGCGAACCGCAGTCCAGTCCGGTGTGGGTCGGCTGGGACGGCACCCACATCAAGTTCAGCCAGACCAGGACGCGGCAGAAGTACCGCAACCTGCAGCGGGACGCCAGGATCTCGATGTCCTTGCACGACCCCGACCAGCCCTACCGCTACCTGGAGGTGCGCGGCGAGGTCGTCCGGGTCGAGGACGACCCGGACAACGCGTTCATCAACAGCATGGCCAAGAAGTACCTCGACGAGGACACCTACCCCTGGGCCCAGCCCGGCGAGGAGCGCATCGTCCTCTACGTCGAGCCGCGGCACTGCACCAAGCAGTGAGGTGACGCGCCGCCCCGGCCGCGGGTCCGGGGCGGCGGTGACCTGTCAGAAGGTCCAGCGGGTCTGGCTGTACTCGCCCTTGCGGAACCCGAACGCCGTCGCCGGCGCCACCTCGAACACCAGCGCCTCGCCGCCGGCCGTGTGCTGAAAAGCGCCGTCGCGCACGTCGAAGTGCCATTCGGCGCCGTACTTCGACTCGTACGCGTCGGCGAGACGGCACAGCCGGGCGTCGTCGACGACCCGCACCGCGTCGCCTTCGACCACCACGTCGAGCCCCTCCCACAGGGAGTTGCGCCCCGTCGTGAGCACGCAGTGGGCGTTGCGCTCCAGGTTGCGCGCCTTGCGCTCCTCCGGACCGGTGCAGAAGTGCAGCGCGGCCTCCAGCCACACCGCCAGCAGCGGCGTGACGTGCGGACGGCCGTCGGGCCGCACCGTCGACAACCAGTACAGCTCCGCGTCCTCCAGGATCTCCCGTGCCCGCGCCCAACTCGTCGGCGTCGCCCCCTCGGCGCTGTAGCGGGCGTCGAGCAGGGTCGTGGGTTCCTCTACCGCCATCGCTGCCTCCCTGGCATGCTTGTTAAAAGCAAGCTTGCTCTTCTTAATTGCAACCAACAAGGGGGAGCAGTGGATCCCGCACCCTTCCGCACCGACGTGAGCCTGCACCGCAACGGCACCGGTCACCCGACGCTGCGCTTCGAACGCCGCTACCGCCACTCGAAGGAGCAGGTGTGGCGGGCGCTCACCGAGGAAGCCGAGCTCGCCGCCTGGTTCCCCTGCGCCGCGCGCATCGAGGCGACGCCGGGCGGCACCGCGACGTTCACGTTCCCGGGCGCCCCACCCCAGACCGGCGAGGTGCTGGTGGCGGAGCCGCCGCGCGCGCTGGTGTTCACCTGGCACGGCGAAACGCTGCGGTGGCGGCTGGCCGACGTGCCGGGCGGATGCCTGCTGCGGCTGGACATCGAGAACCAGGACCCCGCCCACGCCGCCCAGTCGGCCGCCGGATACGACCTGTGCCTCGGCCAGCTCGCCACGCTCCTCGCCGCGGGGTCGGTCCGGCGCGTCGAGATGCCCCCGCCGCAGGAGGTCGTCCAGCACTACGCGGAGGCGTTCTCAGCGCCCGATGCCTGATTCGTCTGCGCCGCAACGGTTTCGGTCGATAAGCTGACGGAGTCATGACGACTGATCATGACGACCGCACCGTCCCTTCGCGCACCGTCCCTTCACGCACCGGCGATCCCGCCCAGCACGCGGCGGCTTACGTCGCGGCTTTCAACAGCGGCGACCGCGAGGCGCTCGACCAGGTCTACGAAGACGCGGCCGTGCTCGTCCCGGTGCCTGGCCATCCCGTGACCGGCGCGCAACGGGCCGCCGCCGGCGCACACCTGCTCGGACTCGGGCTCCCCATCCAGGCCACGACCCGGCACGTCTACGTGGCCGGCGACGTCGCGCTGCTCATCGTCGACTGGTCGATCCGCGGCACCGCGGCGGACGGCACCGAGGTCGACATGGCGGGCACCGCAACCGACGTCGCCCGCAGGGGCGCGGACGGCCGGTGGCGCTACGTCATCGACAACCCGCACGGGACCGCGTAGCGGTCACCCGTCCGGCGGGGGGCCTCCCGCGCTCCGGCGCAGGAGGCCCTCGGGCCACGCTGACCAGGCCACAGCGTGCGGACAACCTGCTCGGGCTAGTTGCTCTCGGGGCTGGGGAGGTGGGGGCCGAGGTAGCCGATGTGGATGTCGCCGGTCGGGCCGCGGGTGTCGTCGAAGTAGTGCAGCCGCGGGGCGACCCCACCGCCCCGGTCGATCTTGACGTGGGCGCCGAAGAACTCCCAGCCCGAGCGGTGCACCTCCGGCGGCACCGCGAAGGTGCGGGCGTTGCGGAAGCGCGGCGTGTTGGCCACCATCTCGCTCTCGCCCGAGGCCACCAGGCTCGGGCTGATTCCGCGCGAGCCGCCGAACTCCCGCACGTAGTAGGAGAACCCGCGCAGCCAGGCTTCGCCTCCGTCGCCCGCGCGGCGGCGCAGGGCGTAGGCGGAGAGCAGTTCGAGCACGTCCCAGGTACGGCGCCGCCACAGCGCCGACCGCAGGTGGCCGTCCAGCTCGACCGCCACCGCGGTCTGCGGCCCGAACCGCAGCCCGGCGAGCTCCCGCTCCGCCGCCGCCAGCAGCTCGCCGAAGCCGGTGAAGCTCGGCGCGCTCCGCGCCGCCTGCGCTCCACCGCCGCCTGCCGGCTCCGCCGGCTCGGCGCCGCGCGCCGCCCCGCCTCCGGCGGCGGGCCGCGCCCTGGACCGCTGCGCGACGACTTCGTCGTCGACGCGGTCCAGCTCCTCGGCGTAGAGCTCCGCTTCGAGTTCGGCCTCGCGCGCTTCGCGCCACCCCGCCGCGACCGAACCCGCCCGCAGCGCGGCCTCCGCGCTGTCGCGCTCCTGCCGCAGCCGCAGCGCGAGTTCGGCCAGCCGCCGTCTCGACCGCCGGGCGAGGGCGGCCTGGGCGGTCAGGGCGTCCAGGGTGCCGCGGCGGTGGGCCACCGACTCGGCGGCGCTGTCGGCCTCGTCCCGGGCGGCCCTGGCCTCCTCGGTGACGGCGTCGAGGCGCCTGCGCAGGACGCGCTTGCCGCTGTCGTCGGGGGCCGGGAGCCAGCGGACGCTGCCGCCGCGCGTGGCGGGCACGATCCGCACGTCGTTCATGGGGTCGTCCAGCAGCGCCGACCACTCCCGCGCGGTGGCCCGGATCTTGCCGCCACCGCGCCACGAGCTCACCCGGATCACGGTGTCGGCGATGCGCCGCCACGCGCCTGGGCGGTCGAGCCGGGACACCTCGACGGTGATGTCCTCCTCGTGGCCGACCCACCACGGCGGCACGTAGAGGCGGACAGCGCGGTGCGGGATGCGCCGGTCGGCGGGCAGCAGGTCGTTGACGCGCTCGCGGACCGCGTCGTCCACCGGCAGCAGCCCGCACATGCCCTTGGTCGCGTTGCGGAACCGCCGCATCTCCTGGCTCGGCCGGGTGCCCGGTTCGCCGTGGTAGACCAGCACGGGCGAGTCGCGCATGTCGCGGCTGAAGGTGTGTTCGAGGAACCCGACCTCCCGCAGGCCGAACAGCGGGTTCTGCTCGGTGAGCGAGTAGGCCGAGCTCGGGTCCTTCAGGCCGTGGTCGAGCAGGCCCATGCGTTCGACCGGGTTGCGCTGGTCGCGGATCGACCACGGTCGCCTGGCTTCGGCGTGGACCCAGAAGGTGACCTCGCCGTCGTCGGTGGCGCTCTCGCGCACGCCGAGCATCGCCCGCACGGCCGACGAGCCGTGGCCCCACGACATCCGCCAGCGGCGGCCGGAGCCCTCGCGGCCGCCGTCGATGAGCCTGAGCGCACCGGACTCGTGCAGCGCGACGAGCGTCCGCTCGTGTTCGAGCAGCGACGGCGAGGCGTGGCCCGCGGCGCAGAAGGACGTCGGCGGGAGCGGTTCGGGAGTCACAGAGCGGGCCCCACGTATCCGACGTGCACGACGTCGCCGTCCACGCGGTAGTGCAGCACGTGGTGTCCACTGTGGTCGAGCAGGACGTGGTGGGCGAAGGGCCGCCAGTCGCCGTCGGCGGTCCGGAAGGTCAGCGCGGCGCTGGGGTCGGCCGTGCTGCCCAGCAGCAGCGGGGACACACCCGCATCGCGCAGGTGCCGCGCGACGTCGCCCTCGGCGGAGCCGAGCAGGCGCAGCACCCGGCGGCACCGACGGCGGCGCACGTCGTCGAGGCGCTCGATCTCGTCCTCGACACCGTGTGCGAGCAGCACGGTCGAGGCAGGCCGCGCGGGAGAGACCGGGCGGGCAGTGTGCTCGTCGAGGTCACCCCGGACAACGTCCCCGATGTCGTGACCAGGGCTTTCCGCGTAGTCGTCAAGAGCCGCGGCCGGGGCATCGGCCGGGCGGCGCAGGTCCGCGAGCGTTTCCTCGCGCCGGTGCAGTTCCGCCGACCGGGCTCGTACGAGGCGCTGCGCGGCCTTCGTGCGGCGCAGGGCGGCACCGAGCGACGTCCGGTCGAGTTCCGCTCGCGCCGCCTCGCGCTCCGCGCGCAGCCGCAGCACACCGCGCGCCAGAGTCGTGCGCGACCGCGTTAGCGCGCGTAGCTCTTCCCGATGGCGTTCGATGCCGCTCTCCAGTTCGGCGAGATCGCTTTCGCGGCGAGTCCGCGCGCTGCGCAGCTCCGCGACGCTGTCGCCGACGCCCTGGATGCGCTGGCGCAGCTGCGCCTTGTCGCCCCCATCCCGGCCCGCGTACCAACGCGCGCCGCCGCTGCCGGAGGGGTCGGCCACCCGTTCGTCGTTCCACGCGCCGTCGAACAACGCGCGCCACCACTCGTCGTCCACGGGCATCGGCCCCTCCGGGCGCCAGCGGGCCGCGCGCAACGCCGCGTCGGCAAGCTCCCGCCACGCCGCGTCGCCGTCGAGCTCGCCTGCGGACACGCAGATGTCCGGCTGGTGCGGCTCCCACCAGCTCGGGAGGACCAGACGGGCGCCGCGTTCGGGAATCCGGCGTTCCGCGGGCAGTTCGGCCGCGAGCCTGCCGGCGGCGTCGTCGTCCAGGCCGACCATTCCGACCGCGCCGAGCGTCGCGCCGCGGAAGGTGCGCGCCCGATGCGCGTCTGCCGCGCGGCCGTGGCGGAACAGCACCGGCATCCGGGTGACGCGGTCGCGGATGACCGCCAGCGGCTGCTGCAGCGCGTCGTCCCCGCTGAACAGCGAAGATCCGGTGGCGGCCAGCGCGTTCGCGGGGTCGACGAGCACCTGCTGCCCGAGTCCGGGGCGGATCAACGGCGACGGCGCGTCCCATCCCCAGCCGAGTTCGCAGTGCGCGCCGAACCAGACCTTCGCCGCGTCGTCGTGGCCGGGGATGTCGATGGTGGCGAGCACGGCGTGGACCGTCGCACCGTTGCGCGACCAGCTCATCCGCCAGCGCCGCAGCGGCGGCCCGGCGTCGCCAAGCTCACCGCGGTCGTGCAGGCGCAGCGCACCCGCTTCGTGCTGCTGGAGCAGGAACTCCTCGTGCTCCAGCACCTGCTTCGGGGACCAGCCCGCGGCGCAGAACAACTCCGGCGGCACCGGTGCGGGCTCGCGCTCGGTGCTCGCCTCCCCCGTCGGACTCATCATTTCGAGCGTAGCCGCAGAAGTGTGCAACCCTGGTATGGCTGCGCTCCGTCTTTGACGAGGGTTGAGACGCAGCCGTTACCATCGCCCGATGGAAGCGCATTGACCTGCACATATACCGGTTAGTAAGTTTCCCACATGGTCACCGACGACACCCTTCCCGAATCCGGCGAAGCCAGCCCGCTGATCCGGATCCGCTCGCTGCTCCCGGGCCTGGCCCGCGCCGAGCAGCGAGTGGCCAACATCGTGCTGGCCGACCCGGCGTCGGTCGCCCGCCGCAGCATCACCGAGGTGGCCGAGGCCGCGGGCACGAGCGAGACCACGGTCACCCGCTTCTGCAAGGCGATCGGGGTGGGCGGCTACCCCGACCTGCGCATCGCGCTGGCCGCCGACACCGCCCGCACCTCCAGCCGGGACCGCGACCTCGGCAGCGACATCGGGCCGGAGGACGACGTCCGCAAGATCATCGAGAAGGTGTCCTACGCCGACGCCAAGGCCGTCGAGGAGACCGCCGACCAGCTCGACGCCGAGACGCTGCGCAGCCTCGTCGACGCCGTCGCCCGGGCGCGGCGCATCGACGTCTACGGCGTGGGCGCCAGCGCGTTCGTCGCGCTCGACCTCCAGCAGAAGCTGCACCGCATCGGGCTGACCTGCTTCGCGTGGTCGGACACCCACAACGCGCTCACCTCGGCGGCCGTGCTGCGCGAGGGCGACGTAGCGATCGGGATCTCGCACACCGGTGCGACCACCGAGACCGTCGAGGCGCTGCAGGAAGCGGGCAAGCGCGGGGCCACCACCGCCGCGCTGACCAACTTCGCCCGCTCGCCCATCACCGAGGTGGCCGACCACGTGCTGACCACCGCCGTGCGGGAGACGACCTACCGCTCCGGCGCGATGGCCAGCCGGATCGGACAGCTCACCGTGATCGACTGCCTGTTCATCGGGGTCGCCCAGCGCCACCTCGACCAGACCAGGGCAGCGCTGGAAGCCACCTACGAAGCGGTCGGCGCACATCGCCTCGGCGCCCGCCCTGACCGTCGCCGGCAGAAGGAGGATGGTCGATGAGGGACACCGAGCACGCGGTGCGAGTCGAATCCCCGACCGAGCGGTCCAACCCCAGGACCAAGGACATCGACCTGCTGCCCACGCTCGACATCCTGCACCTGCTGAACTCCGAGGACCGCACGGTCCCGGCGGCCGTGGGCCGGGCGCTGCCGGAGCTGGCGCGCGCGGTCGACATGGCCGTCAGCGCGCTGCGCGGCGGCGGGCGCGTGCACTACGTCGGCGCGGGCACCTCCGGGCGGCTGGCGGTCCTCGACGCAGCCGAGCTCATCCCCACGTTCAACGTGCCGCCGAACTGGTTCGTCGCGCACCAGGCGGGCGGCACGGGCGCTTTCCAGCGGGCCGTCGAGAACGCCGAGGACAACGCCGACGCGGGCGCCGCGACGATCGAGGCCGAGGCCACCGGCGCCGACTTCGTGCTCGGCCTGGCGGCCTCGGGCCGCACCCCGTTCGTCATGGGCGCGCTCGACGCGGCGCGGCGGATGGGCGCGGGCACCGGCCTGGTCTCGGCCAACCCCGAGTCCGCCGCGAACTCCCCGGCCGAGGTGGTGATCGCCGTCGACACCGGCCCGGAGCCGATCACCGGCTCGACCAGGATGAAGGCGGGAACCGCGCAGAAGCTGGTGCTCACGTCGTTCTCGACGTCGGTGATGATCCGGCTCGGCCGCACCTACTCCAACCTGATGGTGAGCATGCTCGCCACGAACGCGAAGCTGCGCGGGCGCACGATCACCATCCTGCGGGAGGCAACCAACGCCCCGGAAGCCGACTGCGAGGCGGCGCTGACCGCCGCCGACGGCGACCTCAAGACGGCGCTGGTGCACCTGCTGACCGACGTCGACGTCGAGCGGGCCTCGGCGGCGCTCGCGGTCTCCGACGGTCACGTGCGCGAGGCGATCAGGTCGCTCAACGCGTGAAAAACCCGGCTCGCGGGCCGGTCCGGCGGTGGATGATGTCCCGGTGAGTCACACCTTCGTGCTTGTGCACGGTTCCAACTGCAACTCGTTCAGCTGGGCCCCGATGCAGCGGGAGCTGGCGCTGCTCGGACATCGCAGCCTCGCCGTCGACCTGCCCGGCCACGGCTTCGCGGCGGGCTGGCACCCGTCCTACCAGGCACCGCAGGATCCGGCCGCGCTGGCGAGCGCGGCGTCGGGACAGGCAGGCCGGACGGTGGCCGAGTGCGTCGAGCACGTCGTCGAGGTCGTGCGCCGGGCGGCGGCGCACGGGCCGGTGACGCTGGTCGGGCACAGCCGCGGCGGACTGACGCTCACCGGTGTCGGCAACGCCGTCCCGGAGCTCCTCGACCGGCTGGTCTACGTCTCGGCCTGGTGCTGCGTGGACAGCACGGTGGCGGGGTACGTGGCGTCGCCGGAGAACGCCGACAGCGTGCTCGGCGAAGCCGCGGGCGTGATGGTCGGCGACATCGCCGCGCTCGGCGCCATCCGGATGAACTGGCGCACCGCGGACGCGGGGCTCCTGGCGACGCTGAAGACGGCGATGCTCGCCGAGGGCACCGACGAGGAGTTCCTGGCGTTCCTCAACACCATGGAACCCGATGAATCACTCGACGCGGGCGGCACCGGCGTCCAGGCCGACGCCGCGACCTGGGGCCGGGTCCCGCGCAGCTACATCAGGCTCACGCGGGACCGGTCGCTCCCCGTCGCGCTCCAGGACCGCTTCATCGCCGAAGCCGACGCGCTGACCCCCGCCAACCCGTTCGACGTGCACTCGGTCGAGGGCAGCCACGTCGGTTTCCTCGTGCACCCGCGGGAGGTGGCGGGCATCCTCGCCAAGCTCGCGGCGTAGTCGTGGGACCGGGTCTCGCTCGGCGGGACCCCGGAACCCTGCCTGTGGGCCTTCCGGGTGATTTGCGTGAAGGATTCACAAAAGCGCTCCCGCGCGGCGCGGGCACGCTTGTAACCTCGCCGGGCGGTGATCAACAGGGGGTCGATCACCGCTGGTCGCGGCGGCCGGAACGGCCACTGTGGACATCGGTTCGCCGTCGCGCCGACAGGGGGTTTTCGTTCACACCTGGGGGGAAGTGTGTCCGAGCGATGGCGCCTGCCACCGCTGTGGTTCGAACTGTGCTGGGAGATCGGCGGATTCGGCGACTGCCCGGTCCCGATCGGCGGCCGGACCGGCGAGTGGACGCCGCAGGAGCGGGTGGTGCTCCGGCAGCGCGCGCTGACCGGGATGCGGGCCGCCGGTCTGCTCTCGGGGGAGGCGCTGGCGCCCGCCCTGGCGCAGGCACTCACGCAGATCGCCAGGCCGTGCCTGTGGATCGACGGCGCGTGGATGGCCGTGGCGGGCCGCCCACCCGCCAGGCTGCTGTCGGTCGCCGCGGGAAGCGGATCGGTCCTGATGGTGAGCGGCGGGGCCGATGCGGAGGAGGTCGACATCTCCGTGCATCCGCGCACCTCGATCTCGGCTGCCGCGACAATGGGCATCCCGCCGGTGCCACCCGGGCTGCGGGAGTTCGTGTCCGTCCCGGCGAGCGCTTTCGGGCCGTGGGAGGAGGAGGCCGAGGGCGCGGGCGGGGTGGGCGGCGGGCCAGGCGACGGCGGTCTCGGCTCGGAGCCGACGTTGGCGGAGATGATCGACGCGCCGCACTTCCGCGACGGCCAGTTCACCGCCAACCTGCGCGCCCGGAGCGGCCGAAAGCACCGCTCGCAACCGCTGAACTGGTTCGACGCCTTCCAGCCCGACGGCCGCTACCGCCTGCGGCACGGACCCGGCGGCCGCAACGAGCTCGGGCTAACACCGCTGAGCCCCGCCGACATCACCCACGCCCTCGACCGCCGCATCGCCGCCGTCGTCCGGGTGGGGGGTTAGGCCCCCATGCCAGCGGCTGGATTGGCCTGGTTCCAACGGAGCTTCCACGAGGACCTGTTTCGCCGCCCGTTCGCCGCCGAGCAAGTGCTGCTTCACGTGGATCGCGCGTAAATCCCACCACCCCGAAGAGGAAGGACATTGACTTATGACCGGATTCAGCGTGGATCCTGAGTCGATCAACGGAAACAGTCATGTGCTGGTAGAAATTGCAGGACTGCTGGATGCAGGCCGCCTCGACCCCGACGCGGGAACCGAGGCAAGGGCTCCGCGGGCACATCGCGAAGTCGGCGACATGGTAATAGAATTCGGCCGGTTCGCCGACGATCAATACCGGGATCTTACTGCCCTTCTCGGCGCGCTTGCCACTCGCCTGCAGGCAGTTGGCGAGGAACACGTCAGTATCGATTCGTCGATTTCGGACGACTTGGCCAATTTCCTCCAAAACTCCTTCCTGCCCCCGAACGACAGGTGAACCGAAATGACCTACCACAAGGACATCCAGTTTATCGAAGACGGCCAACCTGAGCTCATCGAGGCAAATGCTCATGAATTCGGAAGAATTGCCGACCTGCTCGACTCCGTTCAACCCACCTACTCCAGAGTCAAGGAGGAAACCAAGTGGCAGGGGGCCGGCCGAGACCAGTACGATGCCAGGCTCGATGAAGCAAAACGATTGGGTGAATCTCTCGCAATCGGCTTCAACGAAGCAGCAAATGCGCTCAACGAGTACTGGTCCGAGCTGAAGAGGGCCGCAGAACTCGTCAAGGAGGGGAAAACCACCGAGGAGAAACTGGACGAACTGGTCAGCTCCGTCGCAAGCGCCTACACAGAGGAAGCGAAGGCCGCAGAACCCCTTCGAAAGCGGGAGGATCTCCGAGAAACAACCGGACTCATGGACTGGCTGGCTGAACTGTTCGTTGACGCAGAATCGATCCGAGCAGACGCCGAACGGTACTACACCGAAACCAGAAAGAAGTTCGACGACGCCAAGAACGCAGAAGAAAACGCCCGACGCTCCTGCACAGCAGGTCTACGTTCGGCGCTCGAGGAGATGCCCGACATGCGCGCCGACTCCGCGGCAGCAGCCGAAATAATCAGGGGCGTCGATGGAATCGCCAGAGAGCGCAACGAGGCGTCAGACGACCCGAATGCCAGACTTCCAGGGTCCGGAGAAAAGATGGAAAGCCAACCAGGCGATGCAATGGGCGCACTCGAATCCATCCGACAGGAAGCAGCAGCACTTCCGGGCGGCAATGTGACCATCTCGCCCATCGGAAGCACGTCCGACAGCTACAGAAACGAGTGGATACAGGACAACAGGGAAGTGATCAAGGCCGCAGCCGAACGCGCGGGGCTGCCAGTTGACGTGGTTGCGGGTATGGCCTGGCAGGAGGTCGCCGGAGATCCGTACTGGATCGACCGGGAAGCTTTCGGGTACCGAAACGCAGAAGAGAAGGACAACCCGCAACTGGACCCCAACGACGACGGGCGCTCCAATTCGACCTCCATGGGTCCGATCTCAATCCAGGTCCGCCGGGCGGCGGAAACCCTCGGGTTCAACCCGGATACAATGAGCGATACCGAAAGAATGGCTGTCGTCGAGTCACTGCAGGATCCGAAACAAAATGTGTTCATCGCAGCCCAGCACATAGCAGACCTGAAAGCACAGACCGAATTCGCAGACGTCCCCGCCGATCAGATGAGCCAGGAACAAATGCAGGAGCTCGCAGCACGTTACAACGGCGGACCGTACTGGAGGAGCGAAGACGCACAGGGGTACGGTCGGGCTTTCACGGCGCGACTCCCGCAGGCACGGGAAGCAATGGGTTGATCACACCCGTCATCACATTGGAGTAGTTGGCGATGAGCAACACCGATCAAGACAGAGCTGTCTCTTCAGGTTCCTGGACCGGGGTGGCAACTTCGATAGTCACGAATCTTATACCGCTTCCTTTCCTGTACTTCGCCTACGCGTTGCCACCTGATGGCCCCTGGGACCACGATGCGATCGACGTCGATCGCATGGCTTCATGGGCGGCCATCTGGGCGTCGTTGATCATCGCGGTGCCGCAGGTCGTACTGGTGATGGTCCGCCAGCTTCGATGGCCCTGGCTGCTGGTACCGCTCCTGCTCCTCGTGCTCGCGGCCGGGCGCTACGCCTGGGTGCGGGCGGCATTCGGACACTGAGGGGTTAGGCCCCCGAGGTGTCAGGCCCCGGCCACCGCCGCCCGGACGGGCAGGTCGTAGGTGCGGCGGACGCTGGTGCCGAGGGTGCCGATGTCGGCGCCGTAGACGTGCAGGGAGATGGCCTTGGTGGCGCAGGCATTGCGCACCAGGTGGATGTCGCCGGGCGGGGCGAAGCCGCAGACGTCGCCCGCGGGGTTGGTCACCTGCTGGGTCGGCACCAGCGAGCTGCCCTCGTGCACGGCGAAGCGCTGCTCGTGCTCGACGCCCTCGTAGACGCCGGTGACGCACCAGGCGACGTGGTCGTGCACAGGGGTGCGCTGGCCGGGCAGCCAGACCAGCGCGACGACGGAGAACGAGCCGTCGGGTTCGACGTGCAGGACGTGCTGCGTGTAGCTGCCGGGATCGCCGGTGCGCTGGTCCTCGCGCAGGAGGTCCGGCACCGCCAGGAACGGCCGCAGTGCCTCGGCGACCAGTTCCGCCGTCCGCTCCGCGGACTCCTCGCGCCGGACGACGTCGCGGATGGCTTGCACCAGGTGGGTCTGCTGCGGGCTCATGGCCACTACCGTGCCCAGCACCGTCACGGGGGTCGACCACCGGAATGTTGGCCACCCCCAACGCCCCGGTTATGGCTCACGCCCCGGTCACGGCTCGCGGCGCATCTGCTCGCCCACACGGCGGAAGGTGTCCAGCATGAGCGCCGTCGCCGGGATGCGGCGGTGGTCGCGCAGCATGTAGGCCGAGATGCTGCGGTGGTGCACGCGCCGCACCCGCCGCCCGACGATCCGCGGGTGCTTCAGGAACGACAGCACGAGCCGCGGCATCAGCGCGATCCCGGTCCCCGCCGCGACCAGGCTCTGCACCGCCAGGTTGTCGTCGGTGGTGAAGGCGATGTCGGGTTCGAAACCCGCCGCCGCGCACGCCCGCACGAAGTGGTCGCGGCAGCGCGGGCATCCCGCGATCCAGCGCTCCCCGCGCAGCTCGGCCAGGTCCAGCGACCGGCGCCGCGACAGCCGGTGCCCAGTGGGCAGCACCGCGACCACCGGGTCCTCCAGCACCTCGATGCCGATGACGTCGTCGCAGGGCCGTTCGTCGAAACCCGGGTAGGTGAAGGCCAGCGCGATGTCGCACTCGCCGCGCCGCAGGGTCTCCAGCGAACCCGGCGGCTCGTCCTCGACCAGCCGGATCCGCAGCCCGGGGTGCGCGCGGGTGGCCGACGCGGTCGCGGCGGGCACGATCGTCGCGCTGGCGCTGGGGAACGCGCAGATCCGGATCGTCCCGGCACGCAGGTCGGCGATGGCCGAGATCTGGTTCTGCGCCGCCGCCAGGTCGGCCATCACGGACTCGGCGTGGCGCGCCAGGACCTCGCCCGCCTCGGTCAGCCGCATCGCGCGGCCGACGCGGACGAACAGCGGCGTGCCGACACCGCGCTCCAGCGCCCGCATCTGCCTGCTCACCGCGGGCTGGCTGTAGCCGAGACTGCGGGCCGCGCCGGAGTAGGAACCGGTCGCCACGACCTCGTGGAACATCCTGATGTAGCGCGGATCGACCATCCCGGAAATCTCCCACAGAAACGCGTTCACACGTCCCTGTGAAGATTCCCAGCGGTCGCTACACCAGGGTGAGCAGAAGGTGCGGGCGGGACCACGTGATGCTGCCGCGCGGCGGCACCTCGCCCACGCGGCGGGCGCCACGGGCACGGTAGAACTCCTCCGCCGGCGGGTGCGAGACGATGTGGACCGCGCGGAGCCCGCGCCGGGCCGCCTGCGCGCGCATGTCGTCGAACAGCAGCCTGCCCAGGCCGCGCCCCTGCTGGCCGTCGCCGACGAAGAGGTAGTCGAGCTCGCCCTCACCGGGCTCTCCGCGACCGGGCGTGAGCATCGCGTAGAAGCCGCGCACCGCGCCGTCGCCGCCCCTGGCCACCCGCACCAGGTTGGCCTCGAGGTAGCCGGTCGTGATCGTGTCACCGGCGACCATCGCCTGGTACTCGCCCGCGTAGGCGGCGCTGGAGCGCACCAGGGCGGTGAGCTGGTCGGCGTCGTCGTGGCGGGCGTCGTCCACGACGACCGGTGCTTCCTCGCTAGGCAGTTCGGTCATGCCCGACAGTCAACCTCACCGGTCCGCCGCCACGCGTGGGAGCGCGGTCAGAGCAGGGCGAGCAGGGCGTGCAAAGCCGGGTTGTCGTTGGCCCGCCGCCACATCAGGTGCAGCTCGACTGGTTCCGGGTCGGGCAGGTCGACCTCCCGGAACTCCACGCCCTCCACCCGCAGGCGTGCGGCGGTCGAGGGCACCAGCGCGATCCCCAGCCCGACCTGCACCAGGGCGAGGACCGTGTGGACCTGGCTGACGTGCTGGACGTAGTGCGGGCGCACCCCGGCCGCGCGGAAGACGCTGATGAGCAGGTCGTAGAAGTAGGTCGCGTCGGTCGGCGAGTAGGTCACCACGTCCGCGCCGTCGAGCCGGGCGAGCTCCAGCGGTCCATCGCCGCGGGCCAGCGGGTGCTCCTGCGGCACGGCGGCCAGCAGGGGCTCGGAACGGATCCGCCGCGACTGGAGTCCCGGTCCCGCGGCCGTCGGCCGGGCCAGCCCGAGGTCCAGGGCTCCCGAGGACAGCTGCTCCACCTGGTCGCGGGTGACCAGTTCCCGCAGCACGACGTCGACGTGCGGCAGCCGGTCGCGGGCCGTGCCGAGCAGGCCGCCGAGCACACCGTAGGCCGAGGTGGCGGTGAAGCCGATCCGCACGATGCCCGCCTGGCCGCTGTTGGTGCGCCGCACCGAGAGGGTCGCGTTCTCGGCCTCGTGCAACAGCCGCCGGGCGTCGGCCAGGAACGCCCGCCCGGCCGGGGTGAGGCGGACCGCGCGGCCCGCGCGGTCGAACAGCCGCACCTTGAGCTCCTTCTCCAGTTGCTGGATCTGGCGGCTCAGCGGCGGCTGGGTCATCCGGAGGCGCTGCGCGGCGCGGCCGAAGTGCAGTTCCTCGGCCACCGCGACGAATCCGGCGAGCTGGTTCAGCGTGAACATCGATGCCGTTCGGGTATCAGTGCATGCCTTATCGGAGTTGGACGCGCATTGAAGACCAACCCTAGTGTCGTTCGCAACCGGCGCCAGTGACCAGCACCACGTGGCCGCGATCCGGCCACCTCGCCCCGGCCCTCACAGCTTCGAAAGAGTGACCGATGACGTTCACCTCCGAGAGACCGGACGCGCTGGCGGGCGCGATCGGCAAGATCTTCCGGCGGGTCGTCCCGCTGTTCGTCGTCATGCTGGTCTGCAACCAGCTCAACCGCTCCAACATCGGCTACGCCGAGACCTACCTGGAGGCCGACGTCGGCATCGGCGCCACGGCCTACGGCTTCGGCGCCGGCCTGTTCTTCGTCGCCTACGCGCTGTTCGAGCTGCCCAGCAACGTGATGATGGAGAAGTTCGGCGCCCGCGTCTGGCTCACCAGGATCATGGTGAGCTGGGGGCTGGTGTCGGCCGCGATGGCCTTCGTCAACAGCCCCGAGATGTTCTACGTGCTGCGCTTCCTGCTCGGCGCCGCCGAAGCCGGGTTCTTCCCGGCGGTGATCTTCTACTTCACCCGCTGGCTGCCCGACTCCCACCGCGGCCGGGCGACCGCGCTGTTCGTCGCCGGTTCGTCCATCGCCGCGGCGATCTCCGGGCCGCTGTCGGGACCGCTGCTGTCGATGCACGGGTTCCTCGGCGTGCGGGGCTGGCAGTGGCTGTTCGGCCTGGAAGGCGCGCTCTCGGTGGTGGTGGGCGTCGTCGCCTACTTCTTCCTGGACTCCAGGATCCGCGACGCGAAGTGGCTGACCGACGACGAGAAGACCGCGCTGATCTCGCGGATCGACGAGGAGGACGCCTCCAAGACCACCGAGGCCCCGGGCGGGTCGCGCTGGCGGCTGCTGCTCGACGGCAAGCTGCTGCTGTTCTGCTGGATCTACTTCGCCATCCAGCTCTCCATCTACGCCAACACCTTCTGGCTGCCCTCGATCGTGCGCCGCATCGAGGGCACCGACGACATCACCGTGGGCCTGCTGTCGTCGCTGCCGTGGATCTGCGCGGTGGTCGCGATGTATGTGTCCGGGCGAGCCGGGGACCGCGCGGGCGACCGCCGTCCGCTGCTGGTGATCGCGCTCGTCACCGCCGCCGTGGGGACGTGGCTGGCCGCGGTCGCCTCGCCGTTGCCCGCGCTGGCCTTCCTGTGCGTGGCCGCGATGGGCTTCAAGAGCGCCAGCCCGCTGTTCTGGTCGATCCCGCAGCGCAGCCTGAGCCCGCTGGTCGTCGCCCCGGCCATCGCCGTGATCAACTCGCTGGGGAACCTGGGCGGGTTCGTCGCCCCGTTCGGGTTCGGCTTCATCAAGGAGCAGACCGGCGAGGTCACCTACGGCCTGTACGCCCTGGCGCTGGCCTCCCTGCTGGCCGCCGCCTCGGTGCTGCTGATCCGGCAGCGGCGGGCCGGCACCCCTGTCGTCGGCGAAACCGCCGATCAAGCGCGATGACCCCCGAACAAGCGCGATGAACGAGGAGAAACCACTCTGATGTCCAGCTATCCGCCCCACGAGGTCGCCCAGCGGCTGGCGTCCGGGTTGCTGTCCTTCCCGGCCACCCACTTCCGGGACGACCTGACCTTCGACGAACCCGCCTACCGCGAGCACATCGGGTGGCTCGGCCAGTTCGGCGCGACCGGGCTGTTCGCGGCCGGGGGCACCGGCGAGTTCTTCTCGCTCACCCCGGCCGAGGTCGAGTCCGTCGTGTCCGCCGCCGTGCGGGAGGTGCCCGACGGGCTCCCGGTGATCGCGCCCGCCGGGTACGGCACCGCGATGGCCGTCGAGCTGGCGCGGGCCGCCGAGCGCGCCGGAGCGCACGGCATCCTGCTGCTGCCGCCGTACCTGACCGAAGCCGACCAGGAGGGGCTGGCCGCGCACGTCCGCGCGGTGTGCGCGGCGACCGGGCTCGGCGTGATCCTCTACAGCCGCGCCAACGCGGTCTACACCGAGACCACCGTCGCGCGGCTGGCCGAGGACTGCCCGAACCTCGTCGGGTTCAAGGACGGCGTGGGCGACATCGAGCGGATGACGCGGCTGTACGCGAAGCTGGGCGACCGGCTCACCTACGTCGGCGGCCTGCCCACCGCGGAGACCTTCGCCCTGCCCTACCTGGAGCTGGGCGTGACCACCTACTCCTCGGCGATGTTCAACTTCGTCCCGCAGTTCGCGCTCGACTTCTACGCCGCGGTACGCCGCCGCGACCACGCCGAGGTCCACCGGCGGCTGAACGACTTCGTGCTGCCCTACTGCGACATCCGCAACCGGCGCGCCGGGTACGCGGTGAGCATCGTCAAGGCCGGGCTGAAGGTCGTGGGCCGCCCCGCCGGGCCGGTCCGCAGCCCGCTGGTCGACCTTGACGAGGCCGAGATCGCCATGCTCGCCGACATCGTCAAGTCGATGCCGACCACCGGGGAGGTCTGAGATGCCCACCAGGAACATGCTGATCGCGGGTACGCCGGTCTTCGGCGGCGGCAAGCGGGTGCGTGCCGTGGACCCGAGCACCGGCGCGGAGCTGGAGCCGGAGTTCGGGCACGGCGGCGCAGCGGAGGTCGAACGGGCCTGCGCGGCGGCGCACGAGGCGTTCGCCGTCTACCGCGAGACCAGCGGCGAGCAGCGGGCGCGGCTGCTGGAGGCCATCGCCGACGGGATCGAGGCGATCGGCTCCGCGCTGGTCGACCGGGCGCACGCCGAGACCGGGCTGCCGACGGCCCGGCTGACCGGCGAGCGGGCGCGCACGACCGGGCAGTTGCGGCTGTTCGCCGAGGTCGCGCGGGAAGGAAGCTGGGCGGGCGCGCGCATCGACCCGGCGCGGCCGGACCGCACTCCCCTGCCACGCGCCGACATCCGGCAGCGCAAGATCGCGCTCGGACCGGTCGCGGTGTTCGGGGCGAGCAACTTCCCGCTGGCGTTCTCGGTCGCCGGCGGGGACACCGCCTCCGCCCTGGCCGCCGGATGCCCGGTGGTGGTCAAGGCGCACGACGCGCATCCGGGCACGTCGGAGCTGGTCGGCCGGGCCGTCGCCGAGGCCGTCGCCGCCTGCGGTCTTCCCGCCGGGACCTTCTCGCTGCTCTTCGGCTCCGGACCCGAGCTGGGCACGGCACTGGTGACCGACCCCCACGTCCAGGCGGTCGGCTTCACCGGCTCGCGCTCCGGCGGGCTCGCGCTGGCCGCCGCCGCGGCGGCCAGGCCGCGGCCGATCCCGGTGTACGCGGAGATGAGCAGCGTCAACCCGGTGTTCGTGCTCCCGGGGGCGCTGGCCGAACGCGCGGGGCAGCTCGGCTCGGACTTCGCCGGCTCGCTGACGCTGGGCTCGGGGCAGTTCTGCACCAACCCGGGCCTGGTCATCGCCGTCGACTCTCCCGATCTCGACGCCTTCGTGGAATCCGCCGCCGAAGCCGTGGCGCAGACCGAACCGACGACGATGCTCACGCCGGACATCGCGAGCGCCTATGACGAGGGCGTGTCCGCGCTGGCGGCGCAGGACCCGGTGTCCGTGCTGGCCCGCGGTCGCGAGTCCGCCAAGCCCAACGCTTGCCGCGCGGCCCTGCTGTCGACCAGCGCCGAGAGCTTCCTCGGCAGCGGTGCTCTCCAGCAGGAGGTCTTCGGCTCGTGCTCGCTGGTGGTCCGGTGCGCCGGCGCCGCGCAGGTGCTCGCCGTGGCCGAAGCGCTGGAGGGCCAGCTCACGGCCACCGTGCACGCGACCGCGCAGGACCACGAGCAGGCCGCCGACCTGCTGCCCGTCCTGGAGCAGCGCGCGGGACGCATCCTGTTCAACGGCTGGCCGACCGGCGTCGAGGTCGGCCACGCGATGGTCCACGGCGGCCCCTTTCCGTCCACTTCGGACTCCCGGACCACGTCGGTGGGCACGCTGGCCATCGAGCGGTTCCTGCGCCCGGTCGCCTACCAGGACGTTCCCGCGGCGCTGCTGCCGCGCGCGGTCGCCGACGGCAACCCGGACGGCATCTGGCGCCGCGTCGACGGCGAGCTCGGCAAGCACTGACCCCACCCGGAGGAACGCCAGCATGAACACCACGACCACCCGGCAGAGCCCGGTTGTGACCGGCATGCGCGTGGTGCCCGTCGCCGGACGGGACAGCATGTTGCTCAACCTCAGCGGAGCGCACGCCCCGCACTTCACCCGCAACCTGCTGATCCTCACCGACTCGGCGGGCAACACCGGCGTCGGCGAGGTACCCGGTGGCGAGGGCATCCGCGCAACCCTCACCGACGCCACCGACCTGGTGGTGGGCGCACCGATCGGCCGGTACCACTCGGTGCTGAACCGCGTGCACCGGCGCTTCGCCGACCGCGACTCCGGCGGCCGGGGCGCGCAGACCTTCGACCTGCGCGTCGCGATCCACGCCGTCACCGCCGTCGAGGCCGCCTTGCTCGACCTGCTCGGCAAGCACCTCGGCGTGCCGGTGGCCGAGCTGCTCGGCGACGGGCAGCAGCGCGAGTCGGTGCCGGTGCTCGGATACCTCTTCTTCGTCGGCGACCGGAACCGGACCGACCTCGGCTACCGCTCGGGGACCGGCGAGTCCGACGACTGGCTGCGGCTGCGCGACGAGGAGGCGCTCACGCCCGAGGCCGTCGTGCGGCTGGCCGAGGCCGCGCAGGCGCGCTACGGCTTCCACGACTTCAAGCTCAAGGGCGGGGTGCTGCCGGGCCGGGAGGAGGCCGAGGTCGTCACCGCGCTCGCCGAGCGGTTCCCGGAGGCGCGGATCACCCTCGACCCCAACGGCGGCTGGCTGCTGGTCGACGCGATCGAGCTGGGCCGCGACCTGCGCGGGGTGCTCGCCTACGCCGAGGACCCGTGCGGACCGGAGGGCGGCTACTCCGGGCGCGAGACGATGGCGGAGTTCAGGCGGGCGACCGGGCTGCCCACGGCGACGAACATGATCGCGACCGACTGGCGCCAGCTCGGGCACGCCGTGCGCACCGACGCCGTCGACATCCCGCTCGCCGACCCGCACTTCTGGACGATGGGCGGCTCGGTGCGGGTGGCCCAGCTCTGCGACGCGTGGGGGCTGACCTGGGGCTCGCACTCCAACAACCACTTCGACGTGTCGCTGGCGATGTTCACCCACGTCGCCGCCGCGGCGCCGGGCGACATCACCGCGATCGACACGCACTGGATCTGGCAGGACGGGCAGCGGCTGACCCGCGAGCCGTTCCGGATCGGCGACGGGCGCATCGAGGTGCCGACGGCTCCCGGGCTCGGGGTGGAGCTGGACATGGAGCAGGTCGAGGCCGCGCACGCGCTCTACCTCAGCGAGGGGCTCGGCGCGCGGGACGACGCCGTGGCGATGCGCTACCTCGTGCCGGGCTGGACCTTCGACAGCAAGCGCCCGGCCCTCGACCGGCCCTGAGGTAGGTCGAGCGCCGGGCGCGGTCCGGGGTGCGGGCGGGCCGTGCCGACAGCGGCGCGGGTCGGCGGAACCCCGTGGCACGAGCCGTCCGGTCCTCGGTCGCGGGGAACCCCGTGGCGCGAGCCGCCTGGTACTCGATCGCGGGGTCGCCGGAACCCGTGGCGCGATCCGTTCCGGTCGTCGGGGGCGCGTGCGAGCATCCGGGCATGACCCGCACCGCCCCCGACCTCGACCACCTGCGAAGCCTCCGCCAGGCCAAGGACCTCATGGACCGGGAGTGGGCGCAGCCGCTGGACGTGGACGCGGTGGCGGCCCGCGCCGGGTACTCCCGCAACCACTTCGTGCGGTCCTTCCGCGCCGCCTACGGGCAGACGCCGGGCCGCTACCTCAGCGGTCGCCGGATCGAACGCGCCCAGGACCTGCTGCGCAACGCGAACCTGACGGTCACCGAGATCTGCTTCCTCGTCGGGTTCAGCAGCCTCGGCAGCTTCTGCACCCGCTTCAAGGAGCAGGTCGGCGTCACCCCCGCCGAGTTCCGCAGGGCCAGCCCGCCCGCGGTGGTCCCGGGCTGCTTCGCGCTGATGCACGCCGGCGGGTTCAACCCGCGGCGCAAGTCGGTGTTTTCGGAGAAGCCCGGCGGCGGTGCGCGCTCCTAGCGTTGCGGGTGCCAACCACCGAACAAGGAGCAGCGCATGATCACCGGACTGTCGATCGCCACGGTGTGGGTCCTCGACCAGGAGTCGGCCAAGCGGTTCTACACCGAGAAGCTCGGCTTCGAGCTGCGCACCGACAGCGCGATGGGCGACTTCCGCTGGGTCACGGTCGGGGCCAAGGACCAGCCCGGCCTCGAGATCACCCTCATGGAACCGGCGGCGCCGTCGCTGGACCCCGAGTCCGCCGAGCAGGTCAGGTCGCTGCTGGCCAAGGGGGTGCTCGGCGCCGGGGTGCTGTCCACCGACGACTGCCACGCGACCTACCGCGAGCTGTCCGCCCGGGGAGTGGAGTTCGTGCAGGAACCGACCAACCGCCCGTACGGGATCGAGGCGCTGCTGCGCGACGACTCGGGCAACTGGTTCAGCCTGACCCAGCGCCACGAGCAGATGGACCCCACCGCCGAGTGGGACCCGTGCGTCGAAGGCGGTTCGCGCGGCTGAGCCCCGCTCAGCCCGCCGGGTGCAGGAGCTGTTCGGCGACGCGGCGGTAGGCGTCGTCGAACAGGTCCCAGAACGCCGGGACGTCGAGCTCGGTGGCCACGTCGGCGTTGGGCGTTCCGCCGAAGTCGGTCACCGTCATGCCCGCGGTGAACGTGCCGTGCACCTCGACGTCCACCCGCGCGGGCGTTGTGCGGAGCAGCGCCGGGTTCGCCACGTAGGCGACCGCGCAGGCGTCGTGGATGGCCGGGCCGCGGCCGTGCGAACCGTCGTGCTCGCCGTAGAAGTCCAGGCAAGGCGTGAGCAGCTCCGCCTCCAGCCTGCCCAGCCCGGCGAAGCGGCTGCGCACCTCGGCGGTCGCCCGAGCCTGGTGGGTGAGGTCGAGGCCGATCATCACGGTCCGCCACGCTCCGCCGAAGGCCACCGCGGCGGCTTCCGGGTCGGCGTGGACGTTGAACTCGGCGGCGGGCGTGGTGTTGCCGCGGGTGTAGGAACCGCCCATGATCACGAACTCGGCGGCCCAGTCGGCGATCCGCGGCTCCTTGCGCAGGGCCAGCGCGATGTTGGTCAGCGGCCCGACCGCGGCCAGGCTGATCTCGCCCGGCGCGGCGGCCAGGGTGTCGATGATGAAGTCCGCCGCGTGCGCGTCGACCAGCGCCGAACGCGCCTCCGGCAGCACGGCGCCGCCGAGCCCGGTCGCGCCGTGCACGTCGGCGGCGGTCTTCGGCTCGCGCACCAGCGGCCGGCCCGCGCCGCGGGCCACCGGCACGTCCATGCCGTAGAAGTCCACCAGCCGCAGGGCGTTGTCCGTGGTGTGCTCCAGCTCCACGTTGCCGCCGACGGTGGTCAGCCCGACCAGCTCCAGGTCCGGGATGCCGTGCGCGAGGCCGATGGCCAGCGCGTCGTCGATACCGGGGTCGCAGTCGAGCAGGAGCTTCTTGGTCACGTCATTCCTCGTTCGTACGCCTGCGGCGGGCAGCCGGCGGGTGTTGCTTCACGTTCCTGCGGTGGTTGAGCGCTGGAACCCTTCATCCGACCTTCGGTCGTTCAAGACGCCATCACCCGTCTCGAACAGCATCGGCGATGGACTTGGCCTCCCGCGCGCCCGCCTCGAGGGCGCGGCAGCAGTAGCGGAGCCATTCACCGACGCCTTCGGGGTCGCCGTTCCCGAAGGCGTCCGCCGCCGCCGAGTACTCGCCCTGCCTGCGGAAGTACGCGACCTCCGGCACCACGAGGCCCTTCGGGTCCAGGCCGCTGCCGATCACGGTGAGCCGTGCCGCGGCCCGCGCGATCACGCCGTCGGCGACGCCGAAGGGCGACAGCGCGAGCAGCTCGCCGTGCACGACGGCGGCCAGCACCGGCCCGGGGACCAGGCCCTGGGACTTGCCGCTGGAGTCGGCGACGATCCGGGCGAGCAGGTCCAGCCGCTCGGACACCTCGCGATCGGCGCGGGGACGGCCCAGCGACTCCTTGTCCTCGACCAGATCGGCCGCGGCGAGCACGTGCAGCCGGGCAAGCGCCTGCAGCGGGGCCCGCTGCCATGTCGGCAGCAGAGGCCCCATGCCCTCGGCGATGCGCAGGGCACCAGCCAGCAGGGGGTCGCTCACCTCACCCGTTTCGGGAATTTCGGTCGCTCCGCCTGCGACGGCCGCGCTTGCCCGCGCGGCTCGCACCGACGCCTCGGCGGCCGTCGTGGGCCAGCCGCGCCGGTTCGCCGGGTGCCGGTGGACCTCGTCGATCGCCGCGCGAGCAGAGGTCACCGCCTCGGCGACGCCGTCAAGCTCCAGCAACGGGAGCAACGATTCCTGGGCGTTCACGCTTAGAAACGCTACCGGCCGGGTATCAACCCACCGCATGGGCCGACCAGGACATGTGCCAAAGTGACCGAGCAGGCGCGCAGCGTAGTGCGTCGAATCCGCACAGTGAACAACAATTGGTCTAAACCAAGCGGGCCTCCCCCTGTTGGAGCGCCCAGGATCGCATTACGGTTCACACAGCACATGCGCCCCATCAGCCAGGGAGGTTCCCCGCAATGAGCGAGCCCGACGGGCAGAGCAACACCTTGGACAACCTGCTCACCGAGAGCAGGACATTCCCGCCGTCCGAGGAGTTCGCCGCCCAAGCCAATGCGACGTCGGAGCTCTACGCCCAGGCCGACGCCGACCGCGAGGCGTTCTGGGCCGACCAGGCCCGCCACCTGCACTGGGACACCGAGTGGGAGCAGGTGCTGGACTGGTCCGGCGCCCCGTTCGCCAAGTGGTTCGTCGGCGGCAAGCTCAACGTCGCCTACAACTGTGTGGACCGCCACGTCGAGGCCGGCAACGGCGACCGGGTCGCCATCCACTGGGAGGGCGAACCGGGCGACTCCCGCGCCATCACCTACGCCGAACTGGCACGCGAGGTGGCCCGCACGGCCAACGCGCTGGCCTCGCTCGGTGTCGGCGCGGGCGACCGGGTCGCGATCTACCTGCCGATGCTGCCCGAAGCGGTCTACTCGATGCTGGCCTGCGCCCGGCTGGGCGCCCTGCACAGCGTCGTGTTCGGCGGGTTCTCCTCCGAAGCGCTGCGCACCCGCATCAACGACGCCGAGGCCAAGGTCGTCATCACCGCCGACGGCCAGTACCGCCGCGGCAAGGCCATGCCCCTCAAGACCAACGTCGACGAGGCCGTGGCCGCCACCCCCAGCGTCGAACACGTCCTCGTGGTCCAGCGCACCAAGACCGACGTCGAGTGGAACACCGACCGCGACAAGTGGTGGCACGAGACCGTCGAAGGCCAGCCCGAGGCCCACACCCCGGAGTTCTTCGACGCCGAGCACCCGCTGTTCATCCTCTACACCTCCGGCACCACCGGACGCCCCAAGGGCATCCTGCACACCTCCGGCGGCTACCTCACCCAGGCCGCCTACACCCACCGCACCGTCTTCGACCTCAAACCCGACACCGACGTCTACTGGTGCACCGCCGACATCGGCTGGGTCACCGGCCACACCTACATCGTCTACGGGCCACTGGCCAACGGCGCCTCCCAGGTCATCTACGAAGGCACCCCCAACACCCCGCACGAAGGCCGCCACTGGGAAATCGTGGCCAAGTACGGCGTCACGCTCTACTACACCGCGCCCACCACCATCCGCACCTTCATGAAATGGGGCGCCGAGATCCCCGCCCGCTACGACCTGTCCTCACTGCGGGTCCTCGGCAGCGTCGGTGAACCGATCAACCCCGAGGCCTGGATGTGGTACCGCGAACACATCGGCGGCAACCACGCCCCCATCGTCGACACCTGGTGGCAAACCGAAACCGGCGCGATCATGATCTCGCCGCTGCCCGGCGTCACCGCCACCAAACCCGGCTCCGCCCAGGTCCCACTGCCCGGCATCTCCGCCAAGGTCGTCAACGAGCAGGGCGAGCAGGTCGGCCCCGGCGGCGGCGGACTGCTCGTGCTCGACCAACCCTGGCCCGCGATGCTGCGCGGCATCTGGGGCGACGACGACCGCTACCGCGAAACCTACTGGTCCAAATTCGCCGACAAGGGCTACTACTTCGCCGGCGACGGCGCCAAATACGACGACGACGGCGACCTCTGGCTACTCGGCCGCGTCGACGACGTCATGAACGTCTCCGGCCACCGGATCTCGACCACCGAGGTCGAATCCGCCCTGGTCTCCCACCCCACCGTGGCCGAGGCCGCCGTGGTCGGCGCCAGCGACCCCACCACCGGCCAGGGCATCGTGGCCTTCGTCATCCTGCGCGGCGGCGCCGACGACGAAGCCTCCGGCGAAGCCGCCATCAAGGCCCTGCGCGACCACGTCGCCCACGAAATCGGCCCCATCGCCAAACCCCGCCAGATCATGGTCGTGCCCGAACTCCCCAAAACCCGCTCCGGCAAGATCATGCGACGGCTCCTGCGCGACGTCGCCGAAAACCGCGAAATCGGCGACGTCTCCACCCTCGCCGACTCCTCCGTGATGGATCTCATCTCGGCCGGACTGGGCAAGTCCACCGAGGACTGAGTCCTCTCGGCAAGGGCGCCCTCCCAGCATCCGGGAGGGCGCCCTTGTCATTCACACAGGCCCGCTACCTGCGAAAACGAGCTTGAAGATCGTTTGCGGCGTGAAGAATCTGTTAGGGTCGTTGCGGGTGTGCCGGGAAGTCTGGTCGGCGAACAGTTCGTGCTGTCCGCACCCAGGAGGCCCCGGTGTCCAAGTCCGCCCGCAACCGCACTCGCAGGAACGACGACGGGCAAGACGGGTCGGCCCGGACCTTCGACTTCGCCGCGTACCTGCGCACCGAGACCGTCGGCGGCATGGTGCTGCTCGCCGCCACCGCCCTGGCCCTGGTGCTGGCCAACTCACCGGCCGAGCCCTTCTACAGCGGCGTCCGCGACTTCGCCATCGGTCCGCACTTCCTGCACCTGGACCTCACCATCGGCGAGTGGGCCAAGGACGGCCTGCTCGCGATCTTCTTCTTCGTCGCCGGGCTGGAGCTCAAGCGCGAGCTGGTCGTCGGCGAGCTCGCCGACCGCAAGACCGCGACCCTGCCGGTGGTCGCCGCGCTGGGCGGCATGATCGTGCCCGCCGGGCTGGCGTTCGCCATCGGCTACGGCGCTCCGGGCGCGCACGCGGCGTGGGCGATCCCGGTCGCCACCGACATCGCCTTCGCCCTCGGCGTGCTGTCGCTGACGGGGTCGTGGATGCCCACCGCCGCGCGGGTGTTCCTGCTCAGCCTCGCCGTGGTCGACGACCTCGGCGCCATCGTCGTGATCGCGGTGCTGTTCACCTCCGGCCTCAGCGTGCTGGCACTGCTCGCAGCGGCCGCGCTCTGCGCGGTCTACTGGTACGCGCAGAAGCGCCGGATCACCACGCCGTTCCTGTACGTCCCGCTGGCCGTCGCGACGTGGATCGCCGTGCACAGCAGCGGCATCCACGCCACCATCGCCGGGGTCGCGCTGGGCCTGCTGACCCGGGTGCACCGCGACCCGCACGAGACGGCCTCTCCCGCGATGCGTCTGGAGCACCGCCTCCAGCCCTGGTCGGCAGGGCTGATCGTTCCCGTGTTCGCGCTGTTCGCCGCGGGTGTCCCGGTCGACGGGGAGGCGCTGGCCGCGATGACCCACGACCGGGTCGCCATCGCCGTGGTCGTCGGGCTCGTGGTCGGCAAGCTCGTCGGCATCTTCGGCAGCTCCTACCTGGCGGTGAAGATCGGCATCGGTGCCAAGCCCGCCGGGGTGAGCTGGCGGGACCTCAGCGCACTGGCCATGCTCGGCGGCGTCGGCTTCACCGTGAGCCTGCTCATCGCCGAGCTGTCGCTGGAGGGAGCCGCGGCCGAGCGGGCCAAGGCCGCGGTGCTGATCGCCTCCGCTGTCGCATCGCTGCTCGCGGCGGTGATGATGCTGCGCAGGGGCCGCAAGGTGCGCAACGGCGACGCCTCGGCCTGACGGGGCCGCCTGCGGCGATGTCACTCGCGGGTAACACACCGCGAGTCGATCGGTACCCGCCTGATCGAGCGTGGCACGATGAGGTACGTGAACAGCGCCGCGAAGAACCCCAATGGCAGCCGTGACGGTGCGGGCTGGTCGGCCGTCACCTCCATCCCGCTGTCCGAGGAGGGCACCGGTCCCGACAACGGCCAGTCCGTCGGTGCGCTGGTCCGCGACGCCACGACGCATCTGTCCACGCTGGTCCGCTCCGAGATGGAGCTGGCCAAGGCCGAGCTCGCCGGCGAGGTGAAGAAGGGCGTCAAGGGCAGCGTCTACTTCATCCTGGCGCTCAGCGTCCTCGGCTTCAGCATGTTCTTCCTGTTCTTCACCCTCGCGGAGGGCCTCGCCCAGCTCGGCCTGTGGCGGTGGGCGTCCTTCGGCATCGTGTTCCTGTTCATGCTGCTGGTGGCGGGCCTTTTCGCACTGCTCGGCTACCGGCGGGTGCGCAAGATCCGGGCACCGAAGCGGACCATAGAGAGCCTGAAGGACACCGCGCAGCTCACCCGCCGCAACGGCGAGGACAAGGCAGTGGAGAAGACCTCCGCCTGACCGCGGTGGTCGCGGGGCTCGCGCTCAGCCCGTGCAGTCCCCTGTGGAGACCGGCGTGTGCAGGCTCGGGGCGGCCGCCACCTCGTCGGCGACCTCGTCGGCGGTGAGCACGAACCCGGTCTCCGGGTCGTCAACGGCGGCGCCGAACACGACACCCGCCACGTCGCCCCGCGTGTCGATCAGCGGACCGCCCGAGTTGCCGCTCTGCACCTTGCCCCGCACCGTGTACACCTCGCGGACCACGGTCGTCGAGTCGTAGATGTCCGGTCCGCGCAGCCGGATGCGCTCGCGGATGCGGCCCGGTGACGCCGTGTACGGGCCGTCCAGCGGGTAGCCGAGCGCGATC
Source organism: Saccharopolyspora erythraea (assembly GCF_018141105.1). Lineage (NCBI taxonomy): Bacteria > Bacillati > Actinomycetota > Actinomycetes > Pseudonocardiales > Pseudonocardiaceae > Saccharopolyspora > Saccharopolyspora erythraea. The sequence continues at coordinate 366,485 of NZ_CP054839.1, read as the reverse complement.
ACGCTGTCGCCCGGGTGGGCGCCCTGCTTGAACGTCATCGCGTCGGCGTCGAGGTCCGGCACCGACAGCACGGCCAGGTCGGTGTTCGGGTCGAACAGCACGACCTCGGCGTCGAACTCGCCGCGGCCGATCTCGATCGCGACCTTGTCGGTGCCCGCGACGACGTGCGCGTTGGTCATCACCCGGTGCGGGGCGATGACGAACCCGGTGCCCTCCAGCGCCCGCGCGCACGAAACCGCACGCCCACGCACCTTCACCACGCTCGTCCGGGCGTCGCGCACGGCCTCGCTGGAGGCCAGGGCGGGGTCCGGTGGGTCGATCGCGGCGACCGGCGTCTCCGAGAACGGCTCCAGCGCCTCCGGGAAACCGCTCATGCCGAGCATCTCGCGCAGCTCCGACGGCAGCTGCTTGGCCGCGTCGGGCATCACCGAGTCCACCGTGCGCAGAACCGTCGATCTGGTGACCGCCGATGCCAGGCCGGGCAGCGCCGAAGCCGACGTGAACGGCAGGGCCACCAGCCAGGCGACCACGAACACCGCCACGCACTGCAGCACCGCGCCGAGCACGTTGTCGACGCCGGTGAGCTTGCTCGAGGTGATCCGGTCGCGCAGCTCGCGGCCCGCCCACATGCCGAAGGTCTCGCCGAAGGCGACCAGCAGCACCACGATGCCCACGCCGAAGGCGATCCGGGCCGACGGGCTGTCCAGCCGCTCCAGCAGCAGCGGCGCGAGCTTGAGCCCGACGACCGCACCGGCGATGACACCGAGAAACGAGAACAGGGCGGTGATCAGCCCGCTGCGCGCACCCGACGCCGCGGCCAGCAGCGCCAGCAGCACGACGAGCAGATCGACCCAGTTCACCCGTTCACCTCATTCCCGCAGGCGATGCTGTCCGATCATGGCAGCCCGCACCACCCCCGCAAGCCTCGCATCCGCCCGGGCGGCGAGTGCCGCCACCGGTTCAGTGCGTGCCGAAGCCCACGTCGTCGGCCTCCTCCGCGGCCCTCCAGGCAGCCCCCAGTTCACGCACGTCGTCGCGGTTCCAGCCGCGCGCCCAGCCGGCCAGGTCGAGCACCCCGGCCAGCAGCCCGCCGGTGAAGCCCCACACCAGCATCCCCGGGACCAGGAACGCCGGCCCGAGCTGCCGCTCGGCGTAGCGGACCCGGATGCGGTTGGCCGAGTCGGTCAGCCACGAGACGGGCACCCGCGCCACCGCGGCGGTCTCGGCCGGGTCCACCGGTGCGACCGGCGACGGCGTCCGCCAGTGCGCCAGGACCGGGGTCACCCGGAAGCCGCTGTGCGCGACGTGCAGCTCCGGCAGCACCGCGACCGGCCGCACGCCGCCGGACAGGACCCCGACCTCCTCGGCGGCCTCCCGCAGCGCCGCGCCGACCGGACCGTCGTCGCCCGGGTCGAGGGCGCCGCCCGGGAACGCGACCTGGCCGGGGTGGGAGTTCAGGCTGTCGGCGCGGCGCAGCAAGAGCACGTCCGGTCCGGACACGCCCTCGCCGAAGAGCACCAGCACGGCCGCCGGGCGGGCGTCGGCGGGCGGGTCGGTGCGCGGCCAGCCGAGGCGCCCGCCGTCGAGGTCGGCGGTGCGCTTGACCAGCGCCCGCAGCCACTCGGGCACGTCGTCGGGGTCCACCAGGGGCCCGACTCCCGGTCCGGTCATCCGGCACCTCCCGCGGTGCGCTGGACCGCGGCGCGCACCTCGTCGGCCGACTCGAACGCGACCGGCGGGTCCACCCGGCGGACCTCGCCGGACGCGGTCACGACGTAGCTCATGGGAAGCACGGCGGGCACGTTGAGCGCCGCCCGGACGCGGTTGTCGGGATCGTGCACGTTCGGATAGCGCACACCGAGCTCTCGCAGCAGGGCGAGGCCGTCGTCCTCGTCGCTCTGCACCTGCACTCCCACGACCGGCACGGCGCCGGGCTGGCGCGAGTACTCCTGGAGCGCGGGCAGCTCGGTCCGGCACGGCTGGCACCACGTCGCCCAGACGTTCACCAGCGTCGTGCGCCCTCCGACCATGGCGGCGAGGTCGGCGGGCGTGCCGTCGGCGAGGCAGGTGCCGGTCGCGCCGGAGGGACCCGTCGGCGGGCCCGACGGGCAGGGCTCCAGGGCCGCTGACGCCCGCAGCGCGGGGTCGGCGCCGCGCTGCGCCGCGACCTGCGCCGGCGCGGGCGCTCCGCCTGGCTCGGCGGGCTGCTCCGCGCCGCGCGGCCACAGCGCGACGATGCCGAGCACCGCGAGCACCACGACCACGACGGTCCAGCGGATCTCGTTCCGGTACTCCCGCAGCCGACCGCTCACGCGTGCGGCTCCGTCTCGGCCACCTTCTCGACGGTCCTGTCCGGGATCTCGTCGACGATCCCGGCCAGCGCGAGCAGGTGGGGGGCCTCGTGCCCGCGGACCAGCTTCGCGGCCTCGAGGTGGTCGGTCGGGCCGTCGCCGTAGGAGGGGCAGTCGGCGGCCAGCAGGCAGGCCCCGCAGGCGGGCTTGCGGGCGTGGCAGACGCGGCGCCCGTGGAAGATCACGTAGTGCGACAGCATGGTCCATTCCTTGCGCGGAATGAGCTCGCCGATCGCGTGTTCGACCTTGACCGGGTCCTCCTCGGCCGTCCACCGCCAGCGCCGGACCAGCCTGCCGAAGTGGGTGTCGACCGTGATGCCGGGCACGTCGAAGGCGTTGCCGAGGATGACGTTGGCCGTCTTGCGGCCGATGCCGGGCAGCTTGACCAGCTCGTCGAGGCGGGCCGGAACCTCGCCGCCGTGGCGCTCCACGAGCTGGGCGCCCAGCCCCATCAGCGAGGCGGCCTTGTTCCGGTAGAAGCCGGTCGAGCGGATCATCTCCTCCAGCTCGGCGCGGTCCGCGCCGGCGTAGGACTCGGCCGCCGGATAGCGCTTGAACAGGGCCGGAGTGACCTCGTTGACCCGCTTGTCGGTGCACTGGGCGGACAGGATCGTGGCCACCGCCAGCTCCAGCGGGGTGTTGAAGTCCAGCTCGCAGTGGGCGTCGGGATAGGCTTCGGCCAACGCGCGGAGCATCCGGCGGGCACGCCGGACGAGTCCCAGCCGGGTCTCCCCCGACCGGGCCTTGGCAGCCTTCTTGACAGCGGCGTCACGGGGCTTGTTCCGAGCTTGGTCCGGCACTCCACCAGAGTACGGATGCCACCCAGGAGGACGGTGCTCGCATGGCCTCGCGCGCGCAGAACATACCCCCGGTTACATCGGCCCCGAAGGCATGAGCGAGGATTTCACCATCATGACTGCCTGGTTCGTGATCGTAGTACCGCTTGTGATCATGTTCTTCACGCTCTTCATGGAGCGCGTGGAGGCACGGCTCCGCCACGTCGCGGTACAGGAGAACGAGGTGGAGGAGCTGCTGGAGAACGCCCGGCCCGACGAGGTCAGGGCGCTGTTCCGGCAGGGAATTGGACGTGCGCTGGAGCTGTTCCAGCTACGCAGGGTGGGACGCGCCGGTAAGCTGCGGACTCGCCGTTCCCGCGACCAGTCTTAGACTTACTGGTAGTGATCGGCGGCACACCGGACCGGTCGCGTGCGGGTCCGGTTCGCAAGACAGCCGCCGCGTCTCAACATGGAGGGACGAGGTGGACGAGACTCTGGCCCGGGCCGGTATCTTCCAAGGCGTTGAGCCGGCCGCGGCGGAAGCACTGACCCAATCGTTGGAACCTTCGGAGTTCCCGCGAGGACACGTGATCTTCGCCGAGGGCGAGCCGGGCGACCGGCTTTACATCATCCAATCCGGCAAGGTCAAGCTCGGACGCAAGTCCCCGGACGGCAGGGAGAACCTGCTGGCGATCATGGGGCCGTCGGACATGTTCGGCGAGCTGTCCATCTTCGACCCGGGGCCGAGGACGTCGACCGCGACAACCGTGACCGAGGTCCGGGCGCTGACCATGGACCGCACGGCGCTGCGGCAGTGGATCGGCACCCGCCCCGAGATCGCGGAGCAGTTGCTTCGGGTCGTGGCCCGCAGGCTGCGCCGGACCAACGGCATGCTGGCCGACCTGATCTTCACCGACGTGCCTGGCCGCGTCGCCAAGGCGCTGCTGCAGCTCGCGCAGCGCTTCGGCAGCCAGGAGGCGGGCCTGCTGCGGGTCACCCACGACCTGACGCAGGAGGAGATCGCCCAGTACGTCGGCGCCTCGCGGGAGACCGTGAACAAGGCGCTGGCCGACTTCGCCCACCGCGGCTGGTTGCGGCTGGAGGGCAAGAGCGTGCTGATCCTCGATCCGGAGCGGCTGGCCCGACGCGCCCGCTGACGACCGGCGAGGCCGCCGGTCGCGACGCGCGCCGATAGACGGGCCCGGGGCGGACCCCGGGCTCTTCAGTCGGCGCGCGTTTTTGCGCGCGCGGGAAACCGGCCCGCGGAAGGCCCGGGAAGATCACCGAGCAGGTGGCACCCACGCGTGTGCTGGGCGGCAAGAGGGCAGGGTGGCCGCCTGAGCGCCTGGCACACGGACGTCCGGCCCGAGCCACCGACCAGGCGTCCGAGAGCCACCAACCAGGTGTCCGGCCCGAGCCGCCGACCGGTCGGCCGATACCCGAAGGCACCGGGGTCAAGCGCCTGATGGCGCTGCGGGCTGGCGCGACCTAGGGCTGGATGCGTGCCCGCCTGTGGGACTCGCGCGAAGGGTGCACTCGGGGAACAGGCCGCCACATGCGTCCCGGGCCGAGACGTGCGAGAGGGCTGGGCGCCACCCCCGACGTGACGTTCCAGCCCTCTCGCTGCGCGTGGCTAATCCCCCGACGACCAACCACGCTCCCCCGTCCTCCGATGCGTCGGCCCCGAACCTGGCACCGAAGGAAGTCTGTTGTGGGCGGTTCCCGCCGCCCTCGCTCAAAGGACGTCGCGGCAGGCCCGCAGGTTGCTCGGCTCACCCGGACCGCTTGCTCGCGGGTCGAGTAATCCGTTGCCCTGGTACGAGTGTGCATGCATCCGGCCGTTCGCGCCTCGGGTAGAAAGTCCCGTCCTGCTGTCCGGTGAGCCGGATTACCCCATAAAGAGTTGGTACGTCAGTACCATTCTTCGGATACTGGTGTGGTGTCCAACTCCGTCTCCCCGCGTGACTACCGCGCCGCGCTCACCGCCCCCGGGGCCGTCGCCCCGGTGCTGACGTCCCTGCTCGCCCGTCTGCCGATCGCCATGGTCGGTCTCTCGCTGATGCTCTACGTCCAGCGCGAGACCGGCAGCTTCGCCGCCGCGGGGCTGGTGTCGGCCGGGGCGCTGGTCGGCGTGGCCTGCGGTTCGGTGGTCCAGGGCCGAGTGATGGACCGGATCGGGCCGACGCTGCCCCTCTACGTCATGTCCGTCGTGTTCGCCGCCGTGGTCGCCGCCGAGATCGCCGTCATCGAGGCGCACGCCCCGATCGGCGTCCTGGTGCCGCTGGCCTTCGCCGTCGGCCTCTGCGAGCCGATGACCGGCCCCGCCTCGCGTGCGCTGTGGAACGTGCTGCTGCCGCCCGGGCCCGCCCGGGACGCCGCGTTCTCCTACGAGGCCATCAGCATGGAGGTCTTTTTCATCCTCGGCCCCGGCCTGGCCGGGCTGATGGTCGCGATGCCGTGGCCGGGCACCGGCGTGGTGGCCGGAGCGGCGTGCATGATCGCGGGCAGCGTCGGGTTCGCGTCGACGCGGGCGGCACGCTCGCAGCGGCCGGAACGGCGGGAACGGGCCGGGCACGGCGGCGGCAACATGCTCGGCGCGCTGGCGAGCCCGGGCATGCGCACCGTCGCGCTGGCCGCCCTCGGCTTCGGCGCCCTGATCGGTTTCATCGAGGTCGGCGTGCCCGCCGCCGCGGAGCTGGCAGGGCACCCGACGGCGGGCGGGCTGCTGCTGAGCCTGCTCTCGGTCAGCTCGGTGCTGGTCGGCGTGCTGTACGGGATGCGGCCATGGCCGCGGCCGATGCACCTGCGGCTGCCCGCACTGCTGTTCGGCTTCGCCGCGTTGATCACGCTGCTTGCCGTGCCGACCACGCTGTGGGGCCTGGCGCTGGCGCTGCTGCTGGCGGGCAGCCTGATCACCCCGCAGTCCACGGCGCACTCGGTGTCGCTGGAGATCGCCGCACCGGCGGGAACCGCGACCGAGGCGTTCGGCTGGGTGGTCACCTCGGTGACCCTGGGCGCGGCCTTCGGCCAGTCGGTGAGCGGGCAGATCGTCGAGACCGCCGGGCCGCCCGCCGCCTTCCTGGCGGCCAGCGCCGTCGGCGTGCTGGCCGCGCTCGCGCTCTGGCTGCGCCGCGGCACCCTGCAGCCGGAGCCCGCGACCGCATCGCCGCAGCTCGCCGGCGTCTGAGCGCAGGGGCGGCGGCTCGGACCGAGCCGCCGCCCAACCGCGCGGCTAGAGCGCGACCACCCCGTCCCGTGCAGGCGTCGACTTCAGCCTCCGGTGGTCCCCGCCATTCCGTCCAGGTCTGCCTTGACGGCGTCGATCACGATCCGGCTCGCGGTCCGCACGTAGCCGGGAATCTCGTGTGCGCTCATCTCGGTAACCCTCGATGGGCCGCAAGCGCCCTGTCCACCTCTGCCGCCGGGCGGCCGTTTCGCGGGCGGATGGGTGTCGGTGCGGGCCGCTAGCTTGCGCGCCATGGATCTCGACGTCACCGCGCCCACGCGGGCGCTGGCCGCGGCTGCGGCCGACCTGGTGCGGCTGCTGCCCGGCAGGCTGCTCGACCCGGTGCTCGCCGGGATGGTCCTCACCGCCACCCCCGAGGGCCTGGAGCTGGCCGGCACCGACCGCGAGCGCGGCATCCGGCTGAGCCGCCGGGCCCGGACCCACACCGAGGGCCGGGTACTGGTCCCGGCCCGGCCGCTCGCCGAGACGCTGCGCAACCTCGACTCCGTCGAGGTCCGCCTCGTCGTCGAGGGCGCGAAGCTGGCGCTTCGCACGCCGAACGCGCGCTTCGCGCTGCCGCTGCTCGACCTCGCCGCGCACCCCGGCGTCCGCGCGGCTCCGCCGCGCGCCGGGGCGCTGGACGCCGCGCTGCTGCCCGCGGTCGCGGTCGTCGCTGCCGCGACCTCCCGCGACGACGCGCTTCCGGTGTTCACCGGCGTGCACGTCAAGCAGCGCGGTGACCGCCTGGTCCTGGTCGGGACGGACCGGTTCCGGATGGCGGTGGCGACGCTGCCGTGGCGTCCCGGCACCGGCGACCTGGACGTGCTGGTGCCGTCCGGTCTGCTCACCGAGGTCGCCAAGCAGGCGTCGGGCGACGAGGTGGTGCTGCGCGCCGACGCCGACCGGGTCGGGTTGAGCTGGGCGGACGCCGAGGTGTCGACGACGCTGCTCGACGCGCCGTTCCCGGACGAGTCGCGCCACCTGCTCCCGGAGGTCGACTGCGCGGTCGAGGTCCGGGCCGACGAGGTGGCAGGTGCCGTGCGCCGGGTGTCGCCGTACGCGGGCGCGCACGGAGCCGTGCTGCTCGACGTCGGGGACGCCGAGGTCCGGGTGCGGGCCGCGGACCCGCAGTTCGGGGACGCGCAGGAGGCGGTGAAGGCGACGGTCACCGGCGACCGCTTCAGCCCCGCCTTCCAACCCCGCTACCTCGCCGACGCGTTGCAGGCGTTCGCGGGCCGGACGGTCCGGCTGGGGCTGCGGTCCGGGCTACGCAGGTCGACGGTGATCAGCGACGTGGACGCTCCCGAAGCGGATCTGCGCTACGTGCTGATGCCCAAGCGGAGCTAGCTTCTGTTTCACAAGCGGCGGAGCCGCTTGCGGTGTGGGGCTCAGCCCGACCACCCGCGGGTTCTCAGCCGTCTTCTCGCGAGGACAGCTTCGACGCCGCGCGGACATACGTCAGTCGGAGATCCCGCAGCGAGAAGGCGGCTGAGGTTCCGCCCGGCGACCCACTGCGCGAGCCACATCTGGAACACGTCCGAGCGGCGATCGGGGGTTAATCCTTCGCTTGGCCTGCGATGCGGCCCCTAGGCTCGGAACCGTGGCCAGAATCGCAGAGCTGATCTGCTACCCGATCAAGGGCTGTGCCGGGACGTCGCTGCTCGACACGTTCATGACGCCGGCGGGCCTGGCGCACGACCGCAGTTTCATGGTGGTCGACGAGCGAGGCGTGTTCCGGACCCAACGACGCGATCCGCGGCTGGCGTTGATCCGGCCGGACATCAGCGCCGACGGGAAGCGGCTCACCCTGCGCGGGCCGGGTGTGGAAGCGGTGTCCATCGAGGTCGACTCGTCCGGTCCCCGGCGCGACGTGGACCTGTTCGGTGCCACCTACAAGGGCATTGACCAGGGCGACGTGGTCGCCGAGTGGCTTTCCGAGGTGTTCGCGGCGCCCCGCAGGCTGGTGCGCGTGCCACCCGAGCACGACCGGGTCACCGACGGCGACGTGCCCGGCACGTCCGGGTACGCCGACAGCTCGGCGGTGCACGTCCTCTCGCTGGCGTCGCTCGACGAGCTCAACCAGCGGCTTGCCGAGCGCGGCGCCCCGCCGCACCCCATGAACCGCTTCCGGCCGAACGTAGTGGTCTCGGGCTGGGAAGAGCCGCACACCGAGGATCGCCTCCGGCGGGTCGTCCTCGGCGGGGCCGAACTCGGCTTCACCAAGCTCGCAATCCGCTGCGCGGTGACCACGGTCGACCAGGAGACGGGCCTTCGCACCGGGCCGGAGCCGCTGCGCACGCTCGCCGAGTACCGGCGCACCGAAGGCGGTATCGCGTTCGGTGCGAAGTTCGCGGTCCTGGAGACGGGCAAGCTCTCGGTCGGGGACGAGGTCGTGGTGACGGCTTGGGCTGAACGCATCAGGTGAATCGGCGTTTCACGCCGATGGCCCTTGCGGGCCACTCGAAGCCCCATCGGGGGCTTCAAGCTCACGCAGGTACGTGAGCTGGGCCTGGACGCTCCACTCCGCCGCGGGCCACACCGCCGGGTCGACGTCGGCGTAGACGATCTCCACGACCCGCCGGGCCGTGATGCCGGGTCCGTGCTCGCGCAGGACGGTGCGGATCTGGCCGAGCCGCTGGCTGCGGTGCGCCAGGTAGGCCCGGCTGATCGCCCTGATGTCGGGCAGCTCGGGGCCGTGGCCGGGCAGCACCCTGGTGCCCTCCGGCAGGTCGCCGAGCAGGCGCAGCGACTCCAGGTACGAGCCGAGGTGCCCGTCGGGGTGCGCGACGACCGTCGTGCCCTTGCCCAGCACGGTGTCGCCGGTGAACACCGCCGGCTCGGCGGGGTCGTCGACGGTGAGGCACACCGAGTCGGCCGTGTGCCCCGGCGTGGCCAGGACGCGCAGCCGCACGCCGGAGGCTTCGACCGTCTCCCCGTCGGTGAGCGGCTCGGCACCGGCGCACAGCGCCGGGTCCAGAGCCCTGACCGGCGCGCCGGTCAGCTCCGCGAAGTCCCGGGCGCCCGCGGTGTGGTCGGGGTGGTGGTGGGTCAGCAGGACCACAGACACCGGGCGCTCGGCGGCCAGCTCGAGGTGGTCGCGGTCGGCGGGGCCGGGGTCGATGACGATGCGGTCCGCCGCGTCCGGCGACCCGACCAGCCAGGTGTTGGTGCCGTCGAGGGTCATCACGTCCGGGTTGCGCGCCAGCAGCACGGACGCGTACGCGGTCACCGGCCGGACGGAACCGTATGCGGGATGCTCCATCACTGCCCTTCCCCGTCGTGGCCGGGATCGCCCGGCATCAGCACGTGCCACCTGCCGTCGCGGCGGGCCAGCTTCGGCACCACCTTCGTCAGGACGCGCTCGGTCGACAGCGCCTCGGCCACGCTGCCGCACTCGGCGATCTCGGTCAACGTGACCCACGTCGGCGGCAGCAGTCCGCACCGGCCCTGCCGCCAGTCGTCGAGGGCGGCCCGCGGGGTCCGCCAGTACGCCTCGGACGCCTCCGGGGTCGCGGCGTCGGCGCGCTGGCCGTCCGGCAGCGCCGCGACGAAGAACCTGGTGTCGTAGCGGCGCGGCTCGGCCTCCGGCGTGACCCAGTTCGACCACGGCCGCAGCAGGTCCGAGCGCAGCACCAGGCCCGCGCCCGCGAGGAACCCGGCCAGCGAGAGCTCCCGCGACACCAGCGCCGCGCGCACGTCGGCGTAGGCGGCGGTGTCGCTGACGACCGTTCCCGGGTCGGCGCCCGCGAGGAGCACGCCGGACTCCTCGAACGTCTCGCGCACGGCCGCGCACACCAACGCGCGGGCCAGTTCCTCGGTGCACCCGAGCTGCTTGGCCCACCACTGCGGGGAGGGGCCGTTCCACGCCACCGAGGTGTCGGCGTCGCGGGGGTCGACACCGCCGCCCGGGAACACCGTCATGCCTCCCGCGAACGGCATGCCCTTCACCCGGCGCTGGAGGAAGACCTCCGGTCCGGCGGACCCGTCGCGCAACAGCAGGACGGTCGCGGCGTCCTTCGGCGTGACGGGCGGGTCGGGCGGGGCCTCCGGCACGAAACCCTCGGGCAGCGCCAGCTCGTCGGGAAGTTGCACCATGCCGCTCACCCTAAGCCGGGACGACACCGAAACGCCGCGATCCGAGCCCCGAGATCACCGGCATCGTCGCCGGTACCCCCGTCCGCAGGGGCCCCGTTGCGGCGAAGGCACGATGTCGGCATGAGCGAAACGCTGCGGGTCGGAGTAGTCGGAGCAGGCCCCTGGGCCGGCCGGGTGCACGCGCCAGGGCTGGAAGCGCACCCGGGCACGCGGTTGGCGGCGGTTTGGGCGAGACGCCGGGAGGCGGCCGAGGAACTGGCCGGTCCGCACGACGCCATCGTCGCGACCGGGTACGACGAGCTGCTCGCGTCGGTCGACGCGGTCGCGTTCGCCGTGCCGCCCGACGTGCAGGCCGAGCTGGCCCCGGTGGCGGCCCGCGCGGGCAAGCACCTGATCCTGGAGAAGCCGCTGGCGACCGACCTGGCGGGCGCGCAGGCGGTGGCCGACGCGGCGGAGGAGAGCGGGGTCGCCGCGGTGATGATGCTGACGCGCCGGTTCGCGCCGGAGGTGCGGTCGTGGCTGGCGGGGCTCGACGGCGTCCGGGGCGGCGCGGGGCGCTGGTTGGCCGGGGCGCTGCTCTCTGGCGACTACGCCACATCGCGGTGGCGGCAGGAGGAAGGCGCGCTGGTCGACGCGGGACCGCACGCGATCGACCTGCTCGACGCCGCGCTCGGGCGCATCGAGCAGGTGCACTACGCCAGCCGCGACGCCGCCAACGACCTGTGGCACGTGGTCTTCGGCCACGAGGGCGGTGCCACCAGCACGCTCACGCTGTCGCTGCGCGTCCCGGTCCAGCCCGCGCTGGTGGACATCAGCGTCTACGGCGAGAACGGGCACACGCAGCTCTCCGGTCGGCGGACCGCCGCCCAGGAGTGCTACGCGGTGCTGCTGGACGAGTTCCTGGAGCTGGTCCGCGACGGGCGGACCGAGCACGTCTGCGACGTGCGGCGCGGCCTGCACCTCCAGCGCGTGCTGGCCGACGTGCAGGCGGCCGTGTAGCGCGACGGCTGCCCCGCGCGCGGTGCGAGGGGCAGCCGTCGGGCCGTTCAGGGACGCTGCTGGTTGTAGCTCTGGTTGCTCACCGGAGAGGGGTGGGCGCCGATCGGCGGGAAGCCGCCGGTGCCGCCCGGCATGGTCGAGTTCCAGGTCTCCGGCTGCCGCTGGCCCTGGCCACCCTTGGCCGGGCCGGACCGGTCCTGCTCGCGCTGGGCCAGTTCCTCGTGCAGCTTGCGCAGCAGGTTGCGCTCCCGGTCGGTGAGCTTGGCGTCGACCGCGGCGGGAACCCGCATGTTGCCCTGGCTGTCGGCCTTGGCCTGGTTCTCGGGAGCGTTCTGGTGCTGCTGTGGCACGGACTCGGCAGGTGCCGCGGTCTGCGCCGGAGCGGGCTCGGAGACCGCCTGGGGGGTCACGGGTTCCGGCTCGGGCTGCGGCTCAGGGGCCGGGCGCTCGACCGGTCGTTCCACGGGGCGCTCCGCCCTGGGCGCGGGTGCCGGCTCGGCCGGTAAGTCATGCCCTCCGGCGGGCTCACCACCGGAGCTGACGCGCGGGGCGCGGGCGCGGCTCATGCCGTTCTGCTGCGCGACCGCGGCAGGCGGCATGTCCAGGTGCACCCGGTGCGCGGCGGCCAGCGCGTTGCGGTGGTACTCCGGCAGGTCGGCACCGCTGCTGAACACCTCGACCGAACAGCCGACGCCGGCCCTGCGCAGCGCCTCCAGCAGCTGGTAGCCCGCAGCCGCGACCGAGCCGTCCGACCCGACCTCGGCCAGCAGCACCCGCCTCGGCACCGCGCCGTAGGTGACGCCGGCCGGGGTGACGCGCCAGGAGCACCAGAGCGCGCGGACGCCCGCGAGCCGGGAGGTCACCGGGGCGAGCGCGGCGACGACCTCGTCGTCGGACTGGTCCTGGTCGCTGAACCGGTGCTCCTCGTCCGGGACGTTGTCGAGCACGTGCAGCCGGTCGGCGAGCCGCTGCTGCGAGCGGGCCTCGTCGAGCACCCGGCGCAGCTGGTACTGCTCGGTGGTGGTCACCGGGATGCGCCCGGCCACCAGGCAGCCGGCCAGGAACTCGGCCGCCGCGTCGAGCTGTCCGGTGCCGAGCAGCTCGCGGGCCGAGTTGACCGCGTCGTCGTCCACACGTCCGGTCATGGCGAGCAGGAGGTTGTGCAACCGGTCAACCGGACCGGCGCCCTCAGCCACGTCCACGTCTGCCTCCTAGATGAAGCCTTGCTTTGGACCTTTGCGACCGCTCGGCCGCCCCGGTGGGCGGGCACGCCGAGTCAGCCACGGTGACCTGCGAGTTCGTCCGCCCCTTCGCAGACCAGGGCCGACTCGGCGAGTGCGGCCCGGTGGTAGGCGGTGGGCTCGGCCTCCGGCGGCAGGACCTCGACGCAGGGCTCCGGCTCGCCGAGCGCCCGCAGGATCCGCTGGATCTCGCCGGCGAGGCCGACGACGTCGGCCGACGCGGTCACCAGCAGCACCCGCTTCGGGGGCAGGCCGTCACCGCGCCGCCAGGAGCTGCGCACCTCGCGGACGCCCTGCCTGCCGCGCAGCGTGGCGCCGAGGACGAGGATCGCCGGGTCGCCGCTGTCGTCGGTGGGCGAGGTCGCGGCGAAGGTGTGGGCGGGCCTGGTCTGCTTGGCCGGGAGGATGGCGTTGACGAGGGCGGGGTCGGCGCCGAGGGGGAACAGCGCGTCGCGCAGCAGGCGGAAGTCGCCGTCGCCGAGCGGAATCCGTTCGCGCACCAGCGTGCCCGGCAGCATCCGCGCCAGGACGTCGGCGGCTCCCCCGGCGAGCCAGTCGCGGTAGCGCCAGAGGTGCCGGTCGGGCAGCCGACCGGCGAGTCGAAGCAGCAATTCGTGGCACAGAAGGTCGGTTTCTCGCACCGCCACGTCGGCCCCTCCCAGGCTCTGTACTTCTCCGGCGCGGTCGCCCGCCACCGCCGTCACAGTCCCCGTTGACCCGTTCGGGTGAACTATGCCTCACCGCCCCGGATAGGCAAGGCTCCCCGCTCAGACCGTACGGATACTCACAGGAACCGACACCCCCATTCGATGGACACTCATTAAGGTCCATCCGAAATGAAGATGACCGCAGCGTACTTGTCCTGATCCGCGGCCGCGGGGCCTGTCGGGAAACTCGGCGGGCCCGCGACCGGCGAAGATCAACTGCAAGATCGCTCGCGGAACGCAGAACGCGGCGCCACCCAGGACGAATCCGGCGGTGGCACCGCGCCCGTGGCGATGTCGTTTCACTCGACCTCGACGATCAACTCCACTTCGACCGGCGCTCCGATCGGAAGCTCGGCCACGCCGACCGCCGAGCGCGCGTGCTGGCCCGCCTCGCCGAAGATCTCGCCGAACAGCTCCGACGCACCGTTGATCACGCCCGGCTGCCCGGTGAAGCCCTCCGCCGAAGCGACGAATCCGACGACCTTCACTATCCGGACGACCGAGTCGATCCCGACCAGCGCGTCGACCGCCGCCAGCGCGTTGAGCGCGCAGGTGCGGGCGTGCTGCTTGGCCTCGTCGGCGCTGATCTCCGCGCCGACCTTGCCCGCCGCCGCGAGCTTGCCCTCGACGATCGGCACCTGCCCGGAGGTGTAGACGTACGAGCCGGTGCGCACCGCGGGAACGTACGCCGCGACCGGCGCCGCGACCCCGGGGAGCTGGATGCCGGCCTCTGCCAGTCGATCAGTCCAGCGTCCCATCTCAGTCGCCCTTCGGCCGCTTCATGTAGGCCACCATCTGCTCGCCGGTCGGCCCGGGCAGGACGGCGACGAGCTCCCACCCGTCCTCGCCCCACTGGTCGAGGATCTGCTTGGTCGCGTGGCTCAACAGCGGCACGGTGGAGTATTCCCACTTAGTCATGCCGATCAGCGTAGATGCCCGGCGGCACCCCGCCACCGGCCCGGCCGATCGTGCCGCGGCGCCCACCCGCCGGTGCCCGACGCGCTAGCTTCGACACCCGTGGAGACGTGGCGGATCGTGGCGACGGCACTGATCACGGCGGTCGGCGGCTTCATGGTCCTCGGGATCATGAGCACCGTCCGGGCCCGGCGCGACCGCGCCCCCGGCGAGGTCGGCAGGGTTGCCCTGCGCGGCGGCCTGGCGGTCGCGGTCGTCGCGGCGCTGGCCGCGACGGTGCTGCCGCCCGAGGTGTGCTGGGGCCTGGTCGCCGCGGGCGTGCTGATCACAGTGGGCGTGATGATCACCGGCTGAGCGGCGCCACCCACGTTCGGCAGACATGCCGGCCGCCGCGGACCTACGCTGATCGTGTGACCGACTGGGACGGGGAACTGAATCACGCCCGGCTGCACGTGGTCAGCGGCAAGGGTGGCACCGGCAAGACGACGGTCGCCGCGGCGCTGGCGCTGGCGCTGGCCACCGGAGGTCGCAAGGTGCTGCTGGTCGAGGTCGAGGGCAGGCAGGGCATCGCCCAGCTCTTCGACACCGCGCCGCTGCCCTACTCCGAGGAGTCGATCGCCGCCGCGCCCGGCGGCGGCGAGCTGCGGGCGCTGGCCATCGACGCCGAGCCGGCCCTGCTTGAGTACCTGTCGATGTTCTACAACCTCGGCTTCGCGGGACGGACGCTGCGCAAGATGGGGGCGATCGAGTTCGCCACCACTCTCGCGCCGGGCCTGCGCGACGTGCTGTTCACCGGCAAGATCAAGGAGTGCGTCGGCCGCACCGACGAGCGCGGCCGCTACGTCTACGACCACGTCGTCGTCGACGCCCCGCCGACCGGCCGGGTGGTGAAGTTCCTCGACGTCACCAGGGCGATGGCGGACCTGGCCAAGGTCGGCCCGATCCGCGGCCACAGCGACGGCGTCGTCCGGCTGCTGCACTCCAGCGACACCGTCGTCCACCTGGTCACGCTGCTGGAGGACCTGCCGGTGCGGGAGACGCTGGAGGCCGTGGCCGAGCTCGACGCCGCCGACCTGCGTCCCGGCGCGGTGCTGTTCAACCGGGTCCGCCCCGGGCGGCTGCCCGCGCGGTCGGCGACCGCGGCGGCCGGCGGGCGCGTCGACACCGCCCGGCTGCGCAGCGGCCTGGACGCCGCCGGGCTCCGGGCCGACGAGGAGCTGGTCGACGCGCTCGCGCACCAGGCCGTGGAGCACGCGATCCGCGCGCGGGAAGAGCAGGCAGCGCGGGAGCAGGTGGCCGAGCTCGACCTGCCGTCGGTGTCGCTGCCCGACCTCATCGCGGGCATCGACGTCGCCGAGCTCTACGAGCTGGCCGAACTGCTCAACGATCACGGCGTCGGGAGCACGCGATGAACCAACCGCACCGGCCGGACCCCGTCGACGTCGACGCCCTGCTGGACGATCCCGCGACCAGGGTGGTGGTGTGCTGCGGCTCCGGCGGGGTCGGCAAGACCACAACCGCGGCGGCGCTGGCGGTGCGCGCGGCCGAACGCGGCCGCAAGACCGTGGTGCTCACCATCGACCCGGCACGAAGGCTCGCCCAGGCGCTGGGCCTGCGGGAGCTCGGCAACCAGCCAAAGCAGGTGGTGCTGGAGGGGTTCGAGCCCGCGGGCGACCTGAACGCGATGATGCTGGACATGCGCCGCACCTTCGACGACATGGTGCGCGCCCACGCCGGTCCGGAACGCACCGAGCAGATCCTGAGCAACCCCTTCTACCAGACGATCTCCACCTCGTTCTCCGGAACGCAGGAGTACATGGCGATGGAGAAGCTGGGCCAGCTCGCCGCGTCGGGCAGCTGGGACCTGATCGTCGTGGACACCCCGCCGAGCCGCTCCGCCCTGGACTTCCTGGACGCGCCGCAGCGGCTGTCGACGGTGCTGGACGGGCGGCTGATCAAGATGCTGTCGAGCCCGGCCCGCGCGGGCGGCAAGGGCCTGCGCCGGATCGCGGCGGCGAGCTTCGGGATGTTCTCCAAGGCCGTCTCCACGATCATCGGCGGCCAGCTGCTCAACGACGCGGCCGCGTTCGTGCAGG
Source organism: Saccharopolyspora erythraea (assembly GCF_018141105.1). Classification (NCBI taxonomy): domain Bacteria; kingdom Bacillati; phylum Actinomycetota; class Actinomycetes; order Pseudonocardiales; family Pseudonocardiaceae; genus Saccharopolyspora; species Saccharopolyspora erythraea. The sequence goes on along the minus strand of NZ_CP054839.1, from coordinate 350,079 downwards.
CGTTCGAGTCGACCTTCGGCGGTTTCCGCGAGCGCGCCGACCGCACCTACCGGCTGCTGCGCTCGCCGGGCACGGCGTTCCTGGTGATCGCCGCTCCGGAACCGGACGCGCTGCGGGAGGCGGCGTACTTCGTCGAGCGGCTCGCCGGGGACGGCATGCCGCTGGCCGGGCTGGTCGCCAACCGCACCCACCCCGTGGTCGCCGACCTGCCCGGGCCGCGGGCGGTCTCCGCGGCCGAGGAGCTGGAGACCGCCGGGGCCTCGCCGCTGGCCGCGGCCGTGCTGCGGATCCACGCCGACCGGGTCGCGGTCGCCGAGCGGGAGAAGCGGATGCTCGCCAGGTTCACCCGGGCCCACCCGGAGGTCCCGCTGGTCGGCGTGCCCGCGCTGCCGTCGGACGTGCACGACCTGGAAGGGCTGCGTGAAATCGGCAAGTTGCTGGCCGGCGGATAACGGGTGGAGAAATGGAGAACCGCGCGGATGGACTGGTCCATCCGCACGGTCACCCCAATGGAGGCTTGACCGGGAAAACCGTGAATAACGGGAAATACCGGTCCGCCTCGGTGAGCGGTCAGCTCACCTGGTACTCCTCGAAATCGGCGTAGTTCTGGCGGGCGGCTTCGAGCAATTCCCGCCAGTTGCGGACGTCGGGACGCCTGCGCAGCAGCGCGCGCCGCTCCCGCTCGGTCATTCCACCCCAGACCCCGAATTCGATCTTGTTGTCGAGCGCCTCACCGAGGCACTCCGTGCGGACCGGGCACCCGAAGCAGACCATGCGTGCCTTGCGCTGCTCGGCGCCCCGTACGAACAACTGGTCCGGATTCTCGTCGCGGCAAGCTGCCTGAATCCGCCAGTCCCCCTGCTCGAACATAGAGTTCCCCCAGCTCCTCACTGGATCGTCGGCGACCGTATTTCGTCCGGAGCCCCCCGGCACCGGATGTCGGGGCCCGCGCGGAGCGCGTGCCACAACAGTGCTGTCGCTGGACGTGGACGAACTGTAGAGCCCGGCGGTTCCACAACCAATCAATGGTTGTCGCTCCGTTATCTTTGAAACTCATCACATCGGGCGGATATCCCGCGTGACGCTGAGTCACGACCCGGCCTCGCCTTACGCTGAGCGGGTGCGAGTCCGGGATGGCGTGCTGAAGCTTTTCGGCCTGTGTGTGCTGGCCGGCGTGCTTGTGGCCGGCCTGATGTTTCCGGTGGCGGGATCACTCGGAGTGGTCTCGAACCGCGCGAGCGACGCTGTCAACAACATCTCCGCGGAGCTCATGAGCCAGGATCCGCCCCTGGTGACCACGGTCACAGACCGGGCGGGAGCCCCCATCGCCTACCTCTTCGACCAGAACCGCACCCCCGCGGCACCCGACGAGATCGCCGACACGATGAAGGCCGCGATCATCGCGATCGAGGACCGCCGGTTCTACGACCACCGCGGCGTGGACTGGGCGGGCACCGTGCGAGCCGCGCTGACCAACCAGATGTCCGGCGAGATCGCCCAGGGCGGTTCGACGCTGACCCAGCAGTACGTGAAGAACTACCAGGTCCACGTGGTCGCCGCGGGAGACCCGGTCAAGCAGGCCAAGGCCATCGAGCAGACCCCGGCGCGCAAGCTGCGCGAGATCCGCATCGCCCTGCAGCTCGAACGCCGGCTCGGCAAGGAGCAGCTGCTGGCCCGCTACCTCAACGTGGTGCCCTTCGGGAACCAGGCCTACGGCGTGGCCGCGGCGGCCCGCACCTACTTCAACACCACGCCGGACCAGCTGACCATCGCCCAGGCCGCGCTGCTGGCGGGCATGGTCAACAGCCCGAGTGCGCTGAACCCGGAGAACAACCCCGCCGAGGCGCTGGGCCGCCGCAACCTGGTGATCGACGCGATGCTGGCGCAGCACCGCATCACCCCGGAGGCCGCCGAGGAGGCCCGCACCTCGCCACTCGGGCTGGCCCGGCCGCTGAAGGGCATCCCCAACGGCTGCATCGGAGCCGGGCCGTCCGACGGGTTCTTCTGCCAGTACGTGATCGACTACCTCGGCCGCTCCGGTTTCACCGAGGACCAGCTCAAGCGCGGCGGCTACACCATCCGCACCACGCTCGACCACAAGGCGACCGCGGCGGCCAAGGCCGCCGCCGAGCGGCACGTGCCGAAGAAGACCAAGGGCATCGCCAACGTCATGAGCGTGGTGGAGCCGGGCAAGGAGAAGCACCGGGTGCGGGCGCTGGTCGCCAACCGCGACTTCGGCCTCGACGGCACCAAGGGCGAGACCGCCTACGCGCTGCCCAGCGGCATCGCCAAGTTCGGCGCCGGGTCGGTGTACAAGGTCTTCACCGCCGCCGCGGCACTGGAACGCGGCATGGGAATCCAGACCGTCATCCCCTCGCCACCGAACTACACCTCGCGGGTCTACAAGAACGGCACCGCGCCCTACACCGTCGGCAACGCCGAAGGCGTGACACCCGGTCCGCGCACCCTGCAGAAGGCGCTGGCGACCTCGCCGAACACCGCGTTCGTCGCGTTGCAGGAGCGGGTCGGGCTGGCCGAGACCGTCGACATGGCGGCCCGGCTCGGCATGCGCCAGACGCTGCTGGCCGCCGACAAGGCGGGCGACCCGGTGCCCGAGGGCGGCACGGTGCAGACCCAGGGCGAGTGGATGAAGCAGGCCAACATCGGCGCGTTCACCCTCGGCTTCGCCCCGACCAGCCCGCTGGAGCTGAGCAACGTGGCGGCCACCATCATCAGCGGCGGCACCTGGTGCCCGCCGACGCCGATCGAGCAGATCCTGGACCGCCACGGCAACCCCGTCTCCATCACCGAGGACTCCTGCGAGCAGGCCGTCGACGAGGCCCTGGCCAACGCGCTGGCGGTCGGCATGAGCCTGGACGACAAGCCGGGCGGCACCGCCGCGGCGGCGGCCAGCGGTGCGGGGTGGACGCGGCCGATGCTCGGCAAGACCGGTACCACCGAGGCCCACCAGTCGGCCAGCTTCCTGGGGGCGACACCGCAGTTCGCGGGGGCGGTGCTCACCTTCAGCGACGGCACCTCGCCGCAGGGCATCTGCGACAGCACGCCGCCCACCCTGTGCGGGGCCAACGGCGGCAACATCTACGGCGGCAAGGTGCCCGCGCGCACCTGGTACGACGCGATGAACGGCGTGCACGAGGGTCTGCCCGTCGTCCCGCTGCCGCCGACGGCCAAGCGCTACGAGACCGGCGGCAGCGAGGCGCAGGTGCCCAACGTCGTCGGCCACACCGCGGAGCGGGCGACCGAGATCCTGCGGAAGGCCGGTTACCGGGTGCAGGAGAAGTCGGTCAACAGCCAGCGCAAGCAGGGCACCGTGACCAGCCAGACCCCGCGCGGGTTCGCGCTGCCGGGGGAGCTGGTGACGATCTCGATCAGCACCGGGTACGTGCCGCCGCCGTCGGTGGAGACACCGCCCCCGCTGCCGCCTCCCGGACGGGGAGAGCCCGGTCGTTCGGGGGAGCCGGGCTTCCCCGAGCAGCCGGGGCAACCGGGGCGGCCCGGCGAGCAGTGGCTACCGGGCCTGCCCGGTCTGCCGGGAGGACGCCCCGGCGAGCCCGGAGCACCGGGGTAGCCGGGCATACCGCTTGATCGCGAGCGGCCGGGCCGTGGACCGCACTGGTCCACGGCCCGGCCGCTTCTGCGTACCGGGCCGCTGAGCGGGGCACTTACACTCGGCGGACGTGACGAGCATGCACACGAGCACGCGGCGGGCGCGGTCCCGGTACCGGCTGCTGGACGTCCGGGCGACCGAGCGGATCACTCCCCGGATGGTGCGCGTCACCCTCGGCGGCGATGAGCTCGCCGACTTCGTCAGCAGCGGCAGCGACCAGCGCATCAAGCTCTGCCTGCCCCAGCCGGGGCAGCCGACACCGCTGGGCCGCGACCGCGCCGAGGTCTTCGCGCTGCCCAGGGAGCAGCAGCCCAAGCAGCGCACCTACACCGTGCGCTGGTTCAGCGCGCAACGGCTGGAGCTGGCGATCGACTTCGTCGTGCACGACCACGAGGGCCCCGGCAGCACGTGGGCCTCGCGGGTGCGGCCGGGCGAGCAGATCGTGGCGGTCGGGCCCAGCCCGTCCTACGAGCCGAACCCGGAGGCCGACCGGCTGGTGCTCGCCGGGGACGAGACGGCGCTGCCCGCCATGGCCGCGATCCTGGAGGAGCTGCCCGCGGAGGCGAGGGTCCGGGTGTTCGCCGAGGTTGCCGACGCCGCGGAGCGCCAGGACATCGCGTCGGCGGCCGACGTGGAGTGGACCTGGCTGCACCGCGACGGCGTCCCGGCGGGCGAGAGCGACCTGCTCGTGGAGGCGGTCCGGTCCGCCGACCTCGGCCCGGTGCCGTACGTGTGGGTCGGCGCGGAGGCCGACGCGGTCCAGGCGCTGCGCGAGCACTGCCAGCGCGCCCTCGGCCTGGACCGCCGCCGGGTGTACGCCCTGGCCTACTGGCGCCGCGGCGGCGCCGCGACCTCGTAGGCGGGGCATCGCGCCTGGCCGAGAACGCCGGGCGGCCCCTGGGGGCACCCGGCGTCGTGCGGTGGGTCAGCCCGCGAGAGCGGACTTCACCAGCGGGGCGACGCGCCCGCCCTCGGCGCGGCCCGCGACCTTGGCGTTGACCGCCTTCATCACCTGGCCCATCTGCTTCATGCCCGGCTTCTCGCCGAGCTCGGCGGTCAGCTCGGCCACGGTGTCCTGCACGAGCTGCGCGAGCTCGGCGTCGTCGAGCTGCTTGGGCAGGTAGCGGCGCAGGATCTCGCCCTCGGCGCGCTCGGCGGCGGCCTGGTCGTCCCGGCCCGCCGCGGCGAAGGCCTCGGCCGACTCGTCGCGCTTCTTGGCCTCCTTGCCCAGGACGCGCAGCACCTCCTCGTCGGTGAGCTCCCGCGCCTGCTTGCCGGAGACCTCCTCGACGTTGACGGCGGCCAGCGCCATCCGCAGGACACCGGTGACGGTGTTGTCGCGTTCCTTCATGGCGGCGGTCAGGTCCGCCCGCAGTTTGCTCTTGAGCTCGGCCATGCGCTGATTATCCCGGTCGCGGCGATGTGTTTTCCCGGCGAGCCCGCACATTCGCCGACGGCCGGTTCGCCGTAGGGTTGGCAGGGTGAACACGCTGGCAAGGATCCTGCTGACCGGCGGCGCGCTGGGCGCCGCGACCTTCGGCTACGCGGCCGGGATCGAGCGGCGGCACTGGACGCTGCGCCACGTCACGCTTCCGGTGCTGGCCGAGGGCGCGCCGCGGATGCGCGTGCTGCACGTCTCCGATCTGCACATGATGCCCAACCAGCACTCGAAGCAGCGCTGGGTGGCCGCGCTGGACGAGCTCGAGCCCGACCTGGTCGTCAACACCGGCGACAACCTGGCCCACCCGCAGGCGGTGCCCGCCGCGCTGCGCGCGCTCGGCCCGCTGCTGGACCGGCCGGGCGTGTTCGTCTTCGGCAGCAACGACTACTACGGCCCGAAGCCGAAGAACTGGGCCCGCTACCTGATGCCCTCGGCCAAGCAGAAGCGCGTCCACGGCGTGCCGCTGCCGTGGCGGGACCTGCGCGCGGCGATGACCGAGCGCGGCTGGGTCGACGTGACCCACCAGCGGCACGGGCTCGACGTCGCGGGCGTTCGAATGCACGTGGCCGGGCTGGACGACCCGCACCTGCACCGAGACAAGTACTCCAAGATCGCCGGCGCGGTCCCGTCGGACACCCACCTCAACCTCGGCGTGACCCACTCGCCGGAGCCGCGCGTGCTCGACGCGTTCGCCGACGACGGCTACGACCTGGTGCTCGCCGGGCACACCCACGGCGGCCAGCTGCGGCTGCCCGGCTACGGCGCCCTGGTGACCAACTGCGAGCTGGACCGATCGCGGGCGCGCGGCGCCTCGACGTGGGGCGAGCACATGCGGCTGCACGTCTCGGCGGGCCTGGGCACCTCGCCCTACGCGCCGGTGCGGTTCGCCTGCCCGCCGGAGGCGACGCTGCTGACGCTGGTCCCCCGGTCGCAGGAACTGCGCGCGACCAGCATGAACACCTTGGGCGGGGCCCCCTTCGGAGCGGGTTCGAACGTCCGCTAGACTTTGCTGCGGCGGTCGGACAGGTACCCGATAAGTCCTCCGCCGGAGATCGGGGTGTGGCGCAGCTTGGGAGCGCGCTTCGTTCGGGTCGAAGAGGTCGTGGGTTCAAATCCCGCCACCCCGACAATCGAGTGGCCTCGGCCGGATTCGTCCGGCCGGGGCCACTCGGCTTTCCGGGGTCTTCTGCCCCTGTCTCGCGGGCGCTTCTCGGTGTGGAAGAACCACCGCACGCTGAGGGCTGCCGGGTGGCGCCGCTGGTTAGGCTGCTCGCCATGGAACGGCTGCGCTACCGCTTCATCACCGGCCCCGACGACGCCGAGTTCTGCCGTCGGATCAGCGCGCTGCTGGGAGAGGGGTACGTGCTCCACGGATCGCCGGCTCTGACCTACGACGGTGAGCGCGTGATCGCCGGACAGGCGCTGATCCTCCCGTCCGACGCGGACTGACCTGTCGGGCTACTCGCCCGCCCCAGCCGGGATGGGGGCACAGCCCGCACTGCGCCCTGCCCAGAACCCGCGCGGAACTCGCGGGCGCTTTTCACCGTGATCTGGGGCACGATGAGGCCATGACCGACGTGCAGGAACGGCTCGAACTCCGCGACCGGATGTACGGCGAGAACGACCTCAGCAAGCTGGAGCTGTTCGCCGGCGGCTACCTCAACTTCGGGTACTGGCGCGACATCGACGCCCGCGGCGGCCTGACCGTCGAGCACCGGGTGGCCAGCCAGGAGGCGATGTACCGGCTCGTCGCCGACGCCGTCGGCATCCGCGACGGGGACCGCGTGCTGGACGTCGGCTGCGGGCGGGGCAAGGGCACCGCGCTGGTCGCCGAGGAGTACCCGGTGCGCGAGATCTACGGCTCGGATCTGCTGGAGGTGCAGGTCGACCGGGCCAAGAACGCCAACGCGGCGGCGATCGCGGCGATGCCCGGCAGGCTGCACTACGTCGCCGGGGCGGCGTCGCGGCTCCCGCTGCCCGAGCGGTCGATGCACAGGGTCTTCTCCGTCGAGGCCGCGCAGCACTTCGAGGACATCCCGGGCTTCGCCGCCGAGGCGCACCGCGTGCTGGCGCCGTCGGGCGTGCTGGCCGTGGCGACGTTCTTCGCGACCGCGGCGGGCCGGGGACCGGCGCTGGCCGACCGGCTGGACACCTTCGCCTCCGGTGTCGACCTGGCCACCGGCGTGGAGGAGTTCCGCGGGACGCTCGCGGCGGCCGGCTTCGCCGGCGTCACCTCCGAGAGCATCGGCGAGCACGTCTTCCCCGGCCTCGACCGCTGGCTGGCCCGCACCTCCTACGCAAGCACCTGGGCGCGTGAATGGCTCGGCTGCTACCGCGACGGACTCGTGGACTATTACCTGATCACCGCCACCCGAGCGGGTTGATATCACCCGACCGTGGCATTAAACGCCCACTCCTCCGGCTGACGCCGGATATCGGGCAGGATCGCAGGGGTGAGCACCTACCCCGCCGCCAAAGTCCCGGAAAAGCTCTTCGAAGACCCCGCCGCCGAGCAGCGCTGGCGAGCCCGGTTCAGCGCGCCGCGGGTGTCGCTGCCCGACTGGGCGCGCGACGCTCCGCAGCGCAGCCTGTACGTGTCCAACGTCAGCGGGACCTGGGAGATCTACGCGTGGGACCGCGAACGCGACACCCACCGCCAGGTCACCGACCGCCCGAACGGCACCTTCCACGGCACGCTGTCGGCCGACGGCGAGCACATCTGGTGGTTCAGCGACACCGACGGCGACGAGTTCGGCAGCTGGGTGGTGCAGCCGTTCGGCTCGGACTCGCACGAGTCCGCCCTTCCCGGCACCCACCCCGGCTACCCGTCCGGGCTGGAGCTGGGTGCCAAGGTGCGCGGCGTGGCCATGTCCACCGACGACGGGGTGACCGTCTGGATCGCCCGCGACGGCGGCGCGCCGGAGGTCATCTACCAGCACGAGCAGGACGGCGGGCTCTCCGCGCTGTCGTGGGACGAGACCGTGCTGGTCATCTCGCACTCCGAGCACGGCGACAGCCGCCACCCCGCGCTGCGGGTGCTGCGCGTCGACGGCTCGGCGGTCGCCGAGAAGTGGGACGGCCCGGGCAAGGGCCTGGAGGCGCTGGACTTCGCGCCGGTCGCCGGTGACCAGCGGCTGCTGGTGCTGCACGAGCGCCGCGGCCGCGAGGAGCTGCTGATCTGGGACGTCGAGTCCGACACCGAGACCGAGATCACCCTGGACCTGCCCGGCGAGGTGTCGGCCGACTGGTACCCGGACGGCAGCGCGCTGCTGATCGCGCACACCCACCACGCGCGCACGACCATGCACCGCTACGACATCGCCTCCCGCACGCTCACCGACCTGCCCACCCCGGCCGGGACGGTCGGTGGCGCGGCGGTGCGCCCGGACGGTTCGGTGGAGTACTCGTGGTCGTCGGCGGCGACGCCGTCGCTGGTGCGGTCGCTGTCGGCCGGAGGCGAGGACCGGGTGCTGCTGTCGCCGCCGGGCGAGCGCGCACCGGGATCGCAGCCGGTGACAGACGTGTTCGTCGAGGTGCCCTACGGGCCGAACGACACCGTCCACGCGCTGGTCTCGCGGCCGGAGGGCGACGGGCCGGTGCCGACCGTGTTCAACCTGCACGGCGGTCCGCACGCGGCGGACGAGGACCGCTTCTCCGCCTACCGGGCGGCCTGGCTGGACGCGGGCTTCGCCGTCGTGGAGATCAACTACCGGGGGTCCACCGGCTACGGCTCGGCCTGGCGGGACGCCATCGAGGGCCGTCCGGGACTGACCGAGCTGGAGGACGTGGCACGCGTCCAGGACTGGGCTTTCCGGGAGGGCCTGACCACGCCGGAGCTCAGCGTCGTCGCGGGCGCGTCGTGGGGCGGCTACCTGACGCTGCTGGCGATGGGCACCCAGCCGGAGCGCTGGGCGGGCGGCGTGGCCGGGGTGCCGGTCGCCGACTACGTCTCGGCCTACGCCGACGAGATGGAACCGCTGCGCGCCTACGACCGCGCCCTGTTCGGGGGCTCGCCGGACGATGTCCCGGACACCTACCGCGACTGCTCGCCGATCACCTACGTCGACCAGGTCCGCGCGCCGGTCCTGGTCCTGGCCGGCGACAACGACCCGCGCTGCCCCATCCAGCAGATCCTCAACTACCTGGACCGCCTGGCCGACCGCGACGTCCCCTTCGAGTTCTACCGCTACGACGCGGGCCACGGCTCCCTGGTCATCGCCGAAACCCTCCGCCAGGTGTCAGCGGAGATCGCCTTCGCGCGGAATGTCGTCGGAAGGCCCTGATGGGCCTTCCGACGGCGCTCCGCGCCATCCGGCCGAAGGTCGGATGACAGAGTCGGAACTCTGACAGCCCGGTGGGGCGCCCTGGACCCCAAGGCGCCCCACCGCGGGCACGTATTGCATCCGTCCTCCGGACGGATGGTGCGAAGCACCACTGAAAGCCCCATCTGGGGCTTTCAGCTCACAACTTCTCCGCTCGGACGACGTCGAGGTTGTGGAACGTCGGTTCGCCGTCGCAGAGGTCCCGCATCCTGCGGGAGAGCGTCTCGGTTTCCGGTAGCGCGGAGTTGCGCATCGCCTCGTCGTAGGACGGGAACTCGACGAACTCGTAGTAGCTGTTGGGCTGTTCGTGGTCGGCGGCGAGCACGGCGCGGCTCGCGGTCCGCTTGCCGCCGGTGGCCTTCTCCCACTCGTCGATCAGCTGGTTCATCTCGTCCCGCTTGGTGGTCCGGAACTCGATGAGCTGCACGAAGTTCATCCCGTTCCCGGCCGGGGCTCCCGCTCCTGCCTCGGCCGCGGCCGGGGCCTCGTCCTCGAGGAGGCGGCGGATGTCGTCGCGCAGCTCGGGCGTGTCGTCGTGGCCGTGCACCGAGATCGCGTGCTCCGCGGCGGCCCGCACGACTTCGTCCTCCTCACCGCTGATGGTCAGCGTGCAGTTCATCTCGCTCGGGTAGTTGCGGCAGTCGGCCACTTTCCTGGTCATGATCACTCCTGTTCCCCGCTGAGCCACCTCAGCTCGCGCTGGTACTGCGGGTCCGGATGGGATGCGACGCCCTCGACCAGCGGTGCCCGCAGGTGCGCGGACGGCCAGAACCACTCGGCGCGGCGCAGCACGAGCCCGGCGCGGTGCATCCCCTGCAGCACCTCGTGGTTGAAGTGGCACCGTCCGCTGCCGCGCATGATCTCGTCGGCCCGGTCCTGGGCGTTCCCGACGATGCCGCTCGCCCGGGTGTGTTCGAGGAACACCAGGTGCCCGTTCGGCCGCAGCACGCGCCCGATCTCCGCGAGCGTCTGCTCGGGTTTCGCCGCCCGGCACAGCGAGAACCGCAGCACCACCACGTCGAAGGCGTTCTGCGGGAAGCGCAGGGTGTCGAGCTCGCCGTCCTCGACCTCCGCGCCGGGGAGCCGCAGGGACTTCGCGCGTTCGCACGCCGGTCCGGTCGCTCCGGCAAGCGCCAGCGTGCAGGCGTTGCGGTAGTCGGTCAGGTCGTCGACGTCGTGCGCACCGATGTCGAGCACGCGGCCGCCTGCGATCCTGCGCACCTGGGCGCGCAGACATCGCCGCGGGTCGTCGGGAACCGTGATTCCATCGCGCCGGTAATGGCAGACGAGCGTGGTGCCGCGAGTGGTGCTCGACGTCATAGCTCAAGCGTCGATGGCCGGGTGGGTTGACCCAAAGAGACTTCCGGCCCATGTTCGGCCGATCGGCGGACCGTTCTCCTGGCCTGGACGCCGATACTCATTCTGCGTGAATTCGCGCGAAACGACTAGGTTTCAAGCAACTCTGCGAAAGGACGGAGCATGGCTCGCTTCAGTCGCCGAGGTTTTCTGGGAGCGGTCGCGCTGGGGAGCGCGGCGACCATGGCCGGGACCAACCGGGTGCTCGCCCAGGCCGGTGAGCCCTCCGGGCTGACCGTGCGCGGCAACGAGTTCCTGCTCGACGGCGAGCCGTTCCGCATCATCGCCGGCGAGATGCACTACTTCCGCACCCATCCCGACCAGTGGCGCGATCGGCTGGACAGGATGCGGGCGCTGGGTCTGAACTCCGTCGACACCTACGTCGCGTGGAACTTCCACGAGCCGCGGCGCGGGGAGGTCGACTTCACCGGCTGGCGAGACCTCGTCCGGTTCGTCGAGACGGCGGCGGAGGCCGGACTCAAGGTGATCATCCGCCCTGGCCCGTACATCTGCGCGGAATGGGACTTCGGCGGCCTGCCCGCGTGGCTGCTGGAGTCCGGGAACCTGCCGCTGCGGTGCAGCGACCCCGCCTACACCGAGCTGACGCTGCGGTGGTTCGACGAGCTGCTGCCGCGCCTCGCGCCGTTGCAGGCGACCAAGGGCGGTCCGGTGCTGGCGTTCCAGGTGGAGAACGAGTACGGCAGCTATGGCAACGACCAGACGCACCTGGAACAGCTGAAGGCGGGCATGCGGGAACGCGGCATCGACAGCCTGCTGTTCTGCTCCAACGGGCCGGCGGACTACATGCTGCGCGGCGGGAACCTGCCGGACACGCTCGCGACGGTCAACTTCGCCGGTGACCCGACCGACCCGTTCAAGGCGCTGCGCGAGTACCAGCCGGAGGGACCGCTGTGGTGCACCGAGTTCTGGGACGGCTGGTTCGACCACTGGGGCGAGGAGCACCACACGACAGATCCGGTCGAGACCGCCGGCAACGTCGACAAGATGCTGGCGGCCGGCGCGTCGGTGTCGCTCTACATGGCAGTCGGCGGCACGAACTTCGGCTGGTGGGCCGGTGCCAACTACGACACCTCCAAGGACCAGTACCAGCCGACGATCACCAGCTACGACTACGACTCCCCGATCGGCGAGGCAGGCGAGCTGACCGAGAAGTTCCAGCGCATCCGCGAGGTAATCGCCAAGTACGCCCCGGTTCCCGAGCAGCCGCTGCCCGCACGACCGCCTCGGCTGCGGCCGCAGACCGTGCGGCCGGAGGCGACCGCCGGGCTGCTGGAGTCGCTCGACGTCCTCAGCTCGCCGGTGCGCAGCGCGACTCCGGCGCACATGGAGAAGTTCGGCCAGGCCCACGGCCTGATCCACTACCGGACCACGATCCAGGGCCCGCGCCAGACGGCCGGACTGCGTGTGTCCGGGCTCGCCGACCGCGCGCTGGTCTTCAGCGATGGCGCGTACCTCGGCGCGCTGGACCGCAACGCCCCGGACGTGACGATCGACCTCGCCGTCCCCGGCCGGACCGGGCGGCTGGACCTGCTCGTCGACACCGGCGGACGGGTCAACTTCGGGCACCAGCTCAGCGACCCGAAGGGCATCACCGACCGGGTGCTGCTCGGCGCGCAGGCCCTCCACGGCTGGGAGGTCCGGCCGCTGCCGCTGGACGACCTCTCCGGGCTGCGGTTCGGCGGCGGGTCGTCGGCCGGGCCGGTGTTCCACCGCGCGCGGATGTCGATCGCCGAACCGGCGGACGGGTTCCTGGCGCTTCCGGGCTGGGAGAAGGGGATGATCTGGCTCAACGGCTTCCTGCTCGGCCGGTACTGGTCGGTCGGCCCGCAGGTCACCCTCTACGCTCCGAGTCCACTGTGGAGGAGGGGCGAGAACGAGATCGTGGCGCTGGAGATGCACAAGGCCGGGCAGAACATCGAACTGCGCTCCGAGCCCGACCTCGGCTAGCCCACCCGCACCGGCCCTGGCCAGGGTTGCCGGTCGCCCTCGGCCAGGGGACCGGGGAGGTCCTGTTGCCCGCTACCCCGAAGTACGGGCTGCCCAGACCTCGCCCGGTTAGGCTCAACCGATGATCAACGTCTTGGCCGGAGTCGTCGGCGCGCTGCTGGGTTTCTCGGGCGCCCTGCTCGGAGCCTGGATCAAGAGCAGGGGCGAGCACCGCAAGTGGCTGCGCGACCAGAAGCTTGCCGGGGCTGCCGAGATGGTCAGCGCGGGCACCAACATCTACGAGTTCCGCAGCGGCAGCAAGGCCTGGCTCGAATCTTTCGAACCGAGCGAGTTGCGCGAGTGGCAGTCACAGCTGCAGAGGGGCCGCGCGGCCATCCACCTGCTGTGCACCCGGGAAACCCGCGATCGTGCGGACGCCTTCGTGAGGTCGTGCTGGCACGCCGAGGACGACGAGGAGAACTTGACCGAGGCCACCCAGGCACTGCGTGCGTTCACCGCTTCGCTCCGCAAGGAGGTCGGCAGCGACTGACCCGCCGGGGCCGAAGCGGCTCCTAGAGGTCGAGGTCGTAGCGGGCCTCGGTCAGGTCGTGGCCCCACTGCCGGACCGGGTGCTGTTCCGTGCGGCGGAATCCGGCCTCGGTGTAGAGCCGGGCGGCGGCGTCCAGGCCGTCCACCGTCCAGAGCTTGACCTGCGCGTACCCCCTGCTTCGCGCGTGGTCGAGCAAGGTGCGCAGCAGCTCGCGTCCGAGCCCCGTGCCGCGCGCCGACGGCGCGACCAGGAACCAGCGGAGCTGGGCCACGCCGCCGCCTTCGTCGGTGAGCGCGACCGTGCCGACCGGGTCGTCGCCGCGCTCGGCGACCCAGAGAACCCCCGGGGCCGCCCCGGTGTCGCGGGCGTCGCCGAGCGCCGCCGCGAACGCCGCGAGGCCGCGTGCGACGTGCGCCTCGAAGCGCTCGTCGAAGCCGTGCTCGCGTGCGTAGAGCTGACCGTGCATGGCCAGCACGGTGCCCAGGTCTCCCGGCCGCGGGCCGGTGCGGATCTCGATGCCGCCCATGCGCCCTCCTGAAACAGTTGTTTCAGTACGATAGCCGGATGACCCGCACCGACGAAAGCCGCCGTCGCCGAGAACTGCTGTCCAAGCTGCTGGAGTACTCGGCCGACCACGGCCTGTCCGAGGTGTCGCTGCGCCCGCTGTCCGCAGCCGTCGGGTCGAGCCCGCGCATGCTGCTGTACTTCTTCGGCTCCAAGGAGGGCCTGGTCCGCGAGGTGCACCGGCACGCCCGCGAGGTCCAGCTCGCACTCCTCTCCGACGCGCTCGGCGACAAGCTCGCGGCCGGCTCCCGCGCCGACGCGCTCCGCGCGCTGTGGGAGTGGCTGAGCGATCCCGCGCACCACAACGTCGTGCGGTTCTTCTTCGAGAGCTACGCCCGCTCCCTGCACGCGCGCGAGGACGCATGGGAGGGCTTCGGCGAGACCAGCGTCCGGGAGTGGCTGCCGCACATCCGGCGAGCCCTCGGCTCCTCGGACGCGGAGGCGACGCTCGTGCTCGCCGCGCTACGCGGTCTGATGCTCGACCTGCTTGCCACCGGCGACGCCGAACGGGTGCACGCGGGCTTCGAGTCGCTGGTCGCCGGGCTGCCGGTCGAGCCGGCCTGACCGGGGGCGCCCCGATCATCCCGGGACGCCTCCCGCCGGACCAGCTCCCACTCCCGTCGGCCGCCGCTGCCGGGAACCCACTGGGTGGTCCGCACCACTCCCCGTCCCGCCGTCCGTGTCGGCGGTCATCGCACCTTCGAGCACTTGTTTTGACCCGTTCAGGTTCTTATCTTGACTAGTTCCAATCTAGCCGTGGCATACTGGCGTCGCCATGAACCCGGAAGCGACTCCCGACAGCAGCGACCGCGGCGCCCGCGACGTGCGTGAACGCCTGCACGACGCCGGTCTGCGCGTCACCGGGCCACGGCTCGCGGCGCTCACGTGGCTGCGGGGCCATCCGCACTCGACCGCCGACCAGGTGGCGAGCGCGGTGCGCCGGGAGCTCGGGTCGGTGTCGACCCAGGCCGTCTACGACGTCCTGAACGCCTGCACCGACGCGGGCCTGCTCCGCCGCATCGAACCGGCCGGTCACCCGGCGAGGTTCGAGACCCGGACCGCGGACAACCACCACCACCTGGTCTGCCGCCGGTGCGGGCGGGCCGAGGACGTCGACTGCGTCCACGGCGCCGCGCCGTGCATGAGCCCGTCGTCGACCGCCGGCTACGCGGTGGACGAGGCCGAAGTCGTCTTCTGGGGACTGTGTCCCGACTGTCAGGCTCCCGCGCCGGAGCCGACTGACCCGCACACCCACCACTAGGGAGGCAACGCTCGTGAGTTCGGCACGTTTCACGACGACCAACGCAGGCATCCCGGTCGGGAGCGACGACCACTCGCTGTCCGCAGGCGCCAACGGGCCGCTCCTGCTCCAGGACCACTACCTGATCGAGAAGAACGCGCAGTTCAACCGCGAGCGCGTGCCGGAGCGCGTGGTGCACGCCAAGGGCGGCGGCGCCTTCGGCTTCTTCGAGGTCACCGAGGACGTCAGCCAGTTCACCAAGGCCGCCGTGTTCCAGCCCGGAACCCGGACCGAGGCCCTGATCCGGTTCTCCTCCGTCGCGGGCGAGCTGGGCTCCCCCGACACCTGGCGCGACCCGCGGGGCACCGCGATCAAGTTCTACACCTCCGAGGGCAACTACGACCTCGTGGGCAACAACACCCCGGTGTTCTTCATCCGCGACGCGATCAAGTTCCCGGACTTCATCCGCTCGCAGAAGCGCCGCGCCGACAACCACCTGCGCGACCACGACATGCAGTGGGACTTCTGGACGAACTGCCCGGAGTCGGCGCACCAGGTGACCTGGCTGATGGGCGACCGAGGCATCCCGAGGACCTGGCGCCACATGAACCTCTACGGTTCGCACACCTTCATGTGGCAGAACGCGGGCGGCGAGAAGTTCTGGGTCAAGTACCACTTCAGGACCGAGCAGGGCCACGACTTCCTCACCCAGGCCGAGGCCGACCAGCTCGCGGGCACCGACGCCGACCACCACATCCGCGACCTGTGGAACACCATCAAGGCGGGCGAGAACCCGGAGTGGACGCTGTACGTGCAGGTCATGCCGTACGCCGACGCCGCGGACTACCGGTTCAATCCGTTCGACCTGACCAAGGTGTGGCCGCACGGCGACTACCCGCTGATCAAGGTCGGCCGGTTCGTGCTGAACCGCAACCCGGAGAACTACTTCGCCCAGATCGAGCAGGCAGCGTTCGAGCCGTCGAACCTGGTGCCGGGCATCGGCCCGTCGCCGGACAAGATGCTGCAGGGCAGGCTGTTCTCCTACCCGGACGCGCACCGCTACCGCATCGGCACCAACTACGCGGAGCTGCCGGTCAACCGCCCGGTCTCGGAGGTCAACAGCTACTCCAAGGACGGCGCGATGCGGTTCGGCAACACCCAGGACCCGGTGTACGCGCCGAACTCCTACGGCGGCCCGCACGCCGACGCCGAGCGCTTCGGCGACGACGTGGCCCCGGCCAACATCGAGCAGGAGATCCTGCGCACCGCCTACACGCTGCACTCCGAGGACGACGACTTCGGGCAGCCGGGCGCCATGGTGCGCAACGTGTTCAGCGACGAGGAGCGCGCCCGCTTCGTCGACAACGTCGCGGGGCACCTCAACGGCGGCGTGAGCGCGCCAGTGCTGGAGCGCGCCCTGGCATACTGGCGCAACGTCGACAAGGCCACCGGCGATCGGATCGCCGAGAAGGTCCAGGCCGCCGGCTGACGTCACGGACGCGGGCGACCTGCCGCTGACTGCGGCAACCCACCACACACCGTGCGGCCCGGGAACTCGGTTCCCGGGTCGCACGGCCGTTTTCAGGTACCGGTCAGCGGTCGAACCGCCCGGCCTTCACGGCGTCTACGAACGCCGACCACTGCGCCCGGCTGGTCGTGAAGTATCCGGCAGGCCGGTCCTTGCTGTCCCGCACCGCCGCCCCGGCAGCCGACCCGCCGACCTCGACGCAGTTGCCGTTCGGCTGACTACGACTCGACTTCCGCCAGTTCTCAGGCTTCATTGCGCAACTCCTTCAGGATCTCCGTGATGCGTTCGGTTGTTTCGGCGGGGCTCATCGCGACTCGGCGGATGTCATCCACGGCACGCTGGTACGCCCGCACGTCATCAGCGTCGGGAACGAACGCTCCCGAACTGAAGTGTTCGAAGTGGACGACCGAGGGCGCGTCCGGGAAGTCGTACAGCACGAACGGACCGGCAAGACCCGGGTGCCATCCAATGCGCGGCGGCACGACCTGGACCGTCACGTTGTCGTGCAGACCGAGGTCGAGCAGGTATCGCAGCTGCTCCTCCATCACCTCGGGTTCGCCGATCTTGTCGCACAGGGCGTCTTCACCGATCAGAGCCAGGAACCGCACGGGTTCTCTGCGCGTCAACACCTCGCGCCGCGCGATGCGGAGCATGACCCTCTGCTCGACATCGGCCGTCGCCAGACCGCTCGCCTTCGAGATCGTCCTGGCGTAGTCGGCGGTCTGCAACAGCCCTGGCAGGCCCATCGGCGCCCACTCGACGATCGAGGAGGCCGCGCGTTCGCACTCGACCGCTCCGGCGAGTTGCTGCGGAATCCCGGGCATGCCAACGGTGAGCCAGTTCGGTTCGCTGGCGTGGCGGGCGAGTTCGACGACTCGCTGCTTCTCGTCGCCGGTGATCCCGGCGGCGGTGAGCAGCGATGCGACGTCTTCCGGCGTCGGGACGCGACGGCCCGTCTCCCAGTGCGAGACCGTGCCGTGGCTGAGTCCCAGCCGTTTGCTCAGCTCCCTGCCGCTGACTCCAGAGCGTTCCCTGATCGACCGGATTGCGGCCGAAAGCGCTCGGGCTCGTGGCGTCACGCCGTTGGTGTCTACAGGCACGAGACAAATCGTAGCCGCGCTGACCTGCGTTTTAGTTCGCCCGATCGTGGAATTGATCAGTTGTCTACTAGACGGCAAGCTGTCTACAGCAACTGATCGACCGGCCGATTCAAACGCCCGACTACGGGCCGACCGTACTGGCGGTAGCGATGCTTCCCTTCCACTGGGTTCCCTGCGATGGCGCGCGGCATGCGAGCCGGGACACCCGCCCCGCCGGTGGCTATCCCACCGGCAAGGAAGTGAAGACGCTGTGCGGCCGGGAAATGACGGCCGACAACTCGCAACACGCCTGGTTCTGGGGCACCTGCACCGACTGCAACCGCGAAGCGCACCGCCTGGCCGCATCCCGCCAGGAAGCCCAGGCTCGGGCGCAGAAGTGCTTGCGCCGCAAGTAGGTCCACGCGGAGAGCCACCCACCCAGTCCCTGCTCGACATCGCTGCGCCCGACGAGGGGCGTCGAGCCGCGCGGCCGATCGGTGTACTTCCTCCCCGTATCGCCGACCGGCCGCATCCGAACCACCGCGGCCGATCAGTGGCCACCGCCGGCGGTCGCGTTCCGGGCCGGAGCCCGAGGGGCTGGTCCAACGGGTGAGGCAGCCCCGTGATGCGTTGACCGCTATCCGCGAGTCCTGTTCAATGGAGGTCAGGCCGGTGACAAGAGCCCCAGGGGGGTTCTCCTCCTACGAGGGGTAGCCGGCCTCTCACTTTCCCCAGGGCGTGAAGCACGTGACGATGGAGTCCGCGATCATGTCCTAGTAGCGGACCTCGTCCTTCTCCATCTTCCGCTGAACTGCCCAGGCCGCGTAGTCGGCGACCTGCAGGCCCCACGACGTCGGGGCGGGCCAGTGGCACAGATGAACGTCCCGCCCGCAAGGACCCTGCACCTGGCACACGTCATGGAGCGCCGACTCGAACGCCTTCTTCCGCGCGTTGGTGCCGAGGGTGGCCGCAACGACGAACAGGCGGTCACAGGGATCGGCAACGCGGAGAGCACTGTTCTTGAAGTGCTGGTACCAGGCCATCTTGTAGAGGTACACCTCGCCTGCCTGGCGGACGTGGTCGTAGGCGTTGCGCTTGTACAGCATGGTCGCGTCAAGGCGCCAACCCTGTCCCGCGATCAGGCTGAAGACCTCTTTGCGCGTTGGGTGGCTGTCGTCCGTGGCGTGGAAGAAGCCCTTCTTCAACGGAACACCGCGGGCGTGGAGCTCGGTGCGGAGCATGAGGGCCTCGTTCAGCGCCTGGCCGTGGTGTCGGGTCACCGCCGTGGCGATGCCGAAGAACCGTGATGCTCCTTCGTGCTGCTGGTAGTCGAGATTGCCGGTTTCGTCGGCATACATGTACACGTCGGCCAAAGCGGTCCCTCGCCGGTCATCGAGTGTGGTCGACGGTACTGGCGAAGTGGATCTCCGCTGTACCGACCAGCCCGGTGTTCACGCGTGCGGAGCACCAGTAGATTGGTCGGTTCGCCGCGTCAGCCCCGCATCTGCGAGGCGATGAGCCGCTCGCAGCTGCGGACGACCGTCCGCACCGCTTCGCGGTGCGGACGGTCGTGCAGGGGGTTCACGGCCTGCTCGCGCCAGCGCGCGAGGGTGGCCGCCGCTTCGTCGGCGAGGTCGGCCTCCATGGCGTTCTCGTCGCCGCCCAGCCTGCTGCGCGGGTCGTGGCCGTAGGCGCCGAGCATGCGGTGGGCCTCGGACTGCAGCGAACGCGGGAACCGCACCTGCCCCGACGCCAGGGAGGAGAGCAGCCGCAGCTCGTCCCACTCGTGCGCGGCATTGACCATCAGGTGTTCGAACTCGCCGAGCAGGCGCTGGACGCCCGGGCGGGGGTTCGCGCGCAGCACCATGTCGACGGCCAGCAGGATGGAGCGCGCCCGCAGGGCGTCCTGGCGCTCGACGAACTGCAGGTGCACCGCCTCCTGCAGGTCGTTGAGCCTGCTGTCCTCCAGCAGCGCGGTGCGCAGGCCCTTCAGGTCGGTGACGCTGCCGTCGCGCAGGCACGTCATCGCGCGGGCGATGCCGTAGCGGCCGAAGCGCTCCAGCAGCTTCGCCCGCCCCGCCGCGGGGACCGACTCGGGCGCGGTGCTGTTGGCGAACCGGTCGGCCGACAGCAGCAGCGCCTCCAGATCTGCCTGCGACAGCCGGGCGAGGCCGACGAACGAGGCGAACTCCTCCGCCGTCATCGTCGACGCCGCCTGTCCGAGGAGCCCCACGACGGGGATCACGTGCTGTGAGAAGGACCGCACGGTCGGGTCGTCGCGGTAGCGCTGCGCGATGCGCTCCGCGGCGTCGAGTGCGTCGACACCGCCGCTGCCGGTCTCGTCGGCGCGGGAGAACGCGATGATCGTGTTGATCGGCGCGTAGCGGGCGATCTGCAGCTCGTGCACCGACTGCAGGAACTGCAGGTCCGTCTGGTGCGGATGCCTGGTCAGGTACAGCACCGCGTCGGCTTCCGACAGGATCTGCGCCAGCGCGGAGCGCCCGGTCTCCTGCACCGCCGACGACGCGACCCCCGGCGTCTCGATCAGCGTGATCGCCTGCAGCCCCGGCGACGGCGACTCGATCACCAGTCGCGTCACCTCGTCGGGCCGCCACCGCTGGAGGTCGCGGATGGTGCTGGTGTCCAGCGACGGCACCGGCACGTTCTGCACGGCCCCGCTCGGGGTGTGCACGAGCACCTTCGGCTCGGGCCCGTACTGGTAGAAGGTGCTGACCTGGGTCCGCTCCTCGGCGTCGGTGGGCGCCAGCTCCTCCCCGACCAGGGCGTTGATCAGCGTCGACTTGCCGGACTTGACGCGGCCGCTGACGGCGATGCGCAGCGGCTGGTCGAGTCGCTCCATCCGGCCGCGCAGCCAGGTGGAGGTCCGCGTGTCGTCGCGGTAGAAGGTCATCGCGCGCACCATGAGTGCGCGGGCGTGCTCGAGCAGTCGTGCGCTCATGCGGCGGTGATCCGGTTCTGGGTCAGCAGGCTGGCGCGCTGGCGCAGCACGGCCAGCTCCTCCAGCTTCTTCTTGATCTCACGCGCGCGCCGGTCGCGGTCGACGGCGCTGCGCTCGGCGGAGCGCTTGATGTTCTGGATCTCCCGGCTGACCTCCATCTGCGCCTCCTCGGTGAGCTGGGTGAAGTGCTCGTGCAGCCTGCGGTGCACGCCGCGGATCGCGTCCTTGGCCTCCTTGTTCACCTGGAAGACCAAGTGCTCGACGTAGCGCTGCACCGACGCCCGGGCCTCGGTCTGGCGGCGCCGCAGCCGGGAGTCCTTCTCCTCCTTGAGGCTCTTGCTGCCCAGCAGCAGACCCGCCGAGATCGACACCACGTTCATCAGCGGCAGCCCCGCCATGGTGGTGATCAGACCGAACATCAGCACACCACCGTAGGAGCCGCGCAGACTGGTCAGCACCTGGTCCAGCCCCGGGTAGTCGGAGCTCTTGGGCTCCTTCGGCTTCGGCACCGCGTCGAACGGGTCGGGCGGCCGGATCCGCTCCACGTCGGGCAGCGAGTCGCCGTACTCGCGGCGCAGCTCGTCGGCGACCTGCTCGGCGAGCCGCTCCCGGCGCATGTCCAGCCACTCGAAGGTCTGCACGATCGCGTCCGTCAGCCGCTCGTTGAGCCAGTCGATGAACTCGTCCCAGACCTCCTTCGGGTCGGCCTCGTCGAAGGTCTCGTTGACCTGGTGCATCACCGCCCAGCTGCGCTCGCGGAAGTCGAACTCGATGTCGGCGAACAGCTCGGAGATGCCGTCCGACAGCGTCTTCTGCCAGCGGCCCGCCATCCGCCGCAGGTCCTCGGCGCGCCGCTGCGCCGTCTCCAGCTCGACCAGCGTCTCGGCGGCGGTGCGCGGGTTCTGCGCGGCGAGCTCGGCCTTCAGCGACGTGGTGAGCTGGTTGATGACCTCGGCGAGGTTGTGGGCGACCAGCCTGCGGGTGAGCTGGGCGTGCTTGCCCGCCATCTCGTTGCGCAGGTACTCCAGCAGCGCCGGGAAACCGGACTCGGCGTTGAGCTGGCCGTCCTTGGCCTGCATCGCGCGCATCCGCACGACCGACGACACCGGGAAGATCTTGGTGGTGATGCCCGCGTTGGCCAGGTGCTTGCGGTTGACCTCCATGACCCGGCGCCAGTGCGGGGTGACGTCGATCTTGGGCTGCACCACGGCGACGTTCGGGCACAGCGCCGTGACCTGCTTGAGGAAGGCCAGCTCGCTGGTGGTCAGCTCCTGGGTGGCGTCGGAGACCATCAGCAGCGCGTCGGCCTCGGCGGCGACCGCCAGCGTCGTGGTCGTCAGGGTGGAGGACACGCTGCCCACGCCGGGGGTGTCCATCAGCACCAGGCCGTCTTCCAGCACCGCTCGCGGCAGGCCGACCTCGCCGCGGGTCAGGGGGCGGCCGAGCTCGACGGCGCGGTCGAGGTTCTCGCGGATGCGCTCGATGGGCACGGGGTGGCGTTCCAGCGCGGCCGGACCGCGGGCCGGTTCGTGCTCGACGAGCATCGCGCTCGGTTCGTCGGCGTGGCGCACCAGGGTCGGCACGACGGTCGTGACGTCCTCGCCGGAGGCGCACACCGGGGCGTTGACGATCGCGTTGACCAGCTCGCTCTTGCCCTGCTTGGACTCACCGACGATCAGCACGAGCTGAGCGGGGTCGAGCACCCGCGTGCGGATCTGCCGCAGGCGGCCGTGCAGGTCCGCGCGCTGCTGCTCGGCGCACTCGGCAGTAGCGCGATCGATCAGTTCAACCAGCGCCGTCTCGATCACGGCGGTTATTGTGGCGTGCCGAGCCGAGAAGAGAAACCCGAACGGGTGAAGTCGTCCCGCGACGCGCATGTGTTACACGCGCGGGCGCCGGCAAATCTGCTGCTGAGCAGCGGCACCAGTGCGGGGGGGTGCGGCCGCCGGGATTGGAGTCACTTGTTCCCGGCAGGCGGAATGCCGGGCCCGCGTGAATTCGCAGACCCGGCATTCCCGGCATTCAAGCCTAATTTCAGAGCAGGCCGTCCAGCGGCAGGGCCGAGGTGGCCTCGCCCGCGATCTGCTCGACGGCGCCACCGGCGACCGGGCCGACGACCGGCAGGTCGCTCGGGGCCGGCAGGTGCGAGGTGACGTCGTTGACCGGCAGGGCCGAGGTCACGTCGTCGACCGGCAGGTTCGAGGTCACGTCGTCGACCGGCAGGGCCGAGGTCACGCCACCGACGGTGTCGGTCACGCCGCCCACGGTGTCGGCCACGTCGTCGACCGGCAGGGCGCCCGCGACGTCGTCGACCGGCAGCTCACCGGCGACGCCACCCACGACCGGCAGCGCGGACGGGTCGGAGATCGCCGGGGCCACGTCACCGACGACCGGGAGGCCACCGGTCACGCCGCCGGCCAGGTCGGTCACGCCACCGACGGTGCCGGCCACGTCGCCCACGACGGGCAGCTCACCGGAGCCCGCGGCACCGGCCACGTCACCCACGACCGGCAGGCCACCGGCCACGCCACCGACGGTGCCGGCCACGTCGCCCACGACGGGCAGCTCACCGGAGCCCGCGGCACCGGCCACGTCACCCACGACCGGCAGGTCGCCCGCCACGCCACCGACGGTGTTGGCCACGCCACCCACGACGGGCAGGTCGCCGGCGACACCGGTCACGTTGCCCGCGACGTCGGTCACGTCGCCACCGGTCAGGTCGCCCGCGACGTTGGTCACGTCGCCCACGACGTTGGTGACCTCGTTGACCGGCTGGATGTTGACGTCGCCACCGATGAGCGCGGAGCCCGCACCGGCGACCAGGTCGCCACCCATGTCGACGCTGTTGTCGACGGTGTTGGTGACCTGCGAGACCGAGCCGTAGGCCACGTCGCCGACGGTGCCGACCACGGTGTTGGCGGTGTCGCCCACGACGTCACCGACGACGTTGCCGACAGCGGCGATGTTGCCGATGTTGTTGTCGCTCGCGATGTGGTGAACGCTGATCAGGTTGTGCGAGTCGTTCTGCTCGATGTCGACGTTGACGTCGCCACCCTTGGACTCGGGCGCGGGCTGGGGCATCAGCTTGTCGACGTCGCCGCCCTGGGAGAAGTCGGGGGCCTGCGGGGAGGAGTTGTGCAGCATGGTGAGTTCTTCCTGCTCGAGTGGGTGTACGGGATGCAGTTGGTTGATCGCGACGTGCTGGGTGCTCGCAGCGAACTTCTCGACGCTGCTCTGGAGTGAGCGGTCGTACTCCTGCACGACCTCGACCGGCGCGTAGTCGAGCACCAGTGAGGCGGCTTGCAGCACGTCCGTCGCGGTCATGCCCCCGAGTCCAGCCTGATCCAGCGTGGCGTGCGGATCGGTGTCGAAGGCCGACCTGGCTGCCGGGTCACTGACCAGCCTGGTCAGGAACTCGTGCAGCGTCGGCTGGTCGGCTTCGAATTGCGTCCCGGGACTGGAAGCGAAGGTTTCGGCACGACCTTCCGGCTGAGAGTGCGGCATGTCGTTCTCCTCAGCGGATCGGTTGCGGACGACCGAGTGAGGTCCTGCGTCGCCCTCACTGCCGTTGATCACGCTATGGCCCCCGGCACCCCCGGGCCATCGGGTCAGACGCCTAGTTAGTCGAGACACTATTAGGGGATCGGCCTAGTGACCCGTTAGGGGATCGATGGCAACATTCGGTACCGCTCTGTAACCGAGCGCGCGTTAAATTGTGTCCGCCCCGGACACCCACCGGCTCGCCTGAGCCGGATGGCCGAAGGGAGACAGCCGAAGGGAATGCATGCCGTACGTCCTTGGGATCCATCTCGGTGCCACTGCGACCTCGGCCGCGATCGCGCGGCGCGAGGGCGGGCGGTGGGCCGCGGCGGCCCCGGTTCCGCTCGGCAGCGGTAGCGCGGGCGTCCCGACGGTGCTCTGCCGGGCGCAGGACGGCTCGTACCTGGCAGGCGAGCAGGCGCAGCGCCAGGAGCTCACCCACCACCAGTGGGTGGCCCGCGGCTTCACCCGGCGGGTCGGCGAGGACGCGCCGCTGCTGGTCGGCAACGACTTCGTCCAGCCGCACGCGCTGGCCGCGACCATGATCGAGTGGGTGGCCGACGCCGTCGCGCACCGCCAGGGCCATCCTCCCGAGCACATCGCCGTCGCCCACAGCGCGAACTGGGGACCGCACCGGACCCACGTCGTGCACCAGGCGCTGGCGCAGCTCGGCATCAGCGACGTGACGCTGCTGCCGGAACCGGTGGCGGTGGCCATGGACTACGCGAGCAAGCAGCGCGTCGAGGAAGGAGGCGCGATCGCCGTCGGCAACATCGGCGGCACCGGCTTCGACGCGACCGTGCTGCGCAGGCGCACCCCCGGCTTCGAGGTCGTCGGGCCGCCACTGGACTCGCCCCACCCGGGCGGCCAGGACCTCGACGACGCGCTCTTCGAGCACATCCGCGCCGAGCTGGGCGGCCTCGCCGGACTCGACGTCAGCGACTTCAACGTCCGCGCCTCGCTCGCGCAGCTGCGCGGCGACTGCGTCCACGCACGGGAGACGCTGTCGTTCCACCCCGGGGCGACGCTGCGCATCCACCTGCCGAAGGCCAACACCGACTTCGCGGTCTCGCGCTCGCGCTTCGAGAAGCTGGCCAGGACGCACCTGGAGCGGGTGCCCGAGCTGGTCCTGCAGGCGGTGCAGTCGGCCAACCTCACGCCGGGAGAGCTCGACGCGGTCGTCCTCGCGGGCGGGGTCGCGCGCACCCCGCTGCTGAAGCAGCTCGTCCAGGAGCGGCTGGAGCGCCAGCCGCTGGTCGACGGCGTCCCCGAACTGGTCGCGGCGTGCGGCGCGGCGGTGTCGGCGGTGAAGGCGGTGTCGACCGACGGCGACCAGGCCGCTTCGATGGCCGAGACCAGCGTGCTGATGCGGATCGAGGCGCCCGACCACGACCCGAACCTGCTCGACCCGCTCGACGACGACGTGGCCGAGAGCCCCCGCCCGCCGGTGGAGGTGGAGCCGATGCACATCGAGCCCCCGGACGAGAGGCGGCAGCGGCTCTTCAAGATCCTCAAGTTGACCTTGGCCGCGCTGCTGGTCATCGCAGGGTTGATCATGACCTTCTACGGCACGCCGAGCACCGGCGGCCTGCTCGGCGGCGCGGGCGGCCCCGCTTCCCAGCAACAGCAGCGGTAGCCCCGCGGCCCGCCGGCGAGCACGACAACTGCAAGTCCGAAGATCAGAAGAGAGGTGGCCGTTCAGTTCCGATCGGCCACCAGCTACAACAGAACCCGGCACTACTGGTGAGTAGACCGCCGGACCCGCCAAGCGGTTGCACGACCCACCGGTACGGCATTCGAGAAGGAACGCGCTTGAACCACCCGACGAACCCGCAGGCCGCATCGCCGGCCGGGGTGCACGCAGCAGGGCTGCGGGCTGCCATCGCGGCCGAGCCCGCCGCTCCGGTGGTCGCGGGGATCCAGGGCGCAGGCGGATACGGCAAGAGCGCATTGCTGTCCCAGCTCGCCGGGATCTACCAGGCCGCGGGCATCCCCGTGTCGTCGTCACCGGAGGCGTCGCAGGACGGGGCGCACCTCGTCGACGACGCGCACCTGCTCGACGACACCTCGCTGTACGCGCTGCGCGCGATCGCCGAGAAACCCGGCGCCCGGGTCGTCGTCGCCTACCGCCCGGGACCGCGCTCGCACGCGCTTTCCGAACTGGTCGCCACCCTCGGGGCGCCGGTGCTGCTGACCGGTCTCGGCCGCGACGAGGTCGCCCGCGGGCTCCCCGGCCAGGCGTCGCGGGAGTGGATCGACTGGCTGATCGAGCAGACCGGCGGCGTGCCGCGGCTCGTCGGGCGCGTCACCGGCACGATCGAACCGTCACAACTCGGGGACAGGACGCTGCCCCGGCTCGCGCTGGAGCAGTTCCGCCACGACTTCGACCAGCTCGGCGAGCACGCGCGGGCGTGCGTGACGGCGATGTCGGTCGGCGCCGCCCCGCACCCGGAGGTGCTCGCCTCGGTCCTCGGGCTCGACCCGGGCCACGTCGCCGGAGCGCTGGCGTCGGTGCGTTCGGGCGGCCTGGTCGACGACCACGACATGCCGTGGCCGATCGTGCGCGCCGCCGCCCAGCTGCTGACCCCGCTGGAGGTGCGGCTCGGCATCGTGCGATGGCTGGTCGACGCGCAGCTCGCGCGCGGCGGGCCGGTGCTGCCGCTGGTCCGCCCGCTGCTCGGCGCCCGGGTCGCGCTGCTGCCCGAAGCGACGCTCTCGGCCGCCTTCGAGAAGGGCGGCGACGAGGCGCTGGCCGAAGCGCCGGAGCTGGCGGGCCGCCTGTTCGACGCGGCGGTTTCGGCGGGCGTCCCGGAGCCGCGGGTCGCGGCCCGCCGCGCCCGCGCAGCCGCCGCCGCGGGGCGGCTGGACGAGGCTCTGCGGCTGGCCGACCAGGTGATCGTCGACCCCGCCGTCCCCGACCGCGCACTGGGCGTGCAGGTCGCGGCGAGCGTGCTGGCCCACCGCGGGCTGCTCGCGCAGTCGGCCGACCTGTGCGCGTGGTCC
The DNA here is from genome assembly GCF_018141105.1 of Saccharopolyspora erythraea. NCBI lineage: Bacteria > Bacillati > Actinomycetota > Actinomycetes > Pseudonocardiales > Pseudonocardiaceae > Saccharopolyspora > Saccharopolyspora erythraea. Next base: position 322,922 of record NZ_CP054839.1, on the reverse strand, counting down.
GTCGACAATTTGCGCTGGTCCGGCGACACCGCCTACGCCGCGGTCGGGCTGGTCGGTACCGGGCGGCTGCGCGAAGCCGACGAGCTGCTTGGCTCGCGGCGCGAGTCCGGCCCGCCCACCTCGCTCTCCGGCGCGGCGGCGAAACTCGCCGACGGCGTGCGCGAGTCGGTCACCGGCGCCGCGACCAGCGCGCTGTCCACGCTGGTCAGAGCCGCCGCGCTGGCCGACCCGGTCGGGCCGGGGGTGATGCTGCCCGACAGCCCGGCCGCCATCGCCGCCACCGTCGCGCTGCACTGCGGCGAACTCGAGGTCGCCGAGTCGTCGCTCGCCAAGGCCGTCGAGTCGGGCAGCGGCGGACCGCTGCTCGAGGCGCGGCACCGGCTGCTCGCCGCATGGGTGCCGCTGATGCGCGGCGACACCGTGACCGCGCGGCAGGCGCTGGGCTCGGTGCCCGCCGAGCTCGCCGCCCGCGACCGGCTGCTGGCCACCGCGCTGCACGCCGGCATCGCCGGACGGGACAACGACATGACCGCCCTCACCGCGATCCGCGGCCAGGCGCGGCAGGCCGCCGCCGAGCACTCGCCGGACCTGTTCTGCCTGCTGCCGCTGGGCGAGCTCGTGGTCGCGACCGCCCGCCTGCACGACCAGGACTGGCTGGCCCCCTACCTGCACGAGGCGCAGGCGCTGCTGCGCGGGCTCGGCAACCCGCCGCTGTGGACGTCGATGCTGACCTGGAAGTGCCTGCAGGCGGCGGTGGTCGTGGAGGACATGGACTCCGCCGCGCGGTACGCCGCCGACCTGGGCGAGACCGCCCACCACAACCCGATGTCGGCGGCGATGGCCGAGGCCGCCCGGACGTGGCTGCGCGTGCTGGACGGGCAGGTCGACCAGGACGAGGCCGAGCGGGCCGCCCGCGGCCTGCACGCGGCGGGCCTGACCTGGGACGGCGCCCGCCTCGCCGGTCAGGCCGCGATCCGCACCGCCGACCGCAAGGCCATGCTCGCGCTGCTGGAGTGCGCCCGCGCGCTGCAGGGCAAGCAGCCCCGGCCGCGGGCGATGTCGGCCAACGCGGGCGACGGGGAACTGCTCAGCGACCGCGAACGCGAGGTCGCGCAGCTCGTGCTGGCCGGGCTCACCTACAAGCAGGTGGGCAAGCGGCTGTTCATCTCGGCCAAGACCGTCGAGCACCACATCGGCCGCATCCGCCAGCGCCTCGGCTGCCAGAGCCGGGAGGAGCTGCTCGACCGGCTCCGGGAGCTGGTCGGCTCGGAGGCGTAGCGCCCGCTGCTGGAGCCGGCCGTCTCCCGCTGCGGCTGCGCGGCGACGCCGCGCACACCCGCGCGAGACTGGGAGCACCGCCGACCCCGGGAGGGACCGTGACCGACGACGACCTGCGGCACCTGCGCCGCGCGATCGAGCTGAGCGTGCTGGCCCGCGAACGCGGTGACGAGCCCTTCGGGTCACTGCTGGCCGGCCCCGACGGCGCTGTGCTCGCCGAGGACGTCAACACCGTGCACACCGACCGGGACATCAGCGCGCACCCCGAGCTCAAGCTCGCCGTGTGGGCCGCGCGGCACCTCGACGCCGCCACGGCCGCCGCGACCACGATGTACACGAGCTGCGAGAACTGCGCGATGTGCTCGGCGGCGATGGTGTCCTCCGGACTCGGCCGGCTGGTCTTCGCGCTGGACGGCAGGCGGCTGGCGTCCTTCCGGGGGGAGCAGCGCCCCGGGCTGGACCTGCCCGCCGCCGAGGTGTTCGCCAAGGCCGCCCGAACCATCGCGGTCGAGGGACCGCTGCTGGCCAAGGAGGCCCTGGTCGCGCACGAGGGTTACTGGTGAGAACCGCAGCGCTAGCGCTCAGTCCGACGCGCCCCCTGGCGTCGCGGAAGGTCAGCCGCGCGGTGCCAGTGCCCGGCTGATCAGACGCGCAGCGCCAGCGCGGCACGCAGCGTGCCCGCGATCTCGAACATGGCCTCGCCGAAGCGTCCGCCGGCGGGCCGCATGTTGGCGAAGCCGTGGATGAGGTCGTCGAAGCAGCGGTCGATCACCGGGACGCCCGCTTCCGCCAGGCGCTCGGCGTAGGCGCGGCCCTCGTCGCGAAGCGGGTCGAAGCCCGCGGTGACCACGTAGGCCGGGGGAAGCCCGGTCAGGTCGTCGGCCAGCAGCACCGACAGCCGGTGGTCCCCCCGCTCGCCGACGTCCGGCGCGTAGTGGTCCATGAACCAGTCCATGTCGCGGTCGGTGAGCAGGAAGCCCTCGCCGAAGAGTTCGCGGGAGCGGCGGCGCTTGGTCGCGTCGACGGCGGGGTAGAGCAGCAGTTGCAGGCTCGGCTTGGGCAGGCCGGAACGGGCAGCGTGGTAGGCGACCACCGCCGCCAGGTTGCCGCCCGCGCTGTCGCCGCCGACCGCGATCGCTCCCGGCGAGCTGCCCAGCGCGGCGGCGTTGTCCACCGCGTAGCGGTAGGCGGCGAGCGCGTCGTCGAACGCGGCCGGGAAGCGGCTCTCCGGGGCGAGCCGGTACTCCACCGCCAGCACCCTGACGCCGGCGTGCTTGGCCAGGAAGCGGCACACGTCGTCGTGGCTGTCCAGGTCGCCGATGACGAACCCGCCGCCGTGGTAGAAGACCAGCAGCTCACCGGGTTCGGTCAGCTGGTGCGGCCGGTACAGCCGGGCGGCCAGCTCGCCGGTGGCGCCCGGCACCCTGCGTTCGCCGACCGACACGCCGCTGACCGGCGCGTGCGGCAGCAGGTGGGTCGACTGCAGCATCGCCGCCCGCGCGATCTCGACGGTCGGCGCCGAGAGGTTCCGGTTGCCGCTGAGGTGCTGCAGCTTGAGCAGCAGCTGCGCGTCGAGCGCGAGCTCGCCGCCGTCGATGCGGATCGGCGGGCCCGCGATGGCCCGGCGGACCGGTTGGGGCAACGCGAGGGCGGTGCGCAGCGCGAGCGCCTGCGCCTGGAGCGCTACTCGTTCGATGGCCTTCGGCATGAGCGAACCTTCCCGGGCGAGAACAGTCGAAATGGAGGTTACCCGCAAGTAGCGTGGCGCGCGGCACTGCCGCCGCGCGACTCCCCGGCCCCGGCACCGGCGGTTTTGACTTCGACCTCGCTGGAGGTCGTAGCGTGTCCCGCGTCCCGATGGGCGGACGCGTCGGGGACGCTGATGGAAGGATTTCGTGCATGACGTTGACCGTGGTGGGTATCGGCGGGTCGGTGCGGCCCGACTCGCAGTCCGAACGCGCGATGCGGGCGGCCCTGGCCGGGGCCCGCGACGCCGGCGCCAAGGTCCGCGCGATCACCGGCAACGACCTCGCCCTGCCGTTCTACGACCCGCAGGTGCCCGAGCGCACCGAGAACGCGATCGAGCTCGTCGAGGCCCTGCGCGCCGCCGACGGCGTGGTCATCGCCTCCCCCGGCTACCACGGCACCATCTCGGGCCTGATCAAGAACGCCCTCGACTACGTGGAGGACCTGCGCGGCGACGAGCGGGTCTACCTGGAAGGCCGCGCGGTCGGCTGCATCGGCGTCGCCTACGGCTGGCAGGCCACCGTCACGACGTTGCAGGCGCTGCGCTCTGTGGTGCACTCGCTGCGCGGGTGGCCCACGCCGCTCGGCGCGGCGGTGAACTCGGCGGAGACCCAGCTCGGGCCGGAGGGCGAGAGCGAGGACGAGAAGGTCACCCGGACGCTGCGCACGATCGGCCAGCAGGTGGTGGATTTCGCGAACAGCCGCAGGTGAACTTCGGGCGCAGGTGGGTATCCCCTGGGCAAGGCTGACTGCCAACCACCGAGCTCGCTACGGAGGTATCCGCCCCATGGCCACGAAGACGGCTGCCAAGGCGCCGATCACCAGCGCACTCAACGACTCCGACCGCGACGTCACCGGCAAGGCCCTGCAGGGCACCCTGCTCGACCTCGTCGACCTGCACCTGGTCGCCAAGCAGGCGCACTGGAACGTCGTGGGCAAGTTCTTCCGGGACGTGCACCTGCAGCTCGACGAGCTGATCGACACCGCACGGTCGTTCGCCGACGACGTCGCCGAACGGGCATCGGCCATCGGCGTCTCCCCTGACGGCCGGTCGAGCACGGTCGCGTCCGGTTCGGGCCTGCCGACGTTCGAGGCGGGCTGGAAGAACGACCGCGAGGTGATCGAGTACATCGTCTCGGCGCTCTCCGAGCTGATCAGCCGGGTGCGCATGCGCATCGACGAGACGGACAAGACCGATCTGGTCACCCAGGACCTGCTCCTGAGCATCGCCGCCGAGCTGGAGAAGTCGCACTGGATGTGGCAGGCCCAGCTCGCTTGAAGCCCCCGGGTGGGCTTCAAGTGGCTCGCCAGAGCCACTCGCGCGAAGCGGATTCGCATCTCGGGCATCGTCGGCGACCGTCCCCGGCGGTCGCCGATGAGGCGCGCCCGGAGTCAGGCCGAGCGCCTGACCAGCGCGTCGAGGTCGAGTTCCAGCTCGAACGGGTGGACTGTCTTGAACATCCCGCCTCCGCGGAAGTCCACCTCGTAGACCTCGCCGATCAGACGGCTCGCCGTCAGCTTCACGACGTCGTCGATCTCCAGGACCCAGTAACCCTGGATGCCCGCCGCGGCTTTCGGGCTCACCTGGAGAACACCTTCCTGCAGTTCGTACCGGCGCGAACCGTCCTCCGGAAGCTCGTCGAACTCCTCGATGGTCAACAGGTGGTCGGGACACGAGATCGGGGGCATGTCTCGAAAGTCCCCGGAGCCTTCGCCGATCGCCACGGATCAACCACACAAACACACGTTCGAGTGCCGAATTCACTCCTCGAGCTGCGCCTCCATCGCCTCCGCGAAGCGGGTGAGCGCTTCGACCACGCGCTCGCGATCCGCTCCGAGGCCGGCGAGCAGCCTGCCGTGGGCCTCCAGCTCCCGCGGGAACAGGTCGTCGATGACCTCCTCCCCCTCCGGCGTCATGCGGATCAGGGCCGCGCGCCGGTCGGCGGGGTTGGCGGCACGGGTGATGAGCCCGCGCTTCTCCAGCTTCGCCAGGGTCTTGCTGATGCCCGCGCGCGACATGCCCAGGCGGGCGGCGAGGCGGGCAGCGGTGACCGGTTCGTCGGCGTGACGGAGCGGGACCAGCAGCTCGACCTCCGCGATGGTCAGCGCTGCACCGTCGTAGAGGTCCTCGACGGCCCGGTCGAGCAGCACCCGCACCCGCTTGACCAGCGCGACCACCTCCATCGGCGAGGTGTCCAACTCGGGGTTGCGCTCGCGCCAGAGCTCCACCGTGCGCGCCTGCAGCGGCAGCATGATCACACCACACTTTGTTAACCAGCGAACTACCTGTTACCTTTTCCAGCCTAGATCACGCCGTGGCCGCCGGGAAAGCGGCCGGAAAAGCCTGGGGAGGAATAGATGGACGCGACCCGGTACGACGCCGTGGTGCTCGGGGGTGGCGCGGCGGGCCTGTCGGCCGCGACGCTGCTGGCCCGGTCCCGCCGGCGGGTCGTGGTGGTCGACGCGGGAGAACCGCGCAATGCCCCGTCCGCGCACCTGCACAACTTCCTGTCCCGCGACGGGATGGCCCCCGCGGAGCTGCTCGCTGCCGGACGGCGCGAGCTGGCCGGGTACGGCGGCGAGGTGGTCGAGGGACTGGCGGTCGCCGTCAAGCACGCGGAGCGCGGCTTCGCAGTGCGACTCGCCTCCGGCGCGGACCTGAGCACACGCGGGGTGCTGGTCGCCACGGGGCTGCGGGACGAGCTGGCCGAGATCCCCGGCCTGCGCGACCGGTGGGGCGACACCGTGCTGCACTGCCCCTACTGCCACGGGCACGAAGTGCGTGACCAGCCCATCGGGGTGGTGGGCGGGGACAACCGTCCGTTCACCCTGCACCAGGCCGCGCTGGTGCGGCTGTGGTCGGACGACGTGACGTTCTTCCCGAACCGGATCGCGCTCGAAGCCGGGGAGCGCGAGCGGCTGACCGCCTGGGGCGTGCGCGTCATCGACGGCGACGTGGCGCGGCTGTCAGCGCGCGACGGGCTCACCGTCGAGCTGGCCGACGGCCGTGAGGTGGGGAGGAAGGCGGTGTTCGTGGGCCCGCGCTTCGTGCCGAACGACCGGATGCTCACCGAGCTGGGCTGCGAGGTCGGCGACGACGGCTGGGTAACCACCGACGCCTCGGGCCGCACCAGCGTCGCCGGGGTGTGGGCGGCGGGCAACGTCGTGGACTCCCCGGCGCAGCTCGTCAGCGCCGCGGGCGCCGGCTCGACCGCAGCCATCGCGCTCAACCACCACCTGCTCGCCCAGGACGTCGAACGCGCCGGCGCACTGACGAGGGCCTGAACGGCGAACGGCGTCCTCCTCCCGCCGGGGATGAGAACGCCGTTCGCCGTGAAACCCGCCCGCGCACCGCGTGGGACGTCGGTGCCTACTTGCCCGCCGCGAGGGTCTCCGCGATCTCGTAGGTGTTGAGCGCGGCCCCCTTGCGGAGGTTGTCACCGCAGACGAAGAAGTCCAGCGTGTTCGGGAAGTCCAGCGCCTGGCGCACCCGGCCCACGTAGGTCGGGTCGCCGCCGACGACCGCCGCCGGGGTCGGGAACACGCCGTTGTCCGGGTCGTCCTGCAGGACGATCGACGGCTGCGAGCCGAAGACCTTGTGCGCCTGGTCGATGGTGACCTCCCGCTCGAAAGTGGCGTGCACCGCCAGCGAGTGGGTGGTCAGCACCGGCACCCGCACGCAGGTGGCCGACACCTTCAGCTCCGGGATGCCCAGGATCTTGCGGGACTCGTTGCGGACCTTGAGCTCCTCGGAGGTCCACCCGTCGTCCTTGCGGGAACCCGCCCACGGCACCACGTTCATCGCCAGCGGCGCCTTGAACGGGGTCTCCTCCGGCAGCCCGGCCGCCGACAGCGCCTCCGCGACGTCACCGCCGCGCACGCCGACCTGCTTGCCCGCAACCGCCGAGACCTCGGCGTAGAGGCGGTCCACGCCTTCCTGCCCGGCGCCGGAGGCGGCCTGGTAGGAAGCGACGACCAGCTCGCGCAGGCCGAACTCGCGGTGCAGCGCACCGAGCGCGGCCATCATCGACAGGGTCGTGCAGTTGGGGTTGGCGATGATGCCCTTGGGCCGCTCGTGCACCTTCGCGGCGTTGACCTCGGGCACCACCAGCGGCACTTCGGGATCCAGCCGGAACGCGCCCGAGTTGTCGACCGCGATGGCGCCCCGCTCGGCGGCCACCGGGGCCCACTGCGCCGAGATCTCGTCCGGCACGTCGAACAGGGCGATGTCCACCCCGTCGAACGCCTCCGGCGCGAGCGCGACGACGGTCCGCTCCTCACCGCGCACGGTGATCTTCTTGCCCGCCGAGCGCGGCGAGGCGATCAGCCGGATCTCACCCCACGGCACCGAGGACCGGTTGTTGATGATGTCGATCATGACGGTGCCGACCGCGCCGGTGGCACCCACGATCGCGACGGTCGGGCGCGCGTTCTGCTCGGCCATCAGCGACCACTCCCCGCGTAGACGACGGCTTCCTCGTCGCCACCGAGCTCGAACGCCGCGTGCAGCGCCCCGACGGCGTCCTCGAGCTGGGTGTCACGGATCAGCACCGAGATCCGGATCTCGGAGGTGTTGATGATCTCGATGTTCACGCCGGCCTGCGACAGTGCCTCGCAGAAGGTCGCGGTGACGCCGGGGTGCGAGCGCATGCCCGCGCCGACCAGCGAGACCTTGCCGACGTGGTCGTCGTAGACGACCTGCTCGAAGCCGAGCTCGTCCTTGATCTTCTCCAGCTCGGTCACCGCCAGCGCGCCGTTGCTGCGCGCCACGGTGAAGGTGATGTCGGTGCGGCCCGACGCGGTGCCGGAGACGTTCTGCAGCACCATGTCGATGTCGATCTCGGCATCGGCGATCACGCGGAAGATCCGCCCCGCGATACCCGGGTTGTCCGGCACACCGCGCACGGTGACCTTGGCCTCCGACCGGTCGTGCGCGACGCCGGTGATCATCGCCTGTTCCACGGAAAGGTCCTCCACACTGCCGGACACGATCGTTCCGGACTTGGGTGAGTACGAAGAGCGGACGTGCAGGGGCACGCCGTAGCGGCGGGCGTATTCGACGGCGCGCAGGTGCAGCACCTTCGCACCGGTCGCCGCCATCTCGAGCATCTCCTCGTAGGTGATGCGGTCGAGGTGCTTGGCATCAGAGGCGATGCGCGGGTCCGCGGTGTAGACGCCGTCGACGTCGGTGTAGATCTCGCACACGTCGGCGTTCATCGCGGCGGCCACCGCGACCGCCGTGGTGTCCGAGCCGCCGCGGCCGAGCGTCGTGATGTCCTTGGTGTCCTGGGCGACGCCCTGGAAACCGGCGACCAGCACGACCTGGCCCTGCTTCAGGGCCTCCTGCACCCGGCCGGGCGTGACGTCGATGATGCGGGCGTTCTGGTGGGCGGAAGTGGTGATCACACCGGCCTGGGAGCCCGAGAACGAACGGGCCTCGGCGCCGAGGGCCTCGATGGCCATCGCGACCAGGGCGTTGGAGATGCGCTCACCGGCGGTGAGCAGCATGTCGAGCTCGCGCTCCGGCGGGGCCGGGTTGACCTGCTGGGCGAGGTCGAGCAGCTCGTCAGTGGTATCTCCCATCGCCGAGCACACGACGACCACGTCATTGCCCGCCTTGCGGGTCTCGACGATGCGCTCTGCGACCCGTTTGATGCGATCGGCACTCTCGAGTGAAGAACCGCCGTACTTCTGGACGACGAGCGCCACGTGAAAAAACCTCCTCGGGCCGTGCCTCGCAAGGCTGCGGTCGCCCCGGGTGCGGGTTGTCCCCGCACTGACGCCGGATGGACGAAGAGCGCCGCCGAAACCGGCCGTGACCGGCGCCGGAGGTACCCCGCGACCCGTGGAGAGCAGCTCGGCCCGAACGGCCGAAGCGGCCTCTACCAGGTCGCTCCGCTGCCGGTACAGCCTACCGAATCGTTACCGCCTCGCCCTACTCCGGCAACGTGGGACTAGCCTGGGAGGCCGTTTTGTCGACAAGTTCGGAGGCGCGCGGTGCCCACCTCCCCGGGAGCCCTGGACCCGCAGCGGCGCAACACCGCGGAAACAGTCCGCAACCAGCAGAAACGTCCCGGTGACCACTGGCCCGCCGCCGTCCGGGATGCGCTGCGCGAACACCGCCGCGGACTGCTCCTGGTGGCCCCGGGTGTGGTTTACCTCGCAATCCGGTTCTTCGGCCTGCTGGTGCTGGCGTGGCTGTCGGCGGCCAATGACGAATCTCTCTCCGACAACCTCGGCGCCTGGGACGGCGAGTGGTACCTGGAGATCGCCGAGCACGGCTACGGCGGGGTCGACCCGGGCATGGTCGACGGGTTCGGCAACCGCTACCCGGAGACACCGCTGGCGTTCTTCCCCGGCTACCCGCTGCTGGTGCGGCTGGTCGGCCTGCTCCCGGGCGTGAGCATGCTCGGCGCGGCGATCACGGTGAGCCTGGCGTGCGGCGTGGTGGCCGCCTACGGCCTGGCCCGGATCGGCAGGCGCTTCGGCGGCTCGGAGGGAACCGGGCTGCTGCTGGTGGTGCTGTTCGCGGCGGCGCCGATGTCGGTCGTGCTGTCCATGGCCTACTCGGAGGCGCTGTTCTGCGCGCTGTCCATCTGGGCGCTGATCGGCGTCGTCGAGCGCAAGTGGCTGCTGGCCGGTCTGTGCTGCGCCGGGGCCGGGCTGGTGCGGCCGACCGCGGCCGCGCTGATCGCCGTGGTCGGGCTCGCGGCCCTGATCGCCATCGTCCGGCGGCGGGAGCTGTGGCGGCCGCTGCTGGCGATGCTGCTCGCGCCCGCCGGGATGCTCGCCTACGTCGGCTGGGTCGGGTTGCAGACCGGCAAGCCCGGCGGCTACTTCGACCTCCAGCAGCGCGGCTGGTCGTCGGCCTTCGACGGCGGCGCGCGGACCTCGGAGTTCGTCGTCGAGACGCTGACCTCCGACAAGTCGGTGCTGGAGACCTTCACCGCCTGGATAGTGCTGGCCGCGCTGGTGCTGTTCGTGCTGTGCCTGCGCTACCGGATGGCGTGGCCGCTGGTGGCGTTCGCCGCGGCGGTGCTGGTGCTCGACCTCGGCTCGGACGGGCTGATGTACTCCAAGGTCCGGCTGATGCTGCCGGCGTTCCCGCTGCTGGTACCGGTGGCCATCGGACTGGCCAACCGGCGCACGACGACGGCGGTCTGCACGGCGGTGCTGCTGGTCTGCTTCGGGTCCTGGTTCGGGGCCTACTCTCTGACCGCATGGCCCTACGCGATGTGACATCGGGAGGCGCTCGATGACCGCTGACGAACGCGCGCACGCCCGCTCCGCCGAGCCCGGGAGCCCGGCCGGTCCCGCGGAGTCGGCCAAACCCGCGGACTCCTCGGTCCCCCTGCACCCGCTGATCGCCGAGCGCTGGAGCCCGCGGGCGCTGGACCCGGCGGTGGAGCTGACCGACGAGCAGTTCACCGCGCTGTTCGAGGCGGCGCGCTGGGCCCCCTCGTGGGGCAACACGCAGCCGGCGCGCTACATCGCGGGCAGGCGGGGCGAGGGCACCTTCGACCGCATCCACGCCACGCTCTCGCGCGGCAACCGCGGCTGGACCGAACCCGCGGCGGCGCTGGCCATCGGCGTGGCGCGGGTGGTCGGCGACGAGGGCGAGCCGATGCCCTACGGCGAGTACGGGCTGGGGCTGGCCAGCCAGAACCTGGTGCTGCAGGCCGTGGCCGAGGGGCTGGTCGCGCACCAGATGGCCGGTTTCGACCGCGACGCGGCGCGCGCGGAGTTCGCGATCCCGGGCGAGTTCGAGCCTATGGTGGCCATCGCGGTCGGCGGCTACGGCTCGCCCGCGGAGCTGCCGGAGCGGCTGCAGGCCAAGGAGGCCGCGCCACGCGCCCGCAAGCCGCTGTCCGAGCTGGTGTTCACCGACACCTGGGGCGAGGCGCTGTTCTGACCCGTGCACCGGGCGTGTCGATCACACCCCGGGCTCTGCCCGCTGGCCGACCCGCCATCATGCCGAACGGCCCAGCCAGGCGGCTCCGAACGCACCATGAATTCATTTGAGACTTGAACCAAGATGGTGAAATGGACACTTACCGTAGGGTAATGGAGTAATACTTCACTCGTGTGGACGAGCACGCGACCTGCAGCGACGGCACTCGACAGTGCCGATGCCCTCGCGGGTCTGCGTGTGCGCTACGAGCTTCCCCCTGGCCTGATCCGGCTCGACGGCAACAGCGGTGGCGCGGCTCCGAGCAGGACCAGCGCCCGGCTCCGCAAGTTCGCCGAGCACCGCTGGATGGAGAGCTGCGCACGCCGCTTCGCCCCGGACTGGGAGCTGGAGGCGCGCACGTGCGCCGCGAAGCTGGCCCGCCTCATCGGGGCCGGCGAGTGCGAGCTGACCGTGGCCGAGACGACGTCGGTCAACCTGTTCAAGGCGCTGGTGGCGGCCTCCCGGCTGCGCCCGGAGCAGCCCGCGTTGGCCGTCGGCCGGGACTGCTTCGCCAGTGACCACTACCTCGCCCGCTCCGCGGCCGCCTACACCGGAACCGAGCTGCTGCTGTTCGACGACCTGGCGGAGCTGCCCTTCGACCGGCTTGCGGTGGTGGCCCTGTCGCACACCGACGTCCGGTCCGGAGCGGTGCGCGACCCGGTGGCCACGACGGCGGCCCTGCACGAGCAGGGCGTGCTGGTGCTGTGGGAGCTCAGCGAGTCGGCCGGTGCGCTCGACGTCGACCTGCACGCCTGGAACGCCGACCTCGCCGTCGGCTGCGGCCACCGCTACCTCGGCGGCGGCCCCGGCGCACCGGCCTACTGGTTCGTCGCCGAACGCCACCAGCGTGAGCTGGGCGGGCGCGACCGCAGCTGCGACGGCGTGCTCACCCAGACCGCGTCGGGCTTCAGCGGAGCGCCGTCGACGCTGGCGCTGTCGGAGCTGCGAAACGGGCTGTCGATGCTGGACGGGGTGTCCGGCGCCGAGCTGGAAGCCAAGACCAACGGGCTGGTCTCGCTGTTCGTCGACCGGCTGCTGCGCGCGCCCGGCGTCGAGATCGTGCCGCCCAGACGCGGCAGGCGGCGCGGGCCGCAGGTGAGCCTTCGCCACCCGCGGGCCCAGCTCGTGGTGGCCGAGCTGTTCGCGAGGGGCGTGGTGGTCGACTTCGTCGACCCGGACGTGCTGCGCTTCAGCTTCGCGCCGTCGTGGCTGCGCTACATAGACGTGTGGGAGGCCGCCGAGGTCGTCCGCGAGGTGCTGGAGCAGCTCGACCGCGAGGGCTGAGCGGCTGTCTTCGACTCGCCTTGCTCGGCGGTTCCGGTGCGGACTTCAGAGGCGCCCGCGGCGGAGGTCGGCCAGGAACTCCGAGAGGGCCGAAGCGACCGCCGCGGCGAGGTCGTCGGCCGTGCGGAGATCGGCGGAGAACGCCGCGGGCACCAGTCTCGCCCTGGGCATGACCTCGGCGATCCTGGCCGCGAGCGCGGTCGGGTGGCGCTCGTCGATCCCGGGGAAGACCAGCGTCGGCGCGGTGACCGCGGCGACCTCCTCCACGGTGCGGAACGACCGGTCGCGTCCGATCGCCGCGGCGGCCGCGACGCTCGCGGGGTCCGACCGCGGTATGGCGTCGCGGACCAGCCCGCCGATGACCGGCGCGAGCGCAGGCAGGATCGGCTCCCACGCCGCCTCGACCCCCTCGGTCCGCACGCGCTCGGCGAAGGCGTCCATGAAGGCGGTCTCGGCGCGCTTCGCCTCGTCGTCCTCGATGTCCTCGACGCTGATCAGGACGGTGCCTGCCACCCGGTCGGCGTGGGCCGCGGCGGTCCTCATGGCGACGGTCGCGCCCAGGCCGGTGCCGCCGACCACCGCGCGGTCGACGCCGAGGTGGTCGAGCAGGTCGACCACGTCGTCGGCGTAGCGGGCCCAGGTGTGGCTGGCGGGGTCGGCGCAGACCGACCGGCCGTAACCGCGCACGTCGGGCACGACCAAGGCGCTGCGGTCGGCCAGGCGGCGGGCGAGCGGCAGCAGGCTGCGGTGGTCCGGTCCTCCGCCGTGGAGCAGGACGACCGTCGGCCCGTCGCCGACAGCGGTCGCGTGCAGGAGCACACCGTCGCCGGCGCGGTAGCTGAACTCGCCCGCCATCCGCGCCCCGGCTCAGCGGGCGAGCAGCCGCAGGATGCGGACCGCGATGGAGGTCGCGACCAGCCAGAACAGCGCCGCGATGCCGTAGTTGAGCAGGATCGCCAGCTGCGGGTCCTGCGGCACGAACAGGTCGGAGAAGCCCAGCGCCAGCGGCTGCGCCCAGTCCGCGACGAACCGCGTGATGCCGTTGTCCGGGTTCGCGCCGCCGATCGTCAGCACCACGTGCAGCGCGAGCAGAGCCGCCGCGAGCGTGCCGATCCAGCGGACGACCGCGATCAGCGCGCCTGCCACCCGGACCCGCGCCCGCGCGGCGTCGAACGACCGGTGCCTGCGCCGGCGACCGCCACCGACCTCGTGGGTGCCGGCCGCGGAATCACTCTCGGACATGTGCGGAGTGTTGCACGCCGGACCTACCCGCCGGTAGCCCCGCGCCCGGACGGCGCCACCTCAGCCGAACACGCGGGCCAGCAGACCGGCGACCAGCACCCAGAAGACCGCGGCGAGGCCGAAGTCGGCCATCACCTGCAGGACCTGGTTGCCCGCGTCGAGCATGCCCGGGAAGAACAGCGCGAGCGGCTCCGCCGCCTGCCGCACCGAACCGGCGAGCCCGTTCTCGGTGGGGAACCCCGTCAGGACGAAGACGATGTGCAGCACCAGCATCGCGGCGATCACGAAACCGGCGCCGTTGATCAGCGAAGCGACACCGGACCGACCTCTCTTGGCAGCCATGATCCCAGTCTGCCCGGTCACACCCGCGTGCTGAACACCGCAGCTCGCGGCCGTCCGGTGCCCACCATCTGGGACGACGGCTTGCACACCGGCCCACGGTTGCGGTTAGCCTGGGTCCGTGGCACGCGTTCTCCTGCTTCGCCGCCGCGACGGGGTCTGATCAGACCGGCCCCTCGTCGCGGGGTACGAACGCGCCGGTCGGCAACCGATGGAGCCCCGGTATCCGCAGCACCCCGCGGCAGCGAACAGAGCAGGAGTTTTCCCCGCGATGAGCATTCCCCCTGAACCTCAGACCCCGATCTCCAACCGCGTCCGCAGGCCCTCGCGCCCGGCGCCCGCCGACCAGCAGCCCTGGAACCCCCAGCTCGGCAGCTCGATGCCGTTCCACCGCTACCGCCCGTTCCACGAGCTGGTCGAGGACGTGCGCCTGCCCGACCGCACCTGGCCGGACAACCGGATCACCCGGGCCCCGCTGTGGTGCGCGGTCGACCTGCGCGACGGCAACCAGGCACTGATCGACCCGATGTCGCCCGCGCGCAAGCGCCGAATGTTCGACCTGCTGGTGCGGATGGGCTTCAAGGAGATCGAGGTCGGCTTCCCGGCGGCCAGCCAGACCGACTTCGACTTCGTCCGCGAGATCATCGAGGACGGCGCGGTACCCGACGACGTGCGCATCCAGGTGCTCACCCAGTGCCGCCCGGAGCTGATCGAGCGCACCTTCGCGGCCCTGGAGGGCGCGGCGAAGGCGGTCGTGCACATCTACAACTCCACCTCGATCCTCCAGCGCCGCGTGGTGTTCCGCGAGGAGCGCGAGGGCATCAAGAAGATCGCCACCATGGGCGCGGAGATGGCCCTGGAGTTCGCGGGCAAGTACCCCGACACCGACTTCCGCTTCCAGTACTCGCCGGAGTCCTACACCGGCACGGAGCTGTCCTACGCGGCCGAGGTCTGCGACGCGGTCACCGAGATCTGGCAGCCGACGCCCGAGCGGCCGGTCATCCTGAACCTGCCCGCGACCGTCGAGATGGCGACCCCCAACGTCTACGCCGACTCGATCGAGTGGATGCACCGCAACCTGTCCCGCCGCGACTCGGTGCTGCTGTCTCTGCACCCGCACAACGACCGCGGCACCGGCATCGCCGCCGCGGAGCTGGGCTACCAGGCGGGCGCGGACCGCATCGAGGGCTGCCTGTTCGGCAACGGCGAGCGCACCGGCAACGTCGACCTGGTCGCGCTGGGCATGAACCTGTTCAGCCAGGGCATCGACCCGCAGATCGACTTCTCCGACCTGGACTACATCAAGCGGACCGTCGAGCACTGCAACCAGCTGCCGGTGCACGAGCGGCACCCGTGGGGCGGCGAGCTGGTCTACACGGCGTTCTCCGGCAGCCACCAGGACGCGATCAACAAGGGCCTGAACGCGCTGCGAGAGGAGGCCGCCAAGGCGGGCGCCGAGGTCGACGCGCACCCGTGGGAGGTCCCGTACCTGCCGATCGACCCGAAGGACGTCGGCCGCAGCTACGAGGCCGTGATCCGGGTGAACTCGCAGTCCGGCAAGGGCGGCGTCGCCTACATCATGAAGACCGAGCACCAGCTCGACCTGCCCCGCAAGATGCAGATCGAGTTCTCCAAGCTGGTGCAGGCGCGCACCGACTCGGACGGCGGCGAGGTCACGCCGGACCAGATGTGGGCGGTGTTCTCCGACGAGTACCTGGGGGCGCGGACGCCGCTGGAGCTGGTGCGCCAGCGCCTCGACGGCGAGGCGGGCGACGAGACGATCAGCGCGACGGTGGTCGTGGACGGCGACGAGCGCGAGATCACCGGCCGCGGCAACGGCCCGATCGCGGCGTTCGTCGACGCGCTGAGCACGGTCGGCTACGACGTGCGGGTCATGGACTACAGCGAGCACGCCCTGACCGCCGGTGACGACGCCCTCGCCGCTGCCTACCTGGAGTGCGCGGTCGGCGACGACGTCCTGTGGGGCGTTGCCATCGACAGCTCGACGGTGAAGGCGTCGCTGCACGCCATCGTGTCGGCGGTCAACCGCGCCAGCCGCTGACCGCACCCGGACTCCGAGACCGAACGGCCGGTCGCCCGTCCAGCCCGGACGGGCGACCGGCCGTTTTCGCGTCCGGACAGTTCCCGGCAAGCAGCGATCGGCGTCCGGGCAGGCAGCGCTTGGTGGTCGAGGACGCAGCCGCCGGCTTCGCGGCCGGGGTTTCAGCCGTGGGCTTCGCGTCCGAGGCCGGAGCCGTGGGCGGCTCGATGGCCTTTGGGGGCGGCCAGGGACGGCCTCTCTTGCTAGGCCTTCTCGGTCCCGCTGAGAGCCTCCGCGGCCTCTTCCGGGGATGCGTCCGCGTTGCCGTCGGCCTCGGCGGCCTCCTCGGCCTCGACGGCGCGCTCGGTGCGGTGGCGGACGTAGAGCGTGATCGCCACGCCGATCACGACGGTGATGAGCAGCGCGACCCACGAGAACCGCTTGATCCAGTGCTCGGCGACCACGCCGAACAGGTACGCGACGGTGGTGACGGTGCCCGCCCACGCGATGCCGCCGGTGGCGTTGGCCAGCAGGAACTTGCGGTACTGCATGCCGAGGATGCCCGCCAGCGGTCCGGCGAGGATGCGCAGGAGCGCGACGAACCGGCCGCCGAAGACGGCCCACGCGCCCCAGCGGTCGAACGCGCGCTCGGCGGCGGCGATCCGCTTCGGGCCGAAGTGCTTGGGCATGCGGCGGCCGAGGCGGGTCAGCAGTCCTCGCCCGTACTTCTTGCCGACCGCGTAGCCGACCGAGTCGCCGATGATCGCCCCGGTGGCGGCGATGCAGCCGAGCAGGACCGGATTCACCATTCCCTGCGACGCGGCGACACTGGCGGAGACGAGCAGGATCTCGCCGGGGAGCGGGATGCCCACGCTCTCCAGCCCGATGATCAGCCCGACCGCCAGGTAGATCGCGACGGGCGGGATCGACTCCAGCCACTCAATCATGCATTTTGCCCGTTTCGCCCATTTGATTCCGAATGCCGTCGCCCGGTCGGCGGACGGCGACTGCCGCCAGGGTACGGATGCCGCCCCCGATGACACCGCGCGTCCGACCACTCCGCCTCGGCCGATCGGCCATTTCGTGCGCACGCCCGCACGAATGTGACACTGCTCACTCCGACTCGCGCGAACCACCGCCGGCCCGCGGTTCGTCCGTTTTTTCCGCGCCACCACCGGAAAAACGCGCGCGCCAGCCCCCGAATTACGGAACTGAAGCGTCCGAGTCGACGAATTCACTCGACCAAAGATGGTAGTGCCGACTCCTCCGGCACCTTCACACTCAAGCACGTCGCGATGTGCGGCATGCAGATTCAGCGACGCCCCTGGGGATACGGGAAACGGGGGAGCGGCCGGAGCAGGTTTCGGGGACCGTCGGGGTCCGGTCGCTTTCCCACCCTCGATCCGCGCCGAGCGGCCTTCGAGACGCGCACCGCCCCTCCGAATCCGCGGCGAGCGACCCCACGAGACCGGTGGGAAGCCCTCGATCCACGGCGAGTCAAGTCAGCCGTTCCGGTATTGCCGCAGCGCACCGACCGTGCCGGATTTCGGCGTCTCAGCTGCGCTACGCGACGCTTCCACCGCTCCGGGCTGTGAAGCGCCACTCCACCCGTTAGGTGTAGTCAGCTTGAACGCGGTGCGGTCCGCACGGTTCAGTCAATCCCCGAGACGCTGCACGGATCGACCCGCTGGAGTGGAGATGTGGCCCACCGA